>DDJS01000127.1:0-29017 GCA_002339165.1 Cellvibrionales bacterium UBA2618 | reverse complement strand
GACATTGCTCAATTCGAGATTTTAGCATAACAAAATCTGACTGTGCTTAATTATTAATTCTTTATGATTATACGCTTGGTCGTGCCCACTGCGGGTTATGGGCTGCTCTGGGCGACTGCTGTCGTCTGCGCGCCATGGGCACCGAGAATCTCTGCATAAGGTTGGCCGAGCCGGTGCTCGAGCACGATCTGTAGCAGCGTTTTTCCGTCGTTGCTCTGGGCCTCTACGCGGTGCCCGGCGGCACAAAAGAAATCCATAAAGGTAGCAAAATTGTCAATGTTCATGCTGCGATAAGCGCGCTCCATTAGATGAAAGTCGCGGTCGACACCGGCAGGTGGTTGCAGTTCAAGAAAGTTGCGAACTCGTTGGTCGTCGAACACTTCGCCGAGGATTTTTTGCTTGTCTTTTTTCGCGCTCATGGGTGGCTTAGTCTCCGCGTGATCCGATAAGGCTTTGCAATTGAGCCAAAAGTATCTGATTGACTTGCTGGGGATTTGCTTGGCCCTTCGAGGCCTGCATAATTTGACCCATAAAACCACCCAATTTTTTCTTGCGACGGCCCTCTTCGGTGGCAAGGTAATGGTCTATCATGACCGGATTTTTGGCCAGAACGTCGGCCACTAATTGTTCTAGTGCGCCACTATCGGAGACCTGTTTGAGGCCACGCTCTTTAATGATCTGGTCGACCTCGCCAGCGCCGCTCCAAACGCCATCAAACACCTGTTTGGCCATTTTACCCGAGATCGTTTGATCGCCGATTCGCTGGATTAAAATGCCCAACTGCTCGGCACTTATGGGGCTCTCGGCAAGTTCTAGACCCTCGCCATTGAGCCGCCCGATCAAGTCCCCCGTGGTCCAGTTGGCGGCCAGTCGTGGGTCGTCGCAATGCTCAGTGACGGTTTCAAAATAGTTTGCTAGTGCAACGTCATTGGCGAGTATCTGCGCGTCCTTTGCTGCGATCGCGTAGCGCTCAATCAGGCGTGCGACTCTCGCATCTGGCAATTCCGGAAGGGCGTCTCGCAAGCGTTGTAAACGCGCCTCGGTGATCACCACGGGGAGAAGGTCTGGGCACGGAAAGTAGCGGTAGTCGTTGGCTTCTTCCTTGCTGCGCATCGAGCGGGCGACCTTGGTGTCGCCATTGTATAGACGGGTCTCTTGCACAATGCTACCGCCGTCTTCGAGGACATCGATCTGCCGCGCTACTTCGCGAACAATCGCCTCCTCCATAAACTTGAACGAATTGAGGTTTTTGGTCTCGGTGCGGGTGCCGAGCGTCTCGCTGCCTAAGGGCCGCACCGAGACGTTGACGTCGAAGCGCAACGAACCCTCGGCCATGCGACCGTCGCAGATCCCTAGCGACGTCACCAGTGCGTGCAATTTTTTGGCAAATATCACCGCCTCGGTGGCGTTTGATAAATCTGGTTCGGTGACTATTTCGATCAACGGGGTACCCGCTCGGTTAAGATCGATACCCGAATATTGGCTCCCGAAGTCGCCCTCGTGGAGCGATTTTCCAGCGTCCTCTTCGAGATGTGCGTGGTGGATTCGTACTTCCTTGCTACCCCCGTCTACGGTCTCTATTGTGACGCGACCAGCACCGACAACGGGTTTGTCCAACTGGGTCGTCTGGTATCCCTTTGGGAGGTCGGGGTAGAAATAATTTTTGCGTTCAAACACCGATATCATCGGGATATCGGCGTCGATGGCAAGCCCAAACATCAGGGCAAAATCCACCGCCTGCGCGTTGAGAACCGGCAGGGTGCCCGGCATGGCCAGATCGATGGCGCAGGCCTGGCTGTTGGCGGCTCCCCCAAAGCGGGTGCTGGCGCCGGAAAAGATTTTTGTCGCGGTGGCCAGTTGGACGTGAATCTCAAGGCCGATCACGGTTTCCCATTGCATCAATCGAGTCCCCCGGGTTGTAACTTGTGCCAGTCGGTCGCCTGCTGCAGACGATGGGCAACGTTCAATAACGACGCTTCGTCAAAGTAGTTACCGATCAATTGGATCCCGGCCGGATTGCCATTTACCAATCCACAGGGTATCGACATGCCGGGAAGTCCAGCTAGATTGGTGGCAATAGTGTAAATATCCTCTAGGTACATAGCCACTGGGTCATCACCTTTGGCGCCAAATTTGAAGGCCGGTGATGGGCAAGTTGGACCCATGATGATGTCGACTTGTTCAAAGGCATGGACAAAGTCCTGACGAATCAATTGACGAACCTGTTGAGCTTTTCGATAGTAGGCGTCGTAGTAACCCGCCGACAGACAGTAGCTGCCAATCAAAATGCGTCTTTGTACCTCCTCGCCAAAGCCCTCAGCTCTGCTACGACAGTACATATCTTCTAGGTCCACGGGGTTATCACAGCGATGACCGTAGCGTACGCCGTCAAATCGGGACAGGTTGGCTGATGCCTCGGCGGGGGCGATCACATAGTAGGCGGGTACCGAAAGATGGCTATTGGGTAAACTGATGTCGACTAACTCGGCGCCGAGTTCACGCAGGGTCGATAGCGAGGCCATCACCGCGGCCTCGACACTCGGGTCTAGCCCGTCTGAAAAGTACTCTTTGGGAATGCCAATCTTGACGCCCGCCACCGAATCGTTGAGCGTCGCTCGATAGTTGGGGACCGCACGCTCGACGCTGGTCGAGTCGCGAGGATCGTAGCTGGCCATACATTGCAGCAGGATGGCGCAGTCCTCGGCGGATTTGGCGATCGGGCCCGCTTGGTCGAGGCTCGAGGCAAAGGCGATCATACCCCAGCGAGAAACCCTACCATAGGTTGGTTTGAGCCCGCTGACACCGCAGAGCGCAGCCGGTTGTCGAATCGATCCGCCGGTGTCGGTCGCGGTCGCCGCCGGACCTAAGCGAGCGGCCACCGCCGCAGCTGATCCACCGGACGATCCACCGGGCACACGAGTGATGTCCCAGGGGTTCTTGACTGGGCCGTAAAAACTCGTCTCGTTGGACGAACCCATGGCGAATTCATCCATATTGGTTTTGCCCAGCATGACTGCACCGGCGTCGGCGAAGTTCTCGACCACTGTCGCATCGTAGGGCGGTACAAATGTATCGAGCATCTTTGAACCGCAACTGGTGCGCACGTTGCGGGTACAGAAAATATCTTTGTGCAGCACCGGAATGCCGCATAGGTCAGTGCCTACGCCATTGCGCAATCGTTCATCTGCGTGCTCGGCGCTGGTCAGAGCACTCTCTTCGGTGACCGTAATTACGGCGTTATAGCGCGGATTGAGCGTGGCGATACGGCGTAAAAAATGCTCAGTTAGTTCGCGGCTCGAAAAGGTTTTCGAGCGCAATCCGAGGCCGAGTTCGGCGATCGACATGTTGTGCATAAAAGTTACTCTTATTCTATCACTTTAGGCACCAGATATAGGCCGTCGTGCATGTTGTCGCTCAGCGTTTGAAAGGCTTCCTGGTGGTTGGGTTCGCTGACTAGATCATCGCGCAATTTTTGTGTCGTCTGCAGCGGGTGCGCCATGGGCTCAACGCCGGAGGTGTCCGCCGCCTTCAGTTGATCGACGAGATCGAGCACAGCGCTCAAGCGCTCGCCAACCGACTCGATAGTCGCCTCGTCGATGGCTATTCTCGACAGCATGGCGAGTTTGTGTATTTGGTCTTTGTCGAGGCTCATGAAGGTGTCCGTGGGATTGGAATTAGGGGGTTATTCCGACGGCGGTAACGGTATCACAGAAGGCAGGTTTAGGTTAAGTGTCGATGTCGATGTCGATGGACTATTTGGCACATTTATGCTGCTTACCGCCCCTTGCACCGCCAATGCCACACATATGTGCATTAATTACGCATATTTTGTCGCATAACTCCACTTCGCACTTGCCCTGTTAGTTTCCCGCTGTTATCTTTTAAGGATATACTATGCGCGGTTAATGTAGCGCGTTCGAATATCCGTATAAAGGGCCGGTTTTCCATGATTTTCAAAAAAATCCGAGGGTTTTTCTCCAGCGATTTGTCGATCGATTTGGGGACTGCCAACACACTTATTTATGTGCGTGACAAGGGAATTGTATTAAACGAGCCATCTGTGGTGGCTATTCGTCATCATTTAGGCCAAAAGATTGTCGAGGCAGTGGGTATCGATGCCAAACGAATGTTGGGTCGCACGCCGGGCAATATCACCGCTATTAGGCCCCTCAAAGACGGCGTGATTGCCGATTTTCAAGTCACTGAGAAAATGCTTCAACACTTCATCAAAAAAGTACACTCGGCGGCGATTACCAACAACTTTATGCCACCGAGCCCAAGGGTGTTGATTTGCGTCCCTTGCATGGCCACCGAGGTGGAGAAGCGGGCGATAAAAGAATCTGCTTTTAGCGCCGGTGCGCGCGAGGTCTTTTTGATCGAAGAACCCATGGCCGCCGCTATCGGAGCCGGTCTGCCGGTCGAGGAAGCAGTCGGGTCGATGGTTGTTGACATCGGCGGTGGTACCACCGAAATTGCCATACTGTCGCTGAATGGCGTGGTGTTCTCAGATTCCGTCCGCATCGGCGGTGATCGCTTTGATGAGGCAATTGTTAACTTTGTTCGGCGCAAGTATGGCAGCGTTATCGGCGATAGCACGGCAGAGCGAGTAAAAATTGAAGTTGGCACTGCTTTTTTGGCCGAGGAAGTGCGCGAAATTGATGTCCGTGGTCGTAATCTCGCAGAGGGTGTGCCGCGCAGTTTTACCCTGAGTAGTGATGAAATTTTGGAATCACTGCAGGAACCACTGGCCGGCATCGTAACCGCGGTCAAACGAGTTCTCGAGCAGTCGCCCCCGGAACTGGCCTCTGATATCGCCGATACCGGCATCGTGCTTACCGGTGGCGGATCGCTGTTGCGTGATCTCGATCGCCTGTTGAGTTCTGAGACCGGATTGCCGGTGATTCTTGCCGAGGACCCACTCACTTGCGTGGCGCGCGGCGGCGGCGAGGCGCTCGATCTTATGAGTACCCACAGGTTGGATGCTTTGACCCACGAGATATAGGCTCGTGGCGGTGTGAACGGCATCCACAGACAGCAGCCATGGAATAATCCGCAAGGATCGTATAACGATGTATTCGCCGCTTCTTCGACGCATGTTGATTCTTTGCCTGATCGCCACGGCACTGATGATCGTCGACCGCTCGACCACCTGGTTGCAACCGCTCCGCATGGGTGCCGATTATGTACTCCGCCCGCTCAATTGGATCGGCAACATCCCGCGCAATATTCAACAGTGGAGCGATCTCAATCTAGCCAGCAAAGAACAACTAATAGACGATAACAAACGACTTCGTCAAGAGCGTCTGATATACCGCGGGCGACTGCAACGCATGTCGGAATTGGCCGCCGAGAATTTACGCTTGTTACAGTTGTTGAATGCCTCTGAACTGCTGATCGACAGTGTTCTGGTGACGCAAGTGATCGGCATTTCTCCGACACCGCAACGGCATACTTTAACCATCGATCGCGGCGCTGACGACGGTGCCTATGTCGGCCAACCACTGCTCGATTCCGAGGGTTTGATGGGCCAGTTGGTGACAGTATTTGACTCCCACAGCGTGGCGTTGCTGATTACCGATGGCAGTCATGCACTGCCGGTCAAGGTGCTTAGAAATGGAGTTCGCTCAATTGCCGAGGGCACCGCTGATTTTAATCGCCTGAATCTGCGCTATGTCTCGCCCACCGCCGACATCAAACTCGGTGATCAGCTGTTGAGTTCTGGATTGGGAGGACGGTTTCCGGCCGGCTATCCGGTCGGTATAGTATCGAACATCGAGCAGAAACCTGGATCGGTATTTATGGATATCCAGGTCGATCCCTCGGCACTATTGGATAGAAGCACGCATTTATTGTTGGTATTTACGTCTGATTCAAATAATCGCGATGGACTAGATTGATGGATGTCTCGACGCGCTTGGGGACGATCTTATACGCCTTGTTGATCGCCACTGTACTGCAATTAGTCCCCGCATACGGTGGCTGGGTGGATTGGAAGCCCAACTTTATTCTGGTCATCGTTATAGTGTTGATGATTAATCAGCCGGATCAATTTAGCGTGATTTTTGCGGCGACGGTGGGATTGTTTGCCGACGGCGTTTTCGGCACCACTGTGGGGCATTTCATGCTGGTATTTACCCTGTGTGGAACCCTTTTGGTGTTACTCAGCCGATGGACCCGCTATTTTGCGCTGCTCTATCGCCTTTTGGTGGTATTTGGTGTGAGTTTATTTGCGACTTTTACGCAAACCGTTTTGATTAATTTGCAGGGCTCTTCCATCGCGCTCGATTACCTGCCTGGCATGGCGCTCATGTCGGCGCTGATGTTGCCGTTGGTGGAGAAATTTGTCGGTCTGTCCCGAGAGACATAGAGCATGCCAAAAACTGCTGTAGATCTGCTATTGGCTTCCAACTCGCCCAGACGTAAAGAGCTGTTATCCCAGATGGGCGTCAATTTTTCGGTGATAGCCAACAGCGTGGATGAGTCTTTGCAAACCGCTGAAACACCCCGAGACTATGTCTCTAGGCTAGCCTTAGCTAAGGCCCGAGGAGGGTTCGCGCTGAGTTGGTCAAACACACCCGTGCTGGGAGCCGATACCGCGGTGGTTTTGGGGCAACAGATTTTTGGCAAGCCGAGCGATGCCGATGAGGCGCGGTCGATGTTGACGGCGCTTTCAGCGCGTAAGCACTCGGTGGTGACCGCAGTGGCGGTAACCGATGGCGTTACCAGCGCTAGCAGGGTGTCGGTGAGCGAAGTCACGTTTCGCTGTATAGAGGCCTGCGAGTGTCGCGATTATGTGCGGACTGGGGAGCCTATGGACAAGGCCGGTGGTTATGCTATTCAGGGTTTTGGTGGCGTCTTTATCGAGCACTTAGAGGGCAGTTACAGCGGCGTGGTTGGACTGCCGATCGACTTAACCCACCAGTTACTGCGACTGTTCCATGTCCCCGTCTGGGCGTCTCTGGATTGACCACCGTTTGAAGATGTGAGGTTGCCGAGTGGCCAGCCTCCAGCGCCGTCATTGTTTACCAATTTGAGAAATAACGCGCACATTTATCTGCCGCAGATGGCATACTGGCGCGTGCGAGAACGTTTTGTCTAGCTGTCGCCACTGGCCGTTTTTTTCTGGCTGTATGTATGGTTTTGCCGGTGAATTTTTGTCGGTGACAGAGTCCTACAGTGCTCGTTGCTAACGCTAAAATAACCTGAAATATCGCCCGTAGAGATACCGAGTTACTATGATTGCTTTCACTAGAATTGTCGCCATTACGCTGCGTATCGCAGTGATTTCGGCGGTATTGATGATAGTGTTAGCACTGGTACTGGCGCTTATCGGCCGACACTCGGTGGCAAATATCGATGACCACCGACAGCGTATAGAGACATTTACCACAGAAAATTTCGGCCTCGCTGTCGAATTGGGAACGCTGTCTGCGCAGTGGACCGGTCTGACGCCGATCGTAGAGATCGATAAAATTCAGCTCGGCGCAAAGTATGCCGAGCCCGGCATGGTGATTCGCGGTGGGCGCGCTGATCTCGACCTATTTCGCAGTCTGCAACATCTAAACCCTATCTGGCGCGAGTTTGCTATCGACCGACTCGACCTTACCCTCGAGGAGGATGACCGCGGCAATTGGCAATTGATGGGCCTGTCTGGCGATGGGGACACAGAGTTAAGCGTTATCTTAGAGCCGCTTTTTTACAGTCGCTCGATTTCAGTAGACCATATCAGCATTGATTTTCGATTTTATTCCGGACAATCTTTTCGTGTCGGTGGCAGCGCTTTGCGGCTGGACAATGATTCTAATTTTCATCGCGCTGAGTTGTCCTTATCGATGAGCGATCAGGAAAAACCCGCCTACGTCATTGTTGAAGGTCGCGGCGATCCCCTCGACCTGGAAACCTTTGACGCGGATGGTTATATCAAGATAGAGCAGTTCGATCTGCAACAGCCTTATCTGCAGCTGGCGCAACAGCTACTACCGCAGTTGTTTGCGCGTGTTGCCAACCTCGATGCTCACGCCAATGGCGAAATTTGGTTTGACGTGCAGCCCGGTGGTGCAACCGATTTTGAAGGTCGTGTGGCGATTGGTCACTTAGCGCTGGCGGGCCAAGCGGAGCTGCCATCGTTTCATGATATAGGTACTGATATTACCGGCTGGTATACCCCTGGGGTCGATTGGGGCGTGCGCCTGCAAGGCCTTAAATTTACCCGTGAAGACATCGCCATCCAACCGGTCAACATGCTTTTTTCACAGAGCGTCGGCGCCAATCGGCAAGATTTTATGCTGGCTGTCGAGCGCTTTGAGCTGGATTCGGTCAGCACCTTACTAACCGAGGTGTGGGTTGGCAGTGACGTTCTGCCTGCTTGGTTGGAAAGCCTGGCTCTTAAGGGCGTGCTGGATGATTTACGCATCGGTAAAAAGGCCGGAGAATACTTTGCTGAGGGTCGCTTGCAAGGTGTTCATAGTCTATCGACCCGGGGAATTCCGGGTCTCGCCGGAATAGACGGTGAATTTCAAATCCGCGATCATAGCGCAAGGATAAACATCGATGATCGCGATGGTTTTACCATCGACTTTGCCAATATCTATCCGGCAGCCCTTACTGTGGATGCGCTCAAAGGTCAGATGTCGCTATCTTGGGTGCCGGCTTTAAAGGCGCTCACCATCAGCAGCGACGTGATGCAGGTGGCCGTCGATGCCGGGCTAGTGAGCATACAGTTTTCGACGCGCTCGCTAATTCCTAGCAATGGCGCAGCACCAGAGGTTCAGTTACTGATCGGCGGCAGCGACATGGATGCCGAACACTACCCCAAGTATCTGCCGGAAAAATTGTCGCCGAAATTGAAAGAATGGTTGGTCGATGCGGTTGTCGACTCCGATTTACGCGAATTTGGCTTTGCATTACGCACTGGGAACCCCCGCGGGACGAGCATTTCGCGAACCAGTCAGCTTTATTTAAACGTTGAAAATGCAGCGCTCAACTATCATCCAGATTGGCCCAGAGTAACCCATGCCCAAGGCGTGGTGCTGGTTGATGACAGCCACGTGCAGGCGACCATAGATGGCGCTCGCATTGACCAGCTATCGATACAGAATGTCGAGGTTGAATACACCAATGCCAATCCCAGTGTTGGCGCGCAGGTGGTCGTTGACGCGCAGCTTTCCTCCACTATAGGTGCTGCGATCGGAGTGTTGAGTCGGTCGCCGCTGCAGCCCTCGATGGGGCCCTTGGTGGACTGGCAATACCAAGGTCAACAAACCACGCAATTGTCTCTAAATATTCCACTGGCATCGACGAATAAACCAAAAAATAGCTCTAACCGAGGATTTTATCGTGCCTCGACCGCGCTGTTGGACGGCCAACTCATCATCCCCAACAGCGCACTGGGGATTACTGAAATCTTCGGTAATTTGCGCTTTGACTCCGATGTCGGCTTTCAGTCCGACGAACTGGTTGGCAGGTTTTGGGGGCGTCCCTTGACGGCGAAGTTAGCGCGTGACAATGGCGACCAGACGATAGCGCTCAAAAGCCGTATTCAGCCGGAAAAGATCGCTCAACTAATCGATTTCCCATGGCAGGGGTTGCTCGAGGGCAGTATCCCAGTTGAGGGTTTGTTGCGTATTCCCCAAGCCACCGATGCCAACAGCATAGGCGCTAGTTTGCAACTTACCGGCGATATGCTGGGCACGTCGATTGCGCTGCCCGCACCTCTAGGCAAAGCCGCTAACGAGCAGCGAACGCTCGACATACGCATTGATTTCGGCAAAAAGATAGAACGGGTCAAGGGTGCATTAGGCGATAAGCTGGTGATAGATACACGCTTTGAGGACGGTCTTTTTGATCGTGGATGGGTCGGTTATGACCGCGCCATGGCGCTTCCAGAATCAGGGCAGATGTTGTTTGCGGGTTATTTGGCAGATACCGACCTGGCACTCTGGCAACCCTTGGTGCAGTTGATTGACAGCCACCGCAAAACGTTAGTCAATCGGCCTTCGCGCGGCGACGCTGTGCGCAACTGGGAATCACGGGTCGATCTAAGATTCGACACGGCAATCTTCGCAGAAACCGCCTTGAACGAGATCGAGGCAGTGATCACGCAACACCAAAATGATACCCATGTGGCCTTTCGCAGCGATGTGGCCGACGGTCTTTTGACATTGCACAGCGACTTTAAAAAGCCACCGAATTTACGCTTGTCACGATTGACGTTTAAAGAAAATTTGTTTGCAGACGACGCGCTAAAAAGTCGCTTTGATCCACGCGAATTTCTCGATATGGGTGTTCAGATCGAGCAGCTATGGGTTGACGGCGATCGCTGGGGGGAGCTGGCGTTTGATTTGCGTTCGGAGATTTCTGGCGCGGTATTTGCCGATATCGAGGGTGATATTTTTGGTCTGCAGATGGGTGCAGATGAGACGTTGCCGCCGATCGAATTCTTTTGGGGTTTCGACGGCCAAAATTACTCGAGTCGATTGATAGGTCCGGTGGTAGTCGGCGATATAGGCGCGGTATTCAAGCAGTTCCGACTACCAAAAATTGCCGATAGTGAATCTGGAAGTCTGGTTTTTGATCTCACTTGGCCAGCCCAACCGTGGCGCTATGGGCGCGACAATATCAGCGGCGATTTTAGCTTCGAGCTGAATAGCGGCAGTTTTTATAAATCTGCCAGTGGCGCAGATGTGGCATTGAAAATGATCAGTCTGGTGAACTTTGCCAACTGGTTGCGGCGCTTGCAGTTAGATTTTTCCGATGTGGTTGGGCAAAACTTGAGTTACAACAGCCTCGCCGGACGCTTTGCCTTTGATCGCGGTATGGCGCAGTTGGCAGAGCCGTTGAGGATGCGTATGCCCTCGGGACGAATGAGTATGGCAGGCGACTTTGACTTAGTCGAGGAGACCATCGACGGTCAATTAGTGGCAACGCTGCCGGTAGCGACAAATCTACCTTGGGTCGGGGCTCTGATTGGCGGATTACCGGCCGCCTTGGGAGTTTATCTGACCGGCAAACTGGTTGAAAAGCAGGTCGATCGACTGTCGAGTATTAGCTACAAGCTTTCGGGGCCTTGGGATGAAATAGATATTAAGGTCGACAAGATTTTTGCCGCTGCGCTCGAGCCAGAACCAGAAGAGGCGGTGACGCCCGAGTTAGACTGATCGGCGTATTTTTCTCTCCTCTGCGCTCTTCTCTAAGAGAATTACAATTGCCTGAGGTAGGCGAATAACTTGCGCTGGGCTGCGGACATTTTTTCTGGGCTGTCTTCATGCACAGCGCGACGCTGTAAGTTGCGCAACTGTTGTCGGTCGGCGCTTGGATACTGCTCAATGATGTCTTCGATCAGGGCGCTGTCTCCGCTCGATAGACGGTCTCGCCATTTTTCTAATTTTTTTATCTGTCGCTGGTTAGCTGGCGATTTGTGGTCCATGCGCTCGAGCGCGAGTGTCAATGCCTCAACGTCCACGGTGCGCATCAATTTGCCAATCAGTTGCAAATGACGCCGCCTCGCCTCGCGGCTTTTTAGCTTGCGCGCCTCGCTAATCGCTTCCGCTAGTGATTCGGGTAGCTCGAGCTTTTTTAGCGTGCCGTCGGCGAGGTCGACGAGCTGTCTGCCGAGGGCTTGAAGGGCGAGCATATCCCGTTTTCGCTGCGATTTGCTCGGGTCATCTAACGTCTCGGGTGGGTTGTCGATGTGGGAATCCTCCATCAGATTAATAGCCAAGTGGCGAGACCGAGAAACGAGACAAAACCAACAATGTCGGTGATCGTCGTTAAGATGACGCTGCCGGCCAGCGCCGGATCGATCGACATGGCGCGCAGCAAGACCGGCAACAGTGTACCTGCGAGTGCTGCCGAGGTGATATTAATGGCCATGGCCAAACCGATGACCAGTGCCATGTTCCAGTCGCCAAACCACAGCGAGACAACGCAGCCCATGACCACCGCCCAGAGCAAGCCATTGAGCGCGCCAACGGCGAACTCTTTACTCAACAACCATCCAATATTGCCGCGCTCAACCTGCCCGAGAGCCATCCCGCGAATCACCAATGTCAGGGTTTGGCTACCGGCGACGCCGCCCATACTGGCGACGATGGGCATTAAAATAGCCAGCGCTACGACCTTATCCAGAGTGGCTTCAAATAGGCTAATTGCGGTCGAGGCGAGTATCGCTGTGACCAAGTTGACGCCCAGCCAGACTGCTCGGCGTGGCGCTGTGCGTGAGATGGAGCCAAAGGTGTCCTCGCCGGTGGTGAGTCCACCCATGGCGAGCAGCGACTGGTCGGCGTCTTCGATGATGACATCCACCACGTCATCGATAGTGATGCGGCCGAGTAGATGGTTTTCATCGTCCACCACGGGGGCTGAGACCAAGTCTTGGCGTTGAAATAATTGCGCGACATCAGAATCGGTTAAATTGACGTGGACGGGTTGCACCGCAGTGTCCATAACGTCTTCAACCATGGCCGTCGGACTTGACGTCAATAGTTTACCCAGTGGCAACAGGCCAAGAAATTTATCCTTTCGATCGACCACGAACAAATTGTCGGTGACGTCGGGTATCTCCTGATGTCGGCGCAGATAGCGCAATACCGCGTCGAGGCTTATGTCTGCGCGTACTGTGATGACCTCAGTATCCATCATACCACCGGCGGTCTCTTCGTCGTAAGTAAGTACTGACTCAACACGTAGTCTGTCCTGCTTCGACATCGACTGTAAGGCCTCTGAGACCACTTGACCTGGCAACTGTTGCAAAATATCGACGACGTCGTCGACGTCTAGGCCAGCGGTCAATGAGGCGACTTCACTGCCGTTCATTTGGTTGAGAAATTCGACTTGAATATCGTCGGATAATTCCTGCAGCACCGCGCCGCTATTTTGTTGCTCGATCAATTCCCAGAGCACGTGGCGGTACTTAGGTGGAGCTGTTTCGAGTTCGTGCGCAATATCCGGTGGCGACAGGTGGTTGAGAATTTCGCGCGCGCGATTGAGCGTGCCGGAGTCGATGGCGTGACCTAAAATGGTCAGCAGGTTAATATTTTCGGTGGATGTGACCATGATGCGCTCCGCGACCAACACTACAACTCCAGAGCGTCTATATTAACGATCTCTGCCGCGCACTCCTAGCTACATCAGTCAAAACCGCTACATCAGTTAAAACAGATCTATGAATTAACAGTAAAGTATTAGTTAAAACAGATCAGTCAGATAACATAGCGCCTTGGCGTCAAATAGCTCGATGGAACAAAACGCCTATTCACCCTCGTCAAAATAATTGGCGATCAATTTTTCTACTTCGTCGCGGGCTTGGTCTTGGTCGTCGCCCTCGAACTCGAACACCAGTTCAGTACCCTGACTCGCGGCCAACAGCATCAGCGACATAACGCTCTTGGCATCGATCAGTGGGGGGCTCTTACCGGCGCGAATCTGGCAGGCAAAACCGCCGGTTAAACGCGCTAATTTGGTGGCCGCTCGCGCGTGTAATCCTAATTTGTTTACAATTGTCAGTTGTTGGCGAATCATTGTGGGCTCATCCGATCCAAAGTCAGTTCCTTGTGTTCAATCTGCACGTAGGGATGCAGTTGAGAGAAGTGCTCGTGGAGCCTATTGGCGATGTAGACAGAGCGATGCTGCCCGCCAGTACAGCCGATGCAAATGGTTAGGTAACTGCGGTTATTGGCTTGAAACTTGGGAATCCAGCGGGTTAACAAACCGATAATATCGGCGACCATGGCGGCGACATCGACCTGCGATTCAAGGAACTCGACGACGCCGCTATCGAGACCGGTCTGGTTGCGCAACTCAATTTTCCAGTAGGGGTTGGGAAGGCAGCGGACATCAAAGATAAAATCTGAATCCTCCGGTAAACCGCGTTTGAAGCCAAACGATTCAAATAGGATCGACATGTATTCAGGGTTGTCGGGCGCAATAATATTCTTGATCAGGTCGCGCAACTGATGCAGAGATAAACCAGTGGTGTCGACCTTGCGGTCGGTAATACTAGCAATCGGCGCGAGCAGCGTTTCCTCTAGCTCGATCGCGCCAATCAGGCTCACGCTATCGCTGCTCAATGGGTGTTTGCGTCGTGTCTCGCTAAACCGTCTGACTAAATCGGTGCGCCGGGCATACATAAAGATGACGCTGACGTCGACGCCGCCAATTTCTATTTCGCGGAGGATCTCCGGGATGGTGGCGAGGTCGCCAACTAGGTTTCGGGCGTCGATTCCCACCGCCAATTTTTTTTCATCCGCTAGCGGTTGGGCACGTAATTCGGTGATTAAGTTACGCAATAAACTAGCGGGCAGGTTGTCGATGCAGGTAAAGCCGATGTCTTCGAGGACGTTGAGTGCAGAGGTTTTACCCGATCCGGAGTGACCACTAATGACCACTAGGCGCATGACTAGTTATTGCGCTCTATCTGGATTGCGGTATCGAACAATTGCTGATCATTACGGCAGGCTCGCAAGCGTTCGCGAGCGCTGTCTTGTTGCAACATTGCCGCTACCCGTGCCAGCGTCGCGAGATGTTCATCGTTCTGTTCTTCGGGCACCACCAAAGCAAAAATTAAGTCCACCGGTTGGTCATCCAAGGCATCAAAATCAATCGATAGGTCGAGTTTTACCAGGCAACCGCAGATCCGCTTGATACCATTGACGCGGCAGTGCGGAATCGCAACGCCCTCGCCAATACCGGTGCTACCCAAGCGCTCGCGCGCCACCATGCTTTGAAACAGCGCATCCGCCTGATCGTCGTCGCCACCGAGTTGTTGGGCAATCAATTCGGCAAGGTTCTCCAGCACTTTCTTTTTGCTGCTGCCAGAAACATCGCAACGGGCCATTTCCGGGGTTAATACATCAGAGATTTTCATTGCGGGTGTTAATGACCTCGGTGTTTTTCTTTGTGTTTGATGATTTGCCGGTCGAGCTTATCGGAGAGTGCGTCTATGGCCGCGTATAAATCTTCGTGTTCGGCGTTGGCAAACAAGTCAGCACCCGTTGCGTGCACGGTGGCCTCCGCTTTTTGCACCAGTTTATCAACGGTTAAAATCACCGTAACGCGAGTGATTTGTTCGTAATGTCGTTCTAGCTTGGATAATTTAGCCGTTACATAATCGCGTATTGGATCGGTAATCGTGAGGTGGTGTCCACTGATAGTCATTTGCATACGATCATCCTTTTATAAGGTATTTTCGAATCTTTTTCTTTGGCTGGAGGAGGCAATCCCCAGACTCTCTCGATACTTGGCGACGGTGCGTCTGGCAACCCGAATGCCCTGTTCTTCGAGCAGAGCGGTCAGCTTACTGTCACTGAGGGGTTTGGAAGGTGGTTCTGAGCCAATCATAGCTTTCAGGATAGCGCAAACAGCAGTCGATGAACACTCTCCGCCGCCGGCGGTGCCGACGTGGCTGGAAAAAAAATACTTGAGTTCAAAAACGCCCTGCGGTGTTGCCAGATATTTGGTGGTTGTGACTCTAGAAATGGTCGATTCGTGCAATTCGAGACGGCTGGCAATGTCGGCGAGCACCATCGGTTTCATTGCCACCGGGCCTTGATCTAAAAAGCTCTGTTGCAACTCGACGATGGTCATGGTGACGCGCATCAAGGTTTCATTGCGGCTTTCGAGACTGCGCAGGAACCAGCGCGCCTCGGCCAAATTGTCTTTCAGATACTGGTTGTCGTCGCTGGTATCCGAGCGCTTGATCAGGTGGCTGTATGAGTCATTGATTCGCAGGCGTGGCATATTGGCGTCATTGAGGCGCACCCGCCAGCGCCCATCGACCTTTTCGACGAACGCATCGGGCACGATGTAATCGATATTTTGGTTTGAAAGCGCCTCGCCGGGACGCGGGTTCAAGTTGCGTATTAGCAGCATCCCGCCCTGCAATTCGTCGCGGCTGTAGCCGGTCTTTTTACACAATCTGAGTTGATCGGTGGAGGCAATGTCCTGCAAAAAATCGTTTATTAAGCGCCGAGCCTGTTCTACGAACGGGATTTCAGGCGATAGTTGATTGATTTGGATTAACAGACACTCGCGGATATCCCTGGCGAATACACCGGCTGGATCGAACTGTTGAAGTCGATGCAGTACGGCGATGATTTCGTCCTGCTGAAGTACCTCCTCACCCGCTTCGTATCGCAGGTGGTCGGTGATCGAAAAGACGTCTTCGCAGAGCAATCCATTGGCATCAATGGAGTCGATTAAAACAGTCGCAATCTGTCGGTCTCGGTCCGAGAACGGCGTTAAATTCAACTGCCAATGCAAATGGTCTTGCAGGGACTCGGTGACTTGATAGACCTGCTCTAAATCAATTTCGCCGCCACCGCTTCCCGCCGCCGACGAGCTGTATACATCATCCCAATTGGCGTCGACCGGCAGGTCGGTGGCTAGATCCTCGTCCCATTGGTGGTCCGGCGTATCTTCGGTGGCCGACGCCAACAGGTTGTTAGAGTCGTTTAAAACGTCCTCATTGAGCGCTTGCTCTTGATTCACTTCGGCGGTCTCGAGGCCGTCTGGCGCATTGGATTGTTCGTTCACCGAGGTCTGTTGTTCGGCAGCGTTGAGTTCGCGGTTGTCCTCGTCTTCCAACTCCAGTAACGGATTACTGTAGAGCTGCTCTATCACTTCTTGGCGGAGCTCGAGCGTCGACAGTTGCAGCAGGCGAATGGCCTGTTGGAGCTGCGGCGTCATCGTCAGCTGTTGGTTAATTTTAAGCTGTAAACCGGGTCTCATTAAAGACAACGTAACTCTTGAGATATTTATGCAAGTTTAGTGCCGAACCACCTCAAATGGCAATGATCTATTTTCATAGCGCCATTTTTCGGCGCAGAAGTAAGGTCTTAGTATCCTACCGGACGCTCTATTGGATTTTTTTAAGGTATTCTTTAGCCGAGTGACTGAACCGCCGCCTGCAAACGCATCTGTCGCATGTCGACGAGCAGCCACTAGTAGCCTCTAGATCGAGGCGAAAATCCCCGAGCATCGCATCCCATACATTGATAAAAGTTCGACTACCAGCGGTGTTGTAGGTATTAGTCGCCGGTCATTGTCAGCGCATGGCATTTCGGGGGATCTTGCTGGATTGCTTGGGTATCCAGTTATGCGGGTAGCCGGGGTAGGGCATTGGCAATCCTCGCGTTGTTACAGGGGTAGTGAGTGACTATAAGCTGAAGTGCTCGCCGAGGTAGGTTTGACGGACGATTTGATCCTCCAGAATGTGCTCGGGTGAGCCTTTGGCGATGACCTTCCCCTCGCCCATGATATAAGCTTGCTGGCAAATATCGAGCGTTTCTCGGACGTTGTGATCGGTGATTAAAATGCCGATTTGGCGTTGGCTAAGATAGCGGATAATGGTTTTTATGTCGTTGACCGATATTGGGTCGACGCCGGCGAAGGGTTCGTCGAGCAGGATAAATTTCGGCTCGGTGGCCAGTGCTCGGGCTATTTCTGCGCGCCGCCGCTCACCACCCGAGAGGCTGATGCCCAGGCTTTTTCTGAGGTGGGTTATGTTCAGTTCCTCCATCAGTTGCTCGAGCCGCCGCCGACGGTCTTGCCGGTTGAGGTCGCGACGGGTTTGCAATATGGCCAAAATATTGTCTTCGACGCTGAGTTTGCGAAAGATTGACGGCTCTTGGGGTAAATAGCCGAGGCCGCGTTGAGCGCGCCCGTGCATCGGCAGCGTTCCAATGTCCTCGCCATCGACAGTGATGCGGCCACTGTCCTGCTCAATCAGGCCAATCAGCATATAAAAACAGGTGGTCTTACCGGCGCCATTGGGGCCCAGTAAACCGACAATTTCGCCTTGTTTGACCGTTAGGGAGACGTCTTTGACCACCGGTCTTTTGGCGTATGACTTTGCCAAGTTGTGCGCTTCTAACATTTTCATGGCTGGGTATCCGTTGCGTCGCGTTCGACAGAGGTCTCTGGATCGATCGACGTGGAGGGTGGAATCACCAATTGGATACGCTTTTGATCGGCGGTATCGTTACCACGCGCGCGCCATATTTGATTTTTTAAGTCGTAATGGATGGTGTCGCCTTTGAGGTTGGTGCCGTTACGCGACAGCGACGCATTACTGGTAAGGTCGATGGTCTGTTGGAGGAGCGAGTAGTCGATCGATTGCGCCATGCCGACCAAGTGATCGTTGTCGACGTCGACGTGTTGCCTAAAGATGGCAGGATCGCCCTCGCAGCGGATCGTGGCGACTTGGTTATCTTGATAGAGGATGGTCACGCGGTCGGCAGCTATCGATAGATCTCCCTGGGCAATGTTGACGTTGCCGATGTATTCGGTGACGCCGGTACGCTCGTTGCGTACGCCACTATCCGCGTCGATAACGATCGGCGCTTGACTCTTTAGGGGCTGCGCTGCGGAAGCCAGTGGCCATAGGACGCTCCCGGCGAATAGCGCCATAGCGCATTTAGCGAACGTCATACACCGCACTCACTTGCTCTTCGAACCGGTAGATGCGGTTCTGTGTATCGGCTGTCAGACCCTTGCCGCGAATCCTTGCTTGTAGGTTGGTGAGCTCGAAAAGCGCCTCGCTTGTGACAAGGCCCGTATCGCCAAAGTAGCTCAACTGGTCGGTCGTTAGAACAGTGGTGCGCGGTGGCTGGTAGGTCTCTAAACGCACATCACCGCTCAACATGAAGCGATTTTTGGCGCGATCTAGCACGCCTAGGCTCGCTGTAATCGACAATTGGTCGGGGCTATTTTCGCGACTCGATATCAGCGGTTTGACGAGATAGACTTCCTCTTTACCGGTAAACAGGTTTATCTGCTCGGCAAGGATGGCAAACTGTTGCACGCCGCTTGCCGAAAAAGTACGCATTTGAACATCATGCATATAACTGTCGGCCACTGGCGTCTGTTCGACCTGCCCACTGGGTTGGCGCAAAAAGGATTCCGGTGGCGAATCCCAGATCAATAAAAAACTTGCGATCATGATCGCCGCGGTCGCCATCAGTACGAACGGTTTAATCATCGGTAGGCCGCCAGCAGCGCGTCGAGTTTTCCCTGCGCCGCAAGCAGCATTTCGGCGACTTCGCGAATCGCGCCAGAACCGCCTGCGGCCTTGGTTTGCCAATCAGCACAATCGACTACCGCGGCGTTGGCGTTGGCGACGCAAAGCCCGAGACCGACCGCACCTATCACTGCCATATCCGGTAAGTCATCGCCGACAAAAGCGATTTCGTGCCGCGCATATTGGTCGCCTAGCTCGTCCAGCGCTTGCAATTTATCCTCGCGACCTTGAATCACCGGATGCATTCCGAGTTCTTTGGCGCGTCGCTCGAGTAGTTTTGATACTCGGCCGGTAATAATACCCACCTCGATGCCGGCGGTTTTTAGGAGTTTGATGCCGAGGCCGTCTTGGATGTTGAACGCTTTTAACTCTTCGCCGGCGTTGCCGTAATAGAGTTTACCGTCGGTTAGCACGCCATCGACATCAACCAATAGCAGTCGAATGTCTGCCGCTGCATCGCGGACCGTGGAGGGGACAGACTGGATTATGCGCTGACTGATAGACACCTTTAGACCACTCCGGCGCGAAGTAGATCGTGCATATGCAACACGCCGATTGCGCGCTGCTCGTGATTCTCGACCAACAAAGCCGTGATCGATAGGTCTTCCATGACTTTAAGCGCTTCGGCTGCAAGGATCTCACCGCGCACGGTTTTTGGTTGGATCGACATCACTTGCTGCATCGTACTGCTGTCGATGTCGACCCCTTGGTCGACCATTCGACGCAAATCGCCGTCGGTAAAAACCCCGACTAGGCGCTGTCGATCGTCGATTATTGCGGTCATGCCAAAGCCTTTTGCCGTCATCTCGACGAGTGCGTCACGCACGGGCTGCGAAGCGATCACCTGCGGCACTTGGTGATCACTGTGCATAATGTCTTCCACGCGCAGCAGTAACTTGCGACCGAGGGCCCCGCCGGGGTGTGAAAAGGCAAAATCTTCGGCGCTAAATCCGCGTGCTTCGAGCAGGGCGATGGCGAGCGCATCGCCAAGTACTAAGGTTACCGTGGTGCTGGTGGTAGGCGCGAGATTGAGCGGGCATGCCTCGCGCGCCACTTCGATACTGAGGTTGGTGGTAGCGGCCTCGGCTAGAGCCGAATCGGGATTGCCGGTCATGCTAACCAAGGGGATGCCGAGTCGCTTGATCAAGGGCAGCAAGGTGACAATTTCTACGGTTGAACCGGAGCTAGAAATGGCAATAACCACGTCGTTGCGCGTGATCATCCCGAGGTCGCCATGGCAGGCTTCGCCGGGGTGCACAAAAAACGCCGGGGTGCCGGTACTGGCGAGGGTGGCAGCTATTTTGTTAGCAATGTGGCCCGATTTGCCCATGCCGGTGACCACGACGCGACCGCTGCAGGCCAGAAGAAGTTCGCATGCTTGGTCAAAACGATCATCTATTGTCGCGGCCATAGCGGCGATGGCGTCGGTTTCTAAGCGTATGGTCCGAGCAGCAGAACTGCGATAGTCCGTCGATGTCATGGGCGTAGTCTATTAATTTTCATCAAAAAATGAGTGCGCCGCCAATCTACTTGGTGACCACTCTGCGCGATTAGCAGCGACTAACCCGTCGACAGCGTTATCCATAGAACACCATAATAGCCTATATAGCCGGCCAGCAAAACCGCGCCTAGGGGCCGCGAGATCAGTGCGCGCCGTTCGCCAGTGCTACCCCTGCGAAGCGCCAAGGCCACAAATAATATTAGCATAACGGTCATCAGAGCCATACTCAGATAGTCGCGTAAAAACACTTCGGCGCTGAGTTCTATTGGCGCGATGGCGCCGGCGGTTGTCATGACCAGCATGAGGTTAAACAAATTGGAACCGAAAACGTTGCCGACCGCAATGTCGTGGTGGCCGCGGAGGGCGCTGACCACTGAGGCGGCGAGTTCCGGTAGACTGGTGCCAATCGCCACCACGGTCAGGCCAATGACCAAGTCGCTGATGCCCCAAATAACGGCGATTTCGCGCGCTCCCCAAACGGTGATTCTAGCGCTCACCAACAACAGGACGAGGCCGCCTAAAAACCACAGCGCCGCGGCATTTGAACTGAGCCCTGGGATTTCACTATCGTCACTGCTGCCACTTTCTGAACTGTCGTCATCGCCCTGTTCGCGCTTGTATTTGACCACCAAAACCAGTAGCGGTATCACCAGCAGCGCAAGTAACACGCTCTCTACGCGGTTGAGGGCGCCATCGTAGAGGCAGAGTCCGGCGAGCGCGGTTATAACCAGCAGCACCGGACTCTCTTCTCGCAGTAGGTGCCGACTGACTGGCAGCGGTGCGATCAGCGCGGTGATGCCAAGTACCAGTCCGATGTTGGCCAGATTAGAGCCGATCGCATTGCCGACCGCGAGTTCGCCAGCGCCGTCGAGAGCGGCATTGAACGAAACGATAATTTCTGGTGCCGAGGTGCCGATGGAGACCACCGTGAGGCCGATCACCATTGCGGAAATGCCGAAATTGCGCGCGGCGGCGGCGGCGCCGGCGACGAACTTATCGGCTCCCAATAGCAGTCCGACAATGCCTGTTATAAGGGCAAGCGATGGCAGTAATATAGGAATCATTGGGTCTCCGGAGTGAGGATCGTTAAGTTTTTTTTATATGACGCAGAATGGTATAATGATTAGTATATAAAGTCAGTAGAACACGCTATTTTTTGTTTCCGTTGCGGTTATTTTTGGCGGCGTCTATTGAGTGGTACCGAATTAGGGTCTTACTGTGGGGTGTATTTGATGCAATATGTTGTGATGTTGATATGGTTTTTGGGCGCGGCCTCTGGCGCCGTGATGGCAGAGGAGCGGTCTATTGAGTTGGGTGAAGCTGGGCTCCAGACGACCGCCAATGCCGTTGTAAAAGCTGAGGGGTTCGCAGGTGAGGTAGCTGGCGTTGCTAGCACAGCTGCGGTGCCGAGCGCCAAAGCTGGAGTGTTAAATGCGCTCCCTAAAGTGGTTTCGACGAACTTGGATCCATTTCAGCAGGTCGACCAAGTGACCGTCGCGCTGGTCGATACGATCAGCCAGTATCGGGGTGGGTATCCGGCCAACGAGCAGGTATTTTTTGCGCAAATTACCGCGATACTCGAGCCGCATGTGGATTTTTCTAACATGGCTAAAAATGTTATGGGTCCCTACGGTAAAAGAGCCAGCACGCAGCAGCGGCGTGGTTTTTCCGAGGCCTTTCAATTCGGATTGATAGAGACCTACGGTCGCGGTTTGATGAGTTTTAACAATGAAAAGATTGTTGTGATCAATCGGCAGCCATTAAAAGAGGCGCAGCGTAAGATCGTCGTCAAGCAAGAAATTCACGGTGCCGACAAGGTGTACCCGCTGTCTTACACCATCCGGCGCAAGAAAACCGGTCGTTGGATGATTACCAACGTGGTGATCAACGGCATTAATTTGGGTAAAACCCTCAGAAACCAGTTTATTCAGTCGGCAAAAAAGAACGCTGGTGATATCGACGTGGTGATTGCAAACTGGTCGTCTGCGAATGCTTAGCGCTGTTTGATAAGGAATTTTAATGTCCCCCGAAGAAGTTGAAAATACCCTCCGAGAAGGCCTGCCAGATTGCGAATTTGTGGTACAGCGCGATGGCAGCCACTACGCAATCCGCGCTGTAGGTAAGGTGTTTGACGGCAAGCGTCCGGTGCAGCGCCAGCAGGTGATTTACGCGGCGCTCAAAGAACAGATCGCTAGTGGCTCAATCCACGCGGTGCATATGAAACTATTTACCCCCGACGAGTGGCAGCGACACGCTTAAACGCAGTTATCAGTGGTGCACGCGGCTTTGGCTAGGCTGGTTGACCGCGACCCTGTTAGAGGATATCGATGGAAAAGCTGATCATTCAGGGCGGTACCTGCTTGCAGGGCGAGATAACTGCCTCTGGGTCTAAAAACGCCGCGTTGCCGATTCTTGCGGCGACGCTGTTGTGCGAGGGGCCGACCACAATAACCAATTTGCCCCACCTGCAAGATGTGATCACCAGTATCGAACTGCTCGGATCGCTGGGTGTGGAGGTGGGTGTGCATCAGCAACATAAAATAGAGGTGGATGCACGACGACTCGATAGCCTTACGGCGCCATACGATTTGGTGCGAAAAATGCGAGCCTCGATCTTGGTGTTGGGCCCAATGTTGAGTCGCTGGGGAGAGGCCAACGTGTCCTTTCCCGGTGGCTGTGCGATTGGCAGTCGCCCGGTCGATCTGCACCTGCAGGGGCTGGAGGCGATGGGCGCGACGATCGTTATCGAGGACGGCTATATTCGGGCGACCTGCTCGGGTCGACTGGTCGGTTGTAGCATCTCGATGAGCACCGTATCGGTGGGTGCTACCGAAAACTTAATGATGGCGGCGGCGCTGGCCGAAGGCACCACGGTTTTGGAAAATGCCGCTCGTGAACCAGAGATTTTGGACCTCGCAAATTGTCTCAATGCATGGGGTGCGCGGGTGACTGGCGCCGGTACACAAACCATGGCGATCGAGGGCGTTGCGAGCATGACTGGGGGAGACTATCGGGTGATGCCGGACAGGATTGAGATCGGCACTTACCTCGCGGCGGCAGCGGCAACCCGCGGCAGGGTGCGGGTTGCCGGCGCTGCGCCGTGGGCACTCGGGGCGGTGTTGGCTAAACTGCGTGAAACCGGCGCGCGTATCGACACCGGCGACAGTTGGGTTGAGTTAGATATGCTCGGTCGCAGGCCACGGGCGGTGAGTTTAACGACGGCGCCATACCCGGCATTTCCGACCGATATGCAAGCCCAACTAACCGCGGTCAATGCTATCGCAGAGGGGGTTGGCATCGTCACGGAGACGGTGTTTGAAAATCGTCTGATGCAGGTGCAGGAACTACGTCGCATGGGAGCTGATATTAGCATTGACGGCAATACTGCGCGGGTTCAGGGCGTGGTGCGGTTGCAAGGTGCTCAGGTGATGGCCTCGGATCTACGCGCTTCTGCCAGTTTGGTGATAGCCGGTATGGCCGCTGAGGGCGAAACCTGCGTCGATGAAATTTATCACATCGACCGCGGTTATGAACGCCTAGAAGAGAAGCTTCACCATCTGGGCGCGAAAATTAAACGTATACCGGGATAGAGATAATTATTAGACCACTATGACACAGATCACATTGGCACTGACCAAGGGCCGCATACTCAAAGAAACGCTTCCGCTTCTGCGGCGGGCCGATATCGTCCCCAGCGAAGACATCGCTAGTAGCCGTAAGCTGGTGTTTAGCACCAATCAGCCGCATGTCAGACTGCTTATTTTGCGCGGCGTAGACGTCCCCACCTATGTGCAGTTTGGTGCCGCTGACCTCGGTGTGGCCGGCAAAGACACCTTGCTCGAGGAGGGTGGCGACGGGTATTACGAGCCGATCGATCTGGGCATCGCCAAGTGCCGATTGATGACAGCGGTATCGGCCGATGCGCAGCCCAAAAAAGGCCGTGTTATTGTCGCCACAAAATACATTAATATCGCGCGACAGCACTATGCGCAGCGTGGTCGGCAGGCCGAGTTTATTAAGCTCTACGGCGCTATGGAGCTCGCTCCGATACTCAATCTGGCCGATGAAATAGTTGATATTGTCGATACCGGTAACACCTTGCGCGCCAATGGTTTGGTGACTCGCGAACACATTGCCGACGTCAGCTCCCGGGTGATTGTCAATCGTGCGGCGATGAAAACTAAGTTCGCGGAGATCGACAGCATTCTTAGCGCTCTGCGCTCGGCGATGGCGGAATGCCAATGAGCGCGCTGTGCGGTATTCATTTGCTAGATTCTAGCGACGCAGCTTTCGATTCGGAACTGGCGCAGTTGACCGCCTGGGACGAACAGGAAAATCGCGACGTAGAGCGTGTCGT
Organism: Cellvibrionales bacterium UBA2618; assembly: GCA_002339165.1. Lineage (GTDB taxonomy): Bacteria > Pseudomonadota > Gammaproteobacteria > Pseudomonadales > Porticoccaceae > TMED48. The sequence continues at coordinate 4,144 of DDJS01000127.1, read as the reverse complement.
CGATGAAATTTTGCATGGTGTAAAAACCCGTGGTGACGATGCGCTACTCGAGTACACCAACCGCTTTGATCGGCGCGATTGTCAGCGCGTCGAGCAATTGATGGTGCCGGGCAAAGAACTACAGCGCGCGCTTGACGAACTCGACGGCAACATGCGCGGTGCTCTGGAGACCGCGGCGACGCGGATCCGCGATTATCACCGCCATCAGTTGCAGCAGTCTTGGCAGTACAGCGAGCCAGACGGCACCCTGCTCGGCCAACAGATTACCGCGCTGGAGTGCGTCGGTATTTACGTGCCGGGGGGCAAAGCAAGCTATCCTTCGTCGGTGTTGATGAACAGTATTCCCGCACGGGTCGCCGGCGTTGAGCAGGTCGTCATGGTGGTACCCGCGCCGGACGGCATGCTCGATCCAGTGGTATTGGCCGCAGCGGCGATCGCTGGTGTCGATCGGGTGATCACGGTCGGCGGAGCCCAGGCGGTTGCCGCGCTGGCCTTTGGTACCGAGTCAGTACCCAAAGTTGATAAAATTGTTGGGCCGGGCAATCTCTATGTGGCGACTGCCAAGCGCAAGGTTTTTGGCGTCGTTGGCCTCGATATGGTTGCCGGGCCAAGCGAGATTTTGGTGATTTGCGATGGACTTACCGATCCAGACTGGATTGCTATGGACTTGTTTTCTCAGGCAGAGCACGACGAGCAGGCGCAATCCATCCTGCTGAGTTGGGACGACAACTATGTCGCTGCGGTACACGCCAGCATGACCCGTCTGCTGCCGCAAATGGAGCGCTGCGAGATCATCGCCAAGGCGTTGGCCAATCGCGGTGCATTGATTAAGGTCGCGGATGCCGACGAGGCCGCGGCGCTGTCCAACCGGTTGGCGCCCGAGCACCTCGAACTTTCGGTTGATCAGCCGGAGACTTGGTTGCCAAAAATACGTCATGCCGGGGCAATTTTTATGGGCCGGCATACCGCCGAGGCGCTCGGCGACTATTGCGCTGGCCCCAACCATGTACTGCCGACATCGGCGACAGCGCGGTTTTCATCGCCGTTGGGAGTTTACGACTTTCAAAAGCGCAGTTCGTTGATTCAGTGCTCGCCGGGAGGCGCTTCGGAGCTCGGTCGAGTCGCCTCGATACTCGGTCGTGGTGAGTCGTTGACGGCGCATGCGCGTTCTGCCGAGTACCGTATTCTGGATTGATCCCAAATGATAATTAACCCGATGGCTCGCAGTAAGCGCGGGGTGGAAAGAACATTATGAGTAACTACTGGAGTGATTTCGTTGCGGGCTTGCAACCCTACTCGCCCGGCGAGCAACCGCAGTTGCACAATCTGCTAAAGCTCAACACCAACGAAAACCCCTATGGGCCTTCGCCGCGCGCGCTCGAGGCCGTTCAAGCACAATTAAATGACGATTTGCGACTTTACCCCGCACCCGGTTCAGAGCACTTAAAGGAAACCATTGCGGGTTACTTTAAGCGCGATATCTCTGAGGTATTCGTTGGCAATGGCTCGGATGAGGTTTTGGCGCATACCTTCAATGGATTTTTTAAGCAGCGTCTGCCAATACTCTTTCCAGATATCAGCTACAGTTTTTATCCGGTGTTTTGTCAGCTTTACGGTATTGACTTCACGCAGGTGCCGTTAGCGGATGATTTTTCACTGCGCACACAGGATTATCAGCGCGCCAACGGCGGCATTATTTTCCCTAACCCAAACGCGCCCACCGGCCGCCTGCTGCCGCTTGACGATATCGCTCAATTGCTCAATAGCAACCGCGATTCGGTGGTGGTGATCGACGAAGCCTACATTGATTTTGGTGGCGACAGCGCGGCATCATTGATCGATGATTACGACAATCTTTTGGTCGTTCATACGCTCTCTAAAGCGCGCTCGCTGGCCGGACTGCGCATCGGTTATGCGCTCGGCTCAGCAGCTTTGATCGAGGGCTTGGACCGAATTAAAAATAGCTTTAACTCATACCCACTCAGCCATCTGCAGGTTGCCGCTGCTGTGGCTTCGTTTGACGATGTGGATTACTTTCAGACGACTTGCGCTCGGGTAGTGTCAGCGCGGACTGCGTTGACCGAGAGTCTCGAAGCGCTGGGCTTCAACGTGCTGCCGTCGGCGGCCAATTTTGTTTTTGTTAGTCATGCCCTCCATGCCGCTGCGCAATTGTCTGCGCAACTGCGCGAGCATGGGGTGCTGGTGCGGCATTTTAAACAGCCTAGGATCAGTAATTTTTTGCGTATTACGGTCGGTAGCGATGAACAAAATGCGCGCTTGATCGCGTGCTTGATCGCGTGCTTGGATGCGGCGTTGAGCGAATCCGCGGACTAGTGGCGGTTTTGTCGCGATAGCGTTTTAACACCAAAGGCTTTTTATTTAGGGGTAAAGGCTCTTTAAAGGTGGGCTAAAGGCTTAGCGCTTGGGTCGGTCGCGGCGTGAACCAGCGACGGCGGTGACCTCGAGGGTTTTGCCGCGGCGCCATATTTTCAGTTCGATCGGGTTGCCCGGTTTGACGCTGGCGATTTGCGTCATGCTGGTCTGCGAGTTCATCACGTTCTGGCCGTCTATCGAGGTCACTATGTCGCCCGGATAGAGGTCGACGCCGGCGGTTGGCCCACCGGGCGCGATGGCGCGTATTAGTAGGCCGTTGATCATCGGAATACTCAACACCCGGGCGGCCCGAGGGGTCATCGGCACGGCGTCGATACCCAGCCATCCACGAATGACAAAGCCATGCTCTAAAATTTCGTCGAGCACTCGTTGCGCGGTATCCGCTGGGATGGCAAAACTGATCGAATCTGAACTGCGAATGCTGGCGGTGTTAATACCGAGTAAATTGCCGTAGACGTCGACCAGTGCGCCGCCCGAATTGCCCGGACTAATACCGGCGTCGGTCTGCAAAAAGTTTTCAAAGGTGTTGATCCCCAATCCATTCCGACCTGTGGCGCTAATAATGCCCTGAGTGACGGTCTGGCCAATGCCGTGGGGATTGCCTATGGCGAGGACCACGTCGCCGATCTTCGCCTGCCCAGGTTTGCCGAGGGTAATCGGCTGCAAGTTGTCGAGGTCTATGCGCAGCACCGCCAGGTCGGTGTCTGGATCGGTACCGATCAGCGTTACCGGTGCGGTGCGACCATCGTAGAGCATGCCGAGAATTTTTTCGGCGCCGTCGATAACATGGTAATTGGTCAAAATGTAGCCATCGCCACGCATGATAACGCCAGACCCCAATGACGTCTGAGGTACCTGAGTACGGCGAATTTGCGCGCCAAACACCGGATGCTGCGCCAATGGGTGATTATTGCCGATCGACGATACTTTGAGCGTGTAGATGTTGACCACAGACGGCGCTGCGCGACCGACGGCTTGCGAATAAGAAACAACGCCACTGTCGGGCCATAATGGGTTATTTTGTTGGTCTAATTCGGTTGTTTGCCGCGTATTGATGTGAGAATTACGAAGATCTGGAAACGCGGCCAGCATCAAGGCGGCGATCGACAGACCGAACAGTGCCGGTATAAGCAGTTGGGTTATTCGGCTGGGACGCATCGCGGGCTCCAGACGTCAGGGTCGACGCAGTAGGTTGGAGAGTTTCGGGTCCGGTGTCGAGGATTTGCGAAACACCAGCGACACATGGCCGATGGATTGAGCCAGTTCGCACTTGAGGCTTCTGCAGATTTCGTCGCTGATGGCGCGTCGGGACTCGCGGTCGCCAGCAGCGAATTTAATTTTTATCAGTTCGTGGTCGCTAAGGGCGCGATCTATTTCGGCGCGCACCGTATCGCTGAGTCCTTTAGACGCGATGGTGACCACCGGCTTGAGTTTGTGGCCTAGCCGTCGATAGTGTTTTTTGTCGCCGTTGGAAATGCTCATAATGATATACTTTGGATTTGGGTGGCTATTCTAGCGAAAATCGACGCATGGCGAAATCTAAAGATCGGAGTTGGATCAAACGACACATCCGCGACCCCTATGTTCAGCAGTCGCAGCGCGATGGTTATCGATCGAGAGCGAGCTACAAGCTGCTAGAGATTTTTGCCAAAGACGCCTTGATCAAGCCCGGCATGACGGTGGTGGATCTGGGCGCGGCGCCCGGCGGGTGGTCGCAGGTGGCGGCCGAGCAAGTGGCGCCAAACGGCTC
>DDJS01000072.1:3125-3438 GCA_002339165.1 Cellvibrionales bacterium UBA2618 | reverse complement strand
TGGAAAGGCCTCTAAAAATTCCGCCAATTCGGCGTCTAATGCTTTGTCAGCCACGCTGATCACTCCCCTTTCAAAGAAAATTAACCGGCATTCGCACTCGCGCTTGGCCTGCTCGGTCGCTGACGCGCCTCAAGATTTCAGGACTTCGCCACCAATATAAAGCCAACTGCCGGCAACGCGACTAAAGACCGACTTCTCATGCAGACTGCTCGACACTCCGGCGGCGCTGCCATAGGTGGCGCGAAATTCGACCCATCCGGCGTGGCCATCGATACCCGACCCGCGGATTTCGAGCCCGGTCCAATGCTGCGTT
>DDJS01000072.1:0-2742 GCA_002339165.1 Cellvibrionales bacterium UBA2618 | reverse complement strand
TAGGAAATCACCATAGCCACCCAACGCATAGGCAGTGTACCGCGAGCGCACTAATTGCTCGGGTGTATCGGCCCGACGTATGCCATCGAGATGAGGTTTACAACAGGCCTCGAACGTTTGCCGACTACCGCATGAGCAGGTTTTTATCATGGCGCTGGAAGATCACAGTAACTAGGACTAGAATCATACCCCATCTGTATTCATAGAGTAGATTTTTAGCATGCCGAGTTTAGATATTGTCTCCGAAGTAGACAGCGCAGAAATACTCAATGCCAGCGATAACTCCACCCGCGAAATTGCCACTCGCTTCGACTTTCGCGGGGTCGATGCCAGCATCCATTACAACAAAGAACAGGTAATGATCAGTGCCGAAGCCGATTTTCAGTGCCAGCAACTACTGGACATTTTTCGGGGCCAGTTGATCAAACGCAAGATCGAGCCCAGCGTTATGACCTACGACGACGAGGCGCTCCATTCCGGCAAGACGTTTTCCATACCAGTGTCGTTTAAGAACGGCATCGAGGCGGACGTGTGTAAAAAGATTGTCAAACTGATCAAAGAACAAAAGCTCAAGGTACAGGCGCAGATTCAGGGCGAACAAGTTCGCGTGACCGGCAAGAAGCGCGACGACCTGCAACAGGTGATGGCGTTGGTGCGCGAGGCCGACCTCGGCCAGCCCTTTCAATTCAAGAACTTTAAGGACTAAACCGCGCCGGGAGTTTTACTGGGATTCATGGCTAAGCGCTCAGTCTCCCGACGTAAAGGTCATCGATAGCGAATTGACGCAGTGCCGGATATTTTTTTCGGTATAGCGCTCGCCCTCAAATACATGCCCCAGATGACCATCGCAATGGGCGCAGAGAATTTCTATTCGGCGCCCGTCGGCATCCCGTTCGCAGCGAACTGCACCGTCGATTTCATCGTCAAAGCTCGGCCAACCGCAGTGCGATGCAAACTTGCTCTGCGACCGATACAGCTCGGTGCCGCACTGTTTACAGTGGTAGACACCGGACTCGAAATGGTCGGTATATTGTCCGGTAAACGGAGGTTCGGTGCCCTTATCTCGAATGATGTAACGCTCTTCCGGCGTCAACTCATTGAGCGCTTTAGTCATAGTCGTACCCCTCATATTATTCGTTGGCGATTGATTGATCATATATTTTTCAGTCCTTATCCTGCACCGCAAACCACAATTTGTCCATCCCCTGTTGCAAGTAGGCGAGCGCCTCGAATATCGGTTGAGACACGTCGGGATAAGCTTTGGCGACGTCGCTGTCGCGGCCCCCGAAAAGCTTGACGGCATCGAACGCCGGGTGTCCAAAGGCAGCATATTCCCAATCGATAAAAAATACCTCGTGCCCCCGTAACAGCACGTTCTCTGGCACCAAATCGTGATGGCAGAGCACCGGCGTCCAATCGGCAGCGTCGACGTCGTGGGCAGCGTCCGCAAGTGTCGGCCAATCTAACCGCCCTAATCGCGCGTTGGATAGTTGCTCGGCGAGTAAACGGGATTGCTGTGCGTAACTAAAACAGCCGATATCGGGTAACTGCAGCGCCTGAATTTGCGCCAGGTTGTCCAACGCCCGACGGCGAACAGCGGCGGTCTGTAAGATCTCCGCGGTCGCCCACGGGCCGACAACATAACCACTGACCTGCACTTCGGCGTCGACGTACAGCGTGTCCGGAACGCATGCCACCTCTCCAAGCGCGGCGAGAATGGCGATCTCGCGCTGTCGATCGATGCCCAGATTGTCGGCGTTCTGACGATTGATACGCAGCACAGCGCGATGCTCGCCATCGGCCACCAAAAAGCTCTGATTGGTCAAGCCACCATGCAGTTGGCGCTCGACCTCGGGACGTCGAGCCACCGGCCAATTAGGCGTCCGCATCCACCCCTGCCAGCCGTTCAATGCTCGGCTTAGCGCGGCCATTAATCTGTTGTCGATAAACCTCTCTCCAACGCCTATAACCCAACACCGACAATACCAGATAGAGTACGAACAGCCCAGCCGTCTGGTACAGCTCACGATCTATGTACAGATAGATCGATACACTATTGATGACCAGCCAGTAGAGCCAATTTTCGAGCACCTTGCGCGCCACCATCAAGGTGGTCGCGACGCTCGCCCAGGTCGTCAGAGAATCGAGGTAGGGCAAGCGAGAATCGGTATAAGCGCTCAAGCTATAGCCCGAGATTGCGCTGGCAATCAGCACTGCACCGAAGGTCGCCAAATGTTGGCGCAGCGACCAGCGGCCTATAGCCACTCCCCTTCCCTCATCACCGCCGCGCTGCCACTGATACCATCCATACAGCGCCATGGCCATGTAGTAGACGTTTAGCGCCGATTCCATGTACAGATTAACATCGCCAAAAATCCACACATAGAGCGCGGTACTGACAAAGGCACAGTACCAGCACAGGCTGTTTTCACGCATCGCGAGCAGCAGATAGGCAATCGCCAATAACATCGCCAGCGTCTCTAAGGTGACCCACTCCAACACCGTTTAAAGCGCCTCGTAACCGGGTATGACCTTGAGCACGTAAACCGCCATGTGATATTCGCGATAGCACTCGGCGATGGTCTGCTGCACCGCCTGCATGGTATGTTGATACTCGCCTTGCACCACCGTACTGGTTGGAAAGGTGGTGACCTTTAAATCATCGAAGCAATTGATGCGTTCGATGAAACCCTCAATCGGAGGAATAAAATTTTCGCGATTGGGGTACATACTAACGTCGAT
>DDJS01000145.1:3660-5728 GCA_002339165.1 Cellvibrionales bacterium UBA2618 | reverse complement strand
CTATGGGCTATGGTCGGATCTGTGTATACTTAAAAGCGAATTGATGCTTTTAAAAGAGCCTATAATAGGAACTAGCCTATGTTGTTTGAAACCTTAAAGAGCGCCACTCGACGTTTTAGTTCGGGCGCCATGGCACTGGGTAGCCTGTTGTTCGCAGTCGAGATCACTGCTCACGAAGTCGAACCCGGCACGGATGTGTCGGCCATGCAATCTATCGGCCTGTTGGCACAGGAGTTGATCGACCCGATCTTGGCCTTCGTCGCCACAGAGCACATTGCTCCAGCTCTGGCGCTGATCATCTTCGTTATCGGTATGCTGTGCGCGGCGCAGGTGATCTATATTAATTATCGAGATACTCAGGTTATTACTCAAATGGGTCGCTTGTTTCCGGAGTCGGAACGCGAATTCGCGGGTAAGTATCCAGATTTTGAGGAGCAGATGTTGAAGCTCCCGACGATGACGCGAGCGTGGACTGAGTTCTGTGAAACGCTGGTATTGCCGATTGATAAATCGACCAATCCGATTTTTAGAAATACCGTGCGGCCGCACGTATTTTTCAATCTGGATCGTTTGGAACTCGGTGTTGAGGACAAAAAAACTTGGCCCAGTGTGTTCGTCGGTGTGGGTTTGTTTTTTACTTTTCTTGGTCTGATAGCTGCGCTGGGTGCGGTGGTCGACGTGATTTCCAGCGCTAATGCAGCGGTCGAAAACGTTGCCAATGAACAGTCGTTAAAGCGCCTATTTGGTGCGATGTCGGCGAGTCTCTATGCCTTGATGTCGGCGATGTTTGTCTCGTTGCTGTTGACTCTGACGATCACTCATGCCGAAAAGTCTATCAACATGAAGCTCGGACGTCTGAATGATAAGATCGAGCGCGGCGTGCATTTCTCCACTCAGGAAGGGCTAGCCCAGCAGTCGCTGTTGGTGATGGAGCAGCAGTTAGAATACCTGCGTAGACTGACGGCAGACGACAAGCCTTAGTGCTGCGCCGCAGCTAGTCGGGCGCTTTTTGTCGCGCGGTAAAGCATGCGTCTACTCCCTGACGGGTAGCCCTTGGCGGCCATTACATTTCGTGGAATCTTCACGTTAATACTGGATTTTCGGTGGATCAATTGGTCTCGCATCGATCACTAATCCAAACTATCGCTATCGCCTTTCTCGTTCGATCTGAGCGAGATAAAGCGTAATGTATGCTGCTCCTCAGTCAGTCGCTTAATTCAGTCTATACTGCAGTGCGTGATCGTCACGCTTTAGCAGAGCCTAAATGACAAGGAGTTCGAGATGAAAAAATTAATTTTTATTGGCATTGTCTCAACCATAGCGCTGATGCTCGGCGCGCCCTACCTGAGCGGTAAAATAGCCAAAACGCAGACCTTAAAATGGGTCGATGTGATTAATCGAGAGCCGCAGTTATACGGCGATCTTGACGTGGTGTCATACCGTCGCGAGTTTGGCAGTACCCACGCTCAATATGCCTATACGCCACCGTTATTGTTGGCAAAAATACTGCAAAGTAACGATGCTATTGAATATTCTTGCGACAGCCAGCACGGCGTGTGGGGCGTTGATTTTACATGTCAATTGGAGCGCGCCGGCGCTTACACAGAATTTGTCGAGCAACAATTGGCCGGTGTAGATCCGTTATCTATGCATGGTTCGCTGTCGGCATCCGGGAAAATAACTCAATCGCTCGAATTTGACGCGATTGCCAACTTGGACGTTGATGGGCAATCGGTGTCGACGCCAAGGGCTATCGTGACTATTGAAATCAATCAAGCCATGAGTGCTTTGGCATTTAACGGGCAGATCGACCCCTTTGAGGTTGAAAATGAAAACCGCCGCTTTAGCCTAGGGGAATTCAACTTTACAGGTGATTTAGAAGCGATTGCCGACGTGTTTATGGTCGGCGATTTTGCTATGAGCTTGGATAAATTCAGTTTAAAAAATGCCGACAATGAAATTGCGTTGGTCGATTTTTCGGTAGTTTCAGAAAGTGTCGAAAATGGTGATAACGTCGACAGCTATAGCATCGTCAAAATAGCCTCGTTGGAAATCAGTGATACCACTG
>DDJS01000145.1:0-3341 GCA_002339165.1 Cellvibrionales bacterium UBA2618 | reverse complement strand
CCACTGACCCTTGCGCAAATGCCCCTATTTTTGGCCGATCCCGAAGCGGCATTGAAAAAACTGGAATGTCATATTCACGCGTCTTTAGCCAAGTCGTTTGTCGACTTACAGCCAATTGCGGCTGCGATGATTGCTCACAACCCCCTGATAGAAGTCACCGCGGATCACTACCAACTGACATTAAACATGGGTAATGAGATTGAGCTAAACGGACAGGTCATCAGTTTGCAGGCGCTGCAATCTTTGGCGCTCGGTAACGCATCGATGTAAAGGATGTGGCAACTCGGCGGAGTCGCTAAGTTTAGAACGTCGGGGATGGATTCCGCCGCGTCGGGCTTTTACGGTCAGTTGAAAAGTAGTGATATCTTAGTGAATAGATTTTTTGTGCTCATCGAGGACGTGTTGCGGCATACTGTTTATCCGGTTAAACCTCCAAACCATACGTTGCGTGCCGCCGCTAAAACCGGTGTCATGAATGGATGTTTGAGTTCAGTTGCCAATAGACAACCCCGAGTTGTGAGCAGCAGTTGAGTATTGAGTTAAGAGTTGTTTCGACTATCCGTCGATTTGATTGCGTGCGGATGGTCTATACTTTTAAAAACAGACAGAGGTTAGACCGATGTATTTAATTCATGCAATCTTTATTTTAACCGCGGTAAGCGCAGCTTTGACGCTGGCTGGCTGCTCTCAAAATGGCGATCCCTCTATGTCCGAAGCAGAATTCTCTCGATTGACACAATTGCAGGTGGCCGCGCCGGTCGCCAAGCAGATACCGTTTCAACAATCGCATCATGGCCGGACCTTGAGCGATCCTTATCATTGGTTAAAAGATCAAGGTTATCCAACGGTCGACGACCAGCCGATTATTGCCTATCTCGAAGAAGAGAACGCCTACTACCGACGCTTTTTGAAGCCCAATGCTGATTTGGTTGAGACGGTTTTTCAAGAATTCAAAGGCCGCACAGACGAACAGGAAACGTCGGTACCCTATATTTCCAATGGCTATGAGTATCGTTGGTTTTATCGGCAGGGAGAGGAGTATCGAACCCGCAGTCGCAAAAATCTAAAGACCGGAGAAGAGGCGGTTTTTCTGGATGAAACAGCGCTGGCGATGGGTAACGACTATTTTGTCATTGGTGACTGGGTCATTAGTCCAGACAATCGGTTTCTAGCCTATTCCTATGATACAGCGGGCGACGAGCGGTATCAGGTAACAATGGTAGACCTACAAACGGGTAAAGACCTTGATGATGTCTTAAATGATGTTGAAGGCGCGCTAGAGTTTAGTTCCGACGGTACTAAGCTAATATACGCCTTGTTGGAGCCCGAGCGCTGGCAATCGAAAAATCTACAAATACATACCTTAGGCAGCGATCAAAGTGACGATCAAACGATTTATCACGAACAGGACGATGGCTTCTTTATTCGGTTTTTTAAGACCAGCAGCGAAGAATTTCTGGTGATTGTATCGGCACAGGGTGAAGTGCAGGAAAGTTACGTCGTGCCGACAGATTTCAGCGGTGAACCCCTGCAGATAGTCAGCCGGAACGATGGCTTTGCGCAACAAATTGACCACGCCCACGGCGAGTTCTACATTTTGGCCAACGATACCCATAAAAACTTTCGCTTGGTTAAAGTCGACGACAAAGATGCAAGTCAGAAAAATTGGCAAACCTTGATCGAAGGTTCGGATCAATCCTACTTGCTGAGCCTGCAAACGTTTGATGACTTTTTAGTGATCAAGTCACGAGATGCTGGTTTAGAGCAAATTCATATACGGGGTTACGACGGTACCAGCCACGAAGTAGCTTTTCCAGAGGCGCTATTCACCGCGGGTCTCGGTGTCAATGCAGAGTTTAGTCAATCTTTTGTGCGTCTAGCCTACGAGTCGATGATTACCCCGAGCACGGTGTACGACTACGACCCAGTGGGTAAGCAACTGGTGACGCGCAAAGTGCAAAAAATCCCATCGGGTTACGACAAGTCTCAGTACCAAACCCAACGGTTGATGGCGACCGCACGAGATGGCGCTAAAGTGCCAATCTCCTTGGTGTACAAAAAAGGCCTGCAGCAAGACGCTAGCCAACCGCTGTGGCTGTATGGCTATGGTGCCTATTCAGCGACCATAGCGCCGGGGTTTTCTAGCGGCCGGTTAAGCGCTTTAGACCGCGGCTTTATCTATGCTATCGCCCATGTTCGTGGCGGTTCGATGATGGGATATAACTGGTATCTCGATGGCAAGTTAGAAAAACGAACCAACACTTTTAACGATTTTGTCGACGTTGCCCGTTACTTGGTGGATGAGAAATACGTCGCCGCGGGCAATATTTCCATTTCGGGCCGCAGTGCCGGCGGTGAGTTAATGGGGGCGGCAGTTATACAGGCCCCCGAATTATGGCGTTCGGTCAATTTAGGTGTGCCGTTTGTCGATGTATTAAACACCATGCTCGACGCCAATTTGCCATTGACACCGCCGGAGTGGAAAGAGTGGGGCAATCCCATCGAAAGCGCTGAAGATTACGCGTTGATTAAAAGTTACTCGCCCTACGACAATATAGAGAAGCGAGACTATCCGCCGATGTTTGTCAGCGGCGGTCTCAATGATCCGCGGGTAACCTATTGGGAACCGGCCAAGTGGACCGCACGAATGCGCGAGATGAAAACCGACAATAACTTACTGGTGATGCGCATCAATATGGGTGCCGGGCACTTTGCCAACAGCGGTAGATACGGTCGCTTAAAGGATTATGCCGAGGAATACGCGTTTATGTTGAGCGCGCACGGCATCACTGAGTAGTTTAGATGGCCGGATTAACCGCAAGCGTGCTCGATCGGTTGCTGCATCGCCGCTGCCGAGTGGCCGACCCTGTCGCGCTTGGTTAAAGCGCATCGCCCCTCAGTGTTTGAACCCGTTCAAACAGCAGCGACGCGGTGACGTCTTCGGCGGCCACAGTGTCGCCAGCGACAATGCCAATTTTAGAAAAAAAGCGCACCGGCACAGAGCTCATAGCGCGACCGTCTTTGCGGCTAAAGAAACTACCCCACAGGCCTTTTAAAGCGAGTGGCGTGACCGGCACTGGGTTGCGCTGAATGATCTTTTCTATGCCGTCCTTAAATTCATTCATTTCGCCGCTGTAGGTAATTTTTCCCTCGGGAAAGATGCACACCAGTTGGTTGTTGTCCAATGCGTCCGAAATAGCATCGAAGGCGGCGTGATAGATGGCTGCGTCGACGTGTTTGGGCGCGATTGGGATAGCATCAATTGTTTTAAAAAACCAACTTAAAAACGGATTTTTGAAAATGTTGTGGTCCATGATAAAGCGCGCAGGTCGGGGACTACA
>DDJS01000034.1:588-11617 GCA_002339165.1 Cellvibrionales bacterium UBA2618 | reverse complement strand
ATTATGCCGCAAATAATTGCACTCAAAGCCTACCCAGAGGGGCTAATTTAATCTGCAATTGACGCCGTCTTGGGATATCATTGTCGATTGCTACCCCGCCCCTAAATGGATATTTTTATGACTCTAGACCTCACGCCGCTAACCGCGGTATCGCCCATTGATGGCCGCTATGCAGACAAGACTCAACCATTGCGCGAGGTATTCAGTGAATATGGGCTAATCAAATACCGCATCATGGTGGAAGTGCGCTGGCTTCAGTACCTCGCGCAACATCCCGAGATTGTCGAATTGTCGCCCTTTTCGCCTGCCGCCAACGAACGGCTAGATGACCTTGTTAGCAATTTTTCTATCGATCAGGCACTGCGCGTTAAGGAGATCGAGCGAACCACAAATCACGACGTCAAGGCGGTGGAATACCTGATTAAAGAGACCGTTGCCAGCCTCCCAGAACTGGATGCCGTCAACGAATTCATCCACTTTGCCTGCACGTCTGAAGACATCAATAATCTTGCTCACGGATTGATGCTCAAGCAGGGCCGCGATGGTATTTTAATCCCGCAGCTACAAGCTATCGCCGACCGCTTGGTGGCGCTAAGTCACGAGTATTCAGAGGTAGCTATGTTGTCGAGAACTCACGGTCAAACGGCCTCGCCAACCACCGTTGGCAAAGAGTTTGCTAACGTCGCTTACCGACTACAACGCCAGATACAACAAATTGCGTCGGTCACCCTACTCGGTAAGATCAACGGTGCGGTGGGCAATTACAATGCCCATATCAGCGCCTACCCCGACGTCGACTGGGCGGCCGGCGCCGCCTCGTTTATAGACAGCTTGGGTTTGGTTGCCAACCCCTACACCACGCAAATTGAACCGCATGATTATATGGCCGAATTGTTCGATGCGATGGCCCGCGCTAACACCATTCTTATCGATTTAAGTCGCGATGTTTGGGGTTACATCAGCCTCGGTTACTTCAAGCAAAAAACCGTGGCCGGTGAGGTTGGATCGTCAACCATGCCGCACAAAGTCAACCCGATTGATTTTGAAAATGCCGAGGGTAATCTGGGATTGGCCAATGCCCTTCTCGGCCACCTATCGGCGAAATTACCTGTATCGCGTTGGCAGCGCGATTTGACCGATTCGACGGTGCTGCGAAATATGGGTGTTAGTATCGGTTATTCAGGAATCGCCTACGCCTCACTGCTCAAAGGTCTCGGCAAGCTGCAACTCGATGAAGCCCGTTTACTCTCGGATCTAGATGCCAGTTGGGAAGTCCTCGCCGAACCGATTCAAACCGTTATGCGCCGCTATGGAATTGCCGAACCTTATGAAAAACTCAAAGCACTGACCCGCGGTCAAACCATGGATCGAACGACTATTACTCAGTTTATCGATGGTCTCGAGCTACCAGAGGATGCGAAACAGTCCTTAAAAGCGCTGTCACCGGCCACCTACATTGGCAATGCCGCTGGCCGCGCCGGCGATCTATAAACCGTTATTTAAACCCATTTAGGGGTTCACTATGCGCGAACCTAGCGTTCTCGGCACGCTCTCAGAAGAGCAATTTTTAAGCGATTATTGGCAACAAAAGCCACTCTTGATTCGCAACGCCTGGCCGAATTTTCAAGCGCCGATAGACGCCGACGAACTGGCAGGACTGGCCCTCGAAGACGAGGTCGAGTCGCGGTTAATCATCGGCTCTGACTGCGCCGTCGAACAGGGCCCATTTGCCGAGGATCGATTTGCTTCTCTACCTACCAGCGAATGGACACTATTGGTGCAAGCGGTCGATCTATGGGTTCCCGAAGTGGCTGAAATGCTGCGGCGATTTAGTTTTTTACCGCGTTGGCGGATTGATGACATCATGGTGAGTTATGCCACCGATGGCGGTGGCGTAGGCCCTCACTTTGATGACTACGACGTTTTTTTGCTGCAGGGCAGCGGCCAAAGACGCTGGCAAATCGGCGATTACTGCGACGCCAATAGCGCCCTCTCCGAGCATAGTCAGCTGAAGATATTGGATGCCTTTGATGCGCAGCAAGATTGGCTGCTAAATCCTGGCGACATGCTCTATTTACCCCCCCGCCTCGCGCATTGCGGTGTCGCCGTGGGCGAGTGCTGTACCTATTCGATTGGTTTTCGGGCGCCTTCAGCGGCAGATATGCTGGATGACTTAGCCACCGAAATGCTCTCTCGGGGGGCCGCCCATGACTATCTCCGCGATCCGCCGCTGCGCCCATGTGATGACCCCGAGTTGATTCCACAAAGCTACATCCAGCAGACCAGAGATCTACTCCATAAGATTATCGATGATGATCAAGTGCTCGGCGAATGGTTTGCACAGTACATGACCCAGCCGAAATATCCCCACCTTACGGATATCACAGGCGAAACCCGTCGCGCGCATATCGCCCTGCCCGATTCGACCGACAGCACCAGTGGCGGTGGCGAACGGGTGACACGTTTTTCCAATGGGGCGCTCATCAATACGGAGACTGAACAACAACCGTAAGCAGAGAAATAGCAGGTAAAAGCGCTATCATGCGAGGTTAATGACCGCGACGCCAGCCGTTGATGGCGTAACGCGTCCGATGTAAGGTTCTGGTATAATAATCTGCTATAAATAACTGATAGTAAGTACTTTAATTGGCCCGCAACAGACATTGCGGATGGCCCATCTTGACAATGATTCCAAGAAGGCATCGCTGTTCGCCTTTCGCACACTGCGGTTGTCGATCCGGCGGCTGGCAGTGATCGATAGATTAGGCGCTGCTACTGCCAGCGCGCCCAACGCCGTTATAGCGACTCAAAAATAACAACGCCAATCGCCCGCCCTATAAATAATCTGTAAAAAAGCCCAAAACAGCGGGTAAAAACAACCCTAAAAATCACTAATTGGGTAGACAAAATACCCTACCGATATAGTCTTATTTCAGTTAAGTGGTTGGCTCGAAGCGATAATTCCATTGTTGTCGGCGTAGATACAATCTCCCGGCGAGAAGGTTACGCCGCCAAAGGTAACTGCAAGATCGACTTCGCCGACGCCCTGTTTATGGGTCTTGAGGGGATGTACCCCGAGTGCCTGAACGCCGATCGCGGTACTGGCAATCTCGTCGACATCTCGTATGCATCCATAGATGATCAATCCGCTCCAATGATTCAGCGCGGCGCTCTCAGCAAGCATGTCTCCAAGACAGGCGCAGCGCATACTGCCACCGGCATCGACGACCATAACCCGTCCCTCACCGGGCGTTGCGACTAACTCTTTAACCCGCGAATTATCTTCAAAGCATTTGACCGTTACTGCGCGTCCAGAAAATTTATGGCGACCACCAAAGTTAATAAATATCGGATCTACCACCCGAACCAACGTCGGATATTCATCGCATAAGTCGGGTGTCGACTTCATTTCGGCCGCCATGCTCAAGCCTGCTGCTTGGCCAATTGTCTATAACTGTGCAGCAGTGGTTCGGTGTAGCCACTCGGTTGATGAATACCAAGAAAAATCAGATCCGCCGCCGCCCGAAATGCCAAACTGGCAGAAAAGTCTGGTGCCATAGGTCGATAGTCGCCATCGCCAGCATTTTGTTGATCGACCACCACCGCCATTCGCTCTAACGTCTCTTCCACTTGCGCCCGAGAGGCAATGCCGTGATGCAACCAGTTGCTAATGTGCTGGCTCGATATGCGCAGAGTTGCGCGATCCTCCATCAAACCGACATTATTTATATCGGGCACTTTGGAGCAGCCAATGCCCTGCTCTACCCAGCGCACCACATAGCCAAGGATACCCTGCGCATTGTTATCTAGTTCACGCTGTATCTGATCTGCGCTGAGTGCTTGACTCCCAAGCAGAGGAACCTCGAGTATATCGTCGAGCTCAGCGGGCTCTCGTTGGGCGATTATAGACTGCTGCTGATCGACATCCACCTGATGATAGTGCATCGCATGCAGCGTTGCCGCGGAAGGCGATGGAACCCATGCGGTATTAGCTCCGGCTTGGGGATGACCAATCTTAGCCACCATCATATCGGCCATATTGTCTGGGGTTGGCCACATCCCCTTGCCGATTTGCGCCCGCCCTTTAAAGCCGCAGGCGAGGCCTATATCGACGTTTTGATCCTCGTACGCCGAGATCCAAGCACGCTGTTTAAGGTCGCCTTTGAGCGCAAAGGGGCCGGCTTGCATACTGGTATGGATTTCATCGCCGGTGCGGTCGAGAAAGCCGGTATTGATAAACACGACGCGTTGTTGTACGGCACGAATACAGGCTTTTAGGTTGACCGATGTGCGGCGCTCCTCGTCCATAATGCCAACTTTGAGGGTGTGCCTGGGCAGATCGAGGAGGTCTTCAATCGCGTCGAACAGGTCGTTGGTAAAAGCTACTTCTTCAGGACCATGCATCTTTGGTTTAACGATGTACAAACTACCGCCAGTAGAGTTGGCACGCGTGGTTTGACCGCGCAGATCAAACAGGCCAATAAGGCTGGTCATTAGGCCATCCATAATGCCCTCGGGGATCTCGTTGCCGGCGCTGTCCAATATGGCTGGGTTGGTCATCAAGTGTCCGACGTTGCGCACGAACATCAACGCCCGCCCCTTGAGTATCAAAGGATTACCATCGCGATCGAGGTACTCTCTATCGCCGAGCATGCTACGCTCAAAACTGCGTTCACCACGGTGGATAGTTTCTGTTAGCGAACCGCGCAACAAACCCATCCAGTTTCGGTAGGCCAATACCTTGTCGGGGCCATCCACGGCCGCCACCGAATCCTCACAATCCATGATTGTTGTCAGCGCTGCTTCTAACACAATATCCTTGACTCCAGCGCGATCATCGATGCCGATATGATGGTTACTATCGACTTGAATTTCAATATGTAAATTATTGTTTTTTAACAATATTGAACTCGGTTTATCCTGTGATCCTAGGTAGCCCACCCACTGGTCAGGGGACTTCAGGCGCGTCGACTCTCCGCTCGCCAAGTGCATCACTAGATCGTTGCTGACCACCGTATAAGCGACCACCTCACGGTGGCTAGTCGACATCAACGGCACCGCGCCATCGAGAAAATCGCGACCGTAGTCTATTACTCGCTGGCCACGCACTGGGTTGTAACTACCACCCTTGTCGGCGCCATCCGTTTCGGCAATCACGTCGTTGCCATAGAGCGCATCGTAGAGGCTGCCCCAGCGTGCATTCACCGCGTTCAACGCGAATCGCGCGTTCATAATCGGTACCACCAGTTGAGGCCCCGCTTGGGTGGTTATTTCCGGGTCAACGCCGCTCGGCGATATCTCAAAGGCCTCGCCTTCGGGGACTAAATAATCAATTTCAGTTAAAAATTGCTTGTAGTCGCTAAACGCATAACCCTCACGACGCGCTGCGTGCCAGTCGTCAATTTGTTGTTGTAGTTGATCACGCTTGGCTAGCAAGGCTACATTTCTGGGCATAAAATCAGCCAATATTCGCGCAAAGCCCCGCCAAAGGGTATCGCTATTAATTTGCAAATCTGGACAGATATCCTCGGACACTAGCTGATACATCTCTGGCGATACCTGCAATCCGGCACATTTAACGCGGTCGGTCATGTTTTTACTCTCTCACTCAAATTGATTGGCTATTTTATTAAATGGTAAGCCGGCCGACCATCGGGATCTATCTCGCGGGCGCAATGCCGTCTATTCACGCCGGTGATACAAACCTGCGTTTATACTTTCTATGCTCAGCCTAGAGGAGTATCTGCTCGGATACCGTCTTGATCGTCTGACGCATCCAGCGATGCCCTGGATCGTGCTGCAGTAGGGGACTCCAGACCATCTTTAGACGCATTCGAGGAATTGCAAAGGGCGGTTCCAAAATGGCCACTTTGCCGTTGTCGGCTATGCTACGCGTCGCCATGGTCGGGATAGTCACGATCAAATGCTGCTGCTCGCCGAGCATCAGCGCCGCCTGATAGTGGCGAGTGAAAACCGCTATTTCGCGATTAACGTCGAGCTTGCTGAGCGCTTCGTCTACCCAACCCAGTCGCTGTACGTCATCTGGGGTCATACCTACACCGACGCCCATGCCGGTCTTGCTAACCCAAACGTGCTTGTGGGCCAGGTAGGATTGCAAATTCCAGTTTTTCACGATTGGGTTCTCGGCATTGACCACGCAGGAAAAACTGTCGTCCCAAAGATGCACTTGATGAAAAGACTGAGGTAAGCTGTCAAAGCGGTTGATGACTAGATCGACTTTGCCACGCTCTACATCGTGAAAACTAACATCGCTTGGAGTCATGATGTCAAGCCGAATGTTGGGAGCTTCGGTTCGTAGTACCGCCAATAACACCGGTAGTAACGTTACTTCGGTGTAATCGCTGGCCATGATGCGAAAGATTCGTTTGCTTTGTTCTGGCTCAAATTTGGTTTTTGGCAAGATCGTTTGTTCCGCCGCAGACAAAACTTTTCGCACCAGAGGTTTCAGTTCCATGGCGCGATCGGTTGGCGTCATACCGTCGCTGGTACGCACCAAAATAGGGTCGTTAAAGAGGTCTCGAAGACGCCGTAAACTATTGGACATCGCCGGTTGGCTGATACCCAATTCCTCGGCCGCGCGCGTGACATTGCACTCCCGCAGCAGCACATCTAGGTAGACTAAGAGGTTTAAATCGACTCGCGCTATATTCATTAAAAAAATACCAAAGATACAAAGCATAAATTAGATTAATCCACCTATGATACTTAAAATGGCAGATCAGTCAACTGTGGTGTTGTTCATTCGCACTATTACGAGGAGTAACAATGTCTACATTCAGCAATGATGTAAAACAAGTAGAAGAGCTCAAAAACGCTCAAAATGGCACTTGGAGTGCTATTAATCCGGTATATGCCGCTCGCATGCGAGCTCAAAATCGGTTCAAAAATGGCTTGGACATCGCGCGATACACCGCAACAATCATGCGTAAAGATATGCAGGATTATGACAATGATGCGTCTTCTTACACCCAATCGTTGGGTTGCTGGCATGGCTTTATCGGCCAACAAAAGCTGATAGCGATCAAAAAGCACCACAGCACTACCGACAAGCGCTACCTCTACCTATCTGGCTGGATGGTCGCTGCATTGCGCTCTGAGTTTGGCCCTCTTCCAGATCAGTCGATGCACGAAAAAACGTCGGTGTCAGCGTTGATCGAAGAACTCTACACCTTTTTGCGGCAGGCCGATGCGCGCGTGCTCGGCGAGATGTTTAACGCACAGGACGCCGCTCGAGAGGCTGGCAATCACAACGCAGTCGACGACATTCAATCGAAAATTGATAATTTCGAAACCCACGTAGTGCCAATCATTGCAGATATCGATGCCGGGTTTGGTAACGAAGAGGCGACCTATCTGCTGGCGAAGCAGATGATAGAAGCTGGTGCCTGTTGCATTCAGCTTGAGAATCAGGTGTCTGACGCTAAGCAGTGTGGCCACCAAGATGGCAAGGTGACGGTACCTCACGAAGATTTCTTGTCAAAAATCAACGCGGTTCGCTACGCCTTTTTGGAACTCGGCGTAGATGATGGTGTGATCGTTGCACGGACCGATTCGCTCGGAGCCGGGTTGACGCAAAAAATCCCAGTGTCCCATGCACCTGGCGATCTCGCCGCGCTGTACAATGAGTTTTTAGAGACCACGCCAGTGGATTCGATAGACGACCTCGCCGAGGGAGATACAGTATTTAAAATTAAGGGTCAGTTGGTCAAACCGAACCGTTTGCCGAACGGCCTGTACCGCTTTAAAGCGGACACTGGCGAAGCGCGCTGCGTGCTCGACTCTATCACCAGCCTACAAAACGGTGCCGATCTGTTATGGATCGAGACCGAAAAACCCCACGTAGGTCAAATTGGTGGCATGGTTGATGAAATCCGCAAGGTCATACCCAACGCGAAGTTGGTCTACAACAACTCGCCATCGTTCAACTGGACGTTAAATTTCCGTCAACAAATCTTTGATACCTGGTCCGAAGCCGGCAAAGACTTGTCCGCTTACGATCGCGCAGCATTAATGGACGAACGTTATGACGCGACGGAACTTGCGGTTGTTGCCGACGAAAAAATCCGCACCTTTCAGGCCGATGCATCGCAGCATGCGGGTGTCTTCCACCACTTGATTACGCTGCCAACCTACCACACTGCGGCATTGTCTACCGACAACCTAGCCAAGGGGTACTTTGGCGCCGAGGGCATGCTGGCGTATGTTGCGGGTGTTCAGCGCAATGAAATTCGCCAAGGAATAGATTGCGTGAAGCATCAGGCGATGGCCGGTTCGAACATGGGTGATGACCACAAAGAATACTTCTCTGGTGAGCAGGCGCTCAAGGCGTCGGGTAAGGACAACACCATGAACCAATTCTGATGCGATTGTCTGCAAACGTGTTAGCTTGGCTGTCAGCCTGATTCGGTGACAGCGGGTGGTAACAGTCAAAAAAGGCGGGCCATAGCGGCCCGCCTTTTTTGTATCAGCTTTAGCTATACCAGCATTCGGCTTTAGCGGCACGCGCGCGCAGTTCATCGGTTGGTTGGTAGAGCGTGCTGATCGATGCATACCGGTCACCTAAGGCGCATATGTCAGCCAAGCCAAGTTCATCCATCCAACGGCAAATTCCACCTCTAAAGCGCGGGAAACCGACACCGTAGATCAACGCCATATCCGCCTCTGCGGGCGAAGCGACAACGCCTTCATCTAGGCAGCGGGACATTTCCATTGCCATTGGCAGCATGATTCGCTCGATAATCTCTGACTCGCTGAAGACTTTTCTAGGTGCCGCTACGGAGGCGACGATGGCTGTTGCCTCTTCATCAGCGTGTTTTTCTGGCTTGCCTCGCTGATTCAATGCGTACTTATAATAGCCAAGGGCATTTTTCTGTCCCAGTCTACCGGCTGCATAAATCGCCTCGCTAGCGAGCGTTTTACCGCCTTGGCTAAAGCGCTCTGGCAAGCCCGCGACCATACTCGAATAGCAATGATTCAAAGTGTCTATGCCGATGACATCGATCAGATAGGCCGGGCCCATTGGCCAACCCCAGCTTTCCATAACGGCATCAATTTGCTGATAGTCTGCGCCTTCGCGGAGTAAAATTTCAAAACCGAAGAGCATAGCAAAGAGCGTACGATTGACTAAAAAGCCAGGGCAATCGTTGACCACCACGGGCTTTTTACCTAGGCCTAGGGCATAGTTACAAAGCGTTGCAACGGCTTTTTCTGAACTACTTTCGGAGCGAATAATCTCCACTAATGGCATCGCATTGACAGGATTAAAAAAGTGCATACCACAAAAATTTTCCGGCCGCTGTAACCCCTCAGCCAATAAATCAATGGAGATAGTCGAAGTATTTGAGGTCAGAATCGCGCCCTCATCGGCAGCGGATTCTATGTCGGCTAATACGGCTTTTTTGACCGCTGGGTTTTCGACCACTGCCTCGACGATAACCTGGCAGGTTTCAAGCCCACTATAGGTCAGCGTAGGAGTTATTTTGGCGAGCGTATTCAACGAATTAATCGGCGTCAATTTACCCCTGTCGACACCTTTCGCAAGCAATTTACAGGCTTCTGACATACCTAGATCTAAAGCCTCTTGATTGATATCCTTCATCAATACCGAATAACCTCGAATCGCATTTTGGTAGGCAATGCCGCCACCCATAATACCCGCGCCAATCACGCCATTGCGCTCAATCACGGTGGCATCGTCGCGAAATACCTTAACCCGTGTCTTTGCCACCTTGGTTAGGTATTGATCATTCAAAAAGACCCCCACCAGAGCACGCGCTTGCGGCGTTCTCGATATGTGATAAAAACTGTCGGTTTCCAATACTTGCGCAGCGTCTCGATCCAACCGAGCAGCGCGCTCGAGTAAGTCTACCAACAATAACGGCGCCGGATAATGCTGGCCCTTACCACCTTCAAGCTTGGTACGATACTGCTGCGCTAGGTCGGCAATATCAGCCTCGGTCTCGCTGACGCCGACCATTTTCAATAGACGTTGACTACGGTATTCACGATCGCCGTTGGCGAGTTCGGCTAATCGATGCAGCGCAACTTCACGCAGTTCATCTGCTTCGACAACCTCGTGTACCGCGCCTGCGGCAACGGCTTTATCCGCGCTTTGAGGTGCACCACTGGTGGTCCACTGCAGCGCGATTGAAACGCCGCAAAGCCTCGGTAAGCGGACGGTGCCACCCCAGCCGGGAATAATTCCAAGGGTAGTTTCTGGAAGGCCAATGGCCGCCGACGCGGCTATAATTCGATAATCACACGCCAAACAGACCTCGAGGCCGCCCCCAAGGGCGTATCCATTGATCGCCACTAGCGTGGGGAAAGGCAGTTCCTCGAGTTGATTAAGCGGATCGGTAACCTTGCCTACGCGATGCACAAAGGTTTCTTCTGAGAGTTTAAACATCTCGCTAAATTCGCCAATATCGGCACCCACGATAAAAACCGATTTGGCACTACTTACCAAAAGCCCACGAATTCCGGTCTGTTTTGATAGCGTTTCGATTGCCTCCGCAAACTCCTTGGTTGTCGCCAAATCGAGTTTGTTCACCGACTCGCTATGATTGTTAAAACACAGTTCGACCAAGCCATTGTCGAGTGATACCAGAGTTAGAGTGTTTCCTTTGTACATAATGTTTCCTTGTTAGAGATTTGCCGACTGTTCAGTCGGCGTTTTAATCGACCTTTCATTTGATCATAGTTGCATCGTCAGAGAGGCTAGACAACCGAATCATGCAAAAACATGTGAACCACCGGTTCTGAGGCGGCAGAGCGCAGATTTAGACGCACTGCGCCGCGCGCCCGGTCGGAGGTTGATGCGACAACAATTTCAATTATTGCCCTTGCGAATCAAGATGACATCGGAGCCAATGTACGTTGCTGTGGTAGCCCACTGGCGAGCAATACAATCCCACGTATAGCGACAAAAAAAACTGATATGGGTGGGATCTCGGCGGTAATGCCAGTCACTAAAGCGCGCGCGGTCGATCACCAGCTTGGTCATAACCGC
>DDJS01000034.1:0-210 GCA_002339165.1 Cellvibrionales bacterium UBA2618 | reverse complement strand
GATAGGTGCTCGACGACTTCGGTTGCGGTAATAAAGTCATAAGATCCGCTGAGGACGGATTTGTCGGCAGCGTAATGGCTATCGTAAAGGCGCATGCTATGCCCTGATTCTTCGAGCATGAGCGATAACGTGGGTCCCGGACCACTGCCAAAATCGAGGCCGCGACTGAATGGCGACAAGCGCTGCTTTAATGGCTCAGCCAAGCGGTTT
>DDJS01000081.1 GCA_002339165.1 Cellvibrionales bacterium UBA2618 | reverse complement strand
TAACGGCGACGGATAGCAAAGCGCTGGGCCGTTGAATTTTGGCTGGCGTAGAG
This sequence comes from Cellvibrionales bacterium UBA2618, assembly GCA_002339165.1. GTDB lineage: Bacteria > Pseudomonadota > Gammaproteobacteria > Pseudomonadales > Porticoccaceae > TMED48. The sequence goes on along the minus strand of DDJS01000081.1, from coordinate 17,155 downwards.
CGCTATTTTGGTTAAAGGCTGTTGCTGTTGCAATTGACGGGTCATCGCGTAATTTTTTGGGCGGTAAAATCTGTATACCGCGACCTGTTTAGGTTAAAATCGCAGACTGTTACTTTTTTCTACTTTGGACGCAAAAGCCACTATGTTCGATAAAAAATCATCCCTCGAAGATCAGGATCCAGACGTATTTAAAGCGATTTCCCAAGAACACCAACGCCAAGAACAGCACATTGAGTTGATCGCCTCCGAAAATTACGCCAGCCCCGCAGTTATGGCGGTTCAGGGTGGTCAATTGACTAATAAATATGCCGAGGGATACCCTCAGAAACGCTATTACGGCGGCTGTGAGTTTGTCGACCAAACCGAAGAGTTGGCGATTCAACGGGCCAAAGATTTGTTTGGCGCAGCTTATGCCAATGTGCAGCCACACTCGGGTTCACAGGCCAACAGCGCGGTATTTTTGGCTCTTCTTAGCGGCGGCGATACCATTTTGGGTATGAGCCTCGCCGATGGTGGTCATCTGACACACGGTGCCAAACCCAACTTTTCCGGTAAGCTCTACAAGTCTGTGCAGTATGGCTTGGACGCAAAAACCGGCGTGATCGACTATCAGCAGGTTGAAGACTTGGCAGTCGAACATCAACCAAAGATGATCATTGCTGGCTTCTCGGCCTATTCGGGTATTATGGATTGGGCTAGATTCCGTCAGATCGCCGATCGTGTCGGTGCCTATCTTTTAGTTGATATGGCCCATGTGGCCGGGTTGGTGGCTGCCGGCGTCTACCCGAGCCCCATTGCTCACGCCCATGTCGTGACCTCGACGACCCACAAAACGCTTCGCGGTCCGCGCGGTGGCATTATTTTGACTAACCACGAAGACATCGCGAAAAAGTGTAATTCGGCGATTTTTCCGGGTATTCAAGGTGGGCCGCTGTGCCATGTGATTGCCGCTAAAGCGGTGGCTTTTAAAGAGGCCGCCGGCGCCGACTTTGTCACTTATCAGAAGCAAGTGTTGGTCAATGCCAAGGCGATGGCGGCTACCTTTATCGAGCGTGGAATCGATATTGTCTCAAACGGAACCGACAATCATTTGATGCTGGTCAGTCTTATTGGCAAGCAATACACCGGCAAAGATGCCGATGAAGCGCTTGGCAGAGCCTACATTACGGTGAACAAAAATGCCGTGCCCAACGACCCGCGCTCGCCATTTGTCACCTCGGGCCTGCGCATTGGTACTCCGGCGATCACAACCCGGGGCTTCGCCGAGGAGCAGGCGGTGCAATTGACGCACTGGATTTGTGATGTGTTGGCAAGTTTGGAGTCGGGCACCTCGGAGCAGGTGATTGCCGAGGTCAAGTCCAAAGTGCTGGATATTTGTGGCCGCTACCCGGTATACGGCTAGTTTCGATGTGATCTCCAATGTATCAGATGAGCGAATGTACAGGCCGCTTGGGTGATTTATTTTCGGTACGCAGTCGACGGTGGGTTATTTGACTAACGCGGAGTTACCTCCGCGCTTGGCCGCCACGGTAGTGGTGTTACGTGATGGTCGTCGCGGCTTTGAAGCACTGCTACTGCAGCGCAGTCAAAGCGTCAGTTTTGCACTCGGTGCCTGGGTATTCCCCGGCGGTGTGGCAGAGCCAGAGGATTCGCAACCCAAGTTGACGTCTCAGGCGATGGCCAAGCGAACGGCTATTTGTGAAACCGAAGAGGAGTGCGCGGTTTGTTTGGCCGCTAGCGAGCTTATGCTCTTCGCCCACTGGACTACACCCGAGAGCGAGAGCAAACGTTTTGCTACCTGATTCTTTGTTGCCGAGGCGCCGCCGCAGAGTGATACGATTACCATCGATCAAAGCGAAATCGTCGATTTTCGCTGGCTCTGACCTCGGGCCGCATTGCATCACCCCGCAACTGCTGCATAACCGCAACCAACTGATCCTCTTATGCGATGGTGATCAAGAGCATCGGACGTTAGCGGCGCCAAACATTGGCGCACGTCATCGAGTGGTCGGTAACGGCGTCGGACTGGAATACATACATGGTGGTGACAACGTAGGATTTTTGCGATTGGATCAAAGCGCAGAGCGCCGTGCATAGCACCTTTGATCGATACTCCGGCGAGGATCCTGTGCTAAACTGGGGCGCTTAAATACTGCTACGGCACTGACGAGACTGATGCACGGTTATGTATTGCCCATTTTGTAATGCCGACGATACCCGAGTGGTCGATTCTCGTTTGGTCGCCAATGGCGGTCAAGTGCGTCGCCGTCGCGAGTGCGTGCATTGTAGTGAGCGTTTTACGACCTATGAATTAGCTGAGTTGGTGATGCCGAGGGTTATAAAGAGTGATGGCACCCGGCAATCCTTCGATGAAGATAAATTGCGCGCCGGCCTCCAGCGCGCGCTCGAAAAGCGCCCGGTATCTATCGAACAAATTGAAACCGCAGTGGGTCAGATCAAACACTTCCTTCAAGTAACCGGCGAGCGAGAGGTGGCGTCGAGGGAAATTGGCGAAGCGGTAATGGTCCAATTACGCGAACTCGACGAGGTCGCCTATGTACGGTTTGCTTCGGTTTATCGAAGCTTTCAAGATCTCAGCGAATTTCAGGACGAACTCAATCGACTGACTGGTAGCGGCGTGCAGCCGCCGGTTGGCTGATGACGGCGAACAACTGCGACCGAAGCATGATGTCTCTGGCGTTGCGTTTAGCGGCTAAGGGAATCTATACCACGACCCCTAACCCTATGGTCGGTTGTGTGATCGCGCAAGGCGGTGAAATCGTCGGGCGGGGCTGGCATATGAAAGCCGGCCTTGCTCATGCAGAGGTGGTCGCCCTGGCCGAGGCTGGTGAGAGGGCGGTGGGTGCCACTGCCTATGTTACGTTGGAACCCTGTGCTCACCGCGGGAAGACGGGACCCTGCGTAGATGCCCTACTGCAGGCGGGAGTTCACCGTGTTGTTGCGGCCTCAGAGGATCCTAATCCAAAGGTCGCGGGGGCGGGTATAGCAGCGTTGCGCGCTGCGGGCGTAGTGGTCGATGTGGGTCTGTTAGAACAGCAGGCGCGGGATTTAAATTGTGGTTTTTTTAAGCGCCATGAATACGGCGTGCCCTGGGTTACAATTAAAACAGCCGCTAGTTTAGATGGGCGCACGGCGATGGCCAGTGGACAGAGTCAATGGATAACGGCACCGGCTGCGCGCCGTGATGTGCAGCGCATGCGCGCGGAGAACTGCGCTATTATCACCGGCATCGGCACGCAAAAAATGGACGATCCATCGCTCACTCTGCGTATAAGTTACGTCGATTTAGGCTTGTCGGTTGATGAAGTCGACAGTGCATTGCGCCAGCCATTGCGCGTGGTGGTCGACAGTCAGTGTCAGATGTCGAGCAGCGCGCGACTGCTGCAGCAGGATGGCGCAACGCTGATAGCCACCACCGATGGCGCGCTTCAGCGGCAACGCGCGGCGGCTCTCGAGAGCGCTGGCGCCGAGGTGATCTTTCTACCAGCGCGCGACCAAAGGGTTGATTTACAGAGCCTGTTACAACATCTGGCCGAGCGTGGCTGTAATCGCGTTATGGTCGAAGCTGGAGCCGGTTTGGCTGGTGCGTTCGTCGGAGAGGGGTTGCTCGACGAAGTGGTGTGTTACTGGGCGCCGAAATTGTTCGGCAGTAATGCGCGACCGATGTTTGATTTGCCGATTGAAACTATCGACGCACACTTGGCCCTCTCGGTGGTGGATATGCGTAGAGTCGGTGAGGATATTCGGTTAACTTTGCAGCCTGAAAAAGATTATTGAATGGCTAGGTCGCTGATTGACAATGATGGTTGGCGCGGCGCGTCGCAGGCCAACCACTAAATAACCCAACGACAGATGAGAGGAGTCGATGCATGTTCACAGGAATTATCAGTGCAATGGGCCACATCAGCAATTTGCAACACTGTGATGGCGACGTTAGATTAACCATAGATAGCGATAGCCTAGGTTTTGTGGACGTTGCACTGGGCGACAGCATTGCCTGTAACGGGGCCTGTTTGACGGTGGTCGAATTGGGCGAAAGCAGCTTTGCCGCAGATGTCTCGCGGGAGACCCTACGATTGACGACCATAGGCACTTGGCAGGGCGGTGCGCGAATTAATTTGGAGAAAGCTATGCAGGCTACCGATCGCTTTGGTGGCCATATTGTGTCCGGCCATATCGATGGTATGGGCGAAGTGGTAGAGCGTCGTAGCGATGCTCGCTCCGAGTGGTTTAAAATTCGCGCGCCGCGTGAATTGGCAAAATACATTGCCCATAAGGGTTCAATTACTGTTGATGGTACCAGTTTGACGATCAATCGCGTAGACGGTACAGATTTTGAACTCAATATCATACCGCAGACAATGAGTCACACGGTGATTGGCGATTATCAGGCTGGAACACCGGTCAATTTGGAAGTCGACTTGGTAGCCCGCTATTTAGAGCGTTTGTTACTCGGCGATCGAGCAGCCGACCGCGAAACAGCCTAGCACGACCATCGCGAGGCACATAGACAACAACCAGTAGCGTACCTACCGCCGAATTTTCGGCACCGAGAGTAAGCGAGCATTATGATTCTTAACACAGTGGAAGAATTAATCGAAGATATTCGTCAGGGTAAGATGGTCATCCTGATGGATGACGAAGACCGTGAGAACGAGGGCGATTTGGTTATGGCCGCGCCCATGGTCAGGGCTCAGGATGTCAATTTTATGGCGACCTATGCACGCGGTTTGATCTGCCTGACGCTCAGTGAGCAGCGTTGTCAGCAACTCGATTTAGCGATGATGGTGAATGATAATGGATCGAGCCACAGTACGCCTTTCACTTTGTCTATCGAGGCAGCAACTGGTGTAACCACCGGCATTTCAGCCGCCGATAGAGCGCGAACCGTGCAGGCTGCAGTGAGCAGCACGGCGCGCCCTGTGGATATTGTTCAGCCGGGACATATCTTTCCGCTCAAGGCGCAGGCGGGCGGGGTCTTGAGCCGAGCTGGACACACCGAGGCGGGTTGTGATTTGGCGCGCCTGGCCGGTTTTGAACCGGCCGCAATGATCGTCGAGATCATGAATGAGGACGGCACGATGGCCCGCCGCGACGACCTTGAAAAATTTGCCGCAAAGCACGCCTTAAAAATTGGTACCATCGCCGACCTCATTCACTATCGATTGGTGACTGAGAAAACTACCCGCTGTATCAATCAGCGTACCGTCAATACCCAATATGGCGATTTCGTGTTGAAAACCTACCTCGACAATGCGCGCAACGAAAAGCACTTCGCGTTGGTGATGGGCGATATTGAGAGCGTCGAGTCACCGCTGGTGCGGGTGCATGTGAATCGATCGGCGCGCGATATTCTCGCCATCGAGTCGTCCGCAGACTATAAAGTCTGGTCGTTCCAGCGGGCTATGGAAAGGATTGCCGAGGAGGGAATAGGTGCGTTGGTGCTGCTGTATTACCCCGAGACCGCCGAGGACATTGATTCGAGTATTGAGCGCTTGCTAACCCCGACTGCGCGGCGTAACCAGTCTGCCGGTGAAGTAGTCTATTTGCAGATTGGCACTGGCTCCCAAATCCTAATGGATTTGGGGATACACAAGATGCGCCTAATGAGCGCGCCGTTCAAATTTACTGGGATCTCAGGTTTTGATTTAGAAGTTACCGAGTACGTCGACTACCTAGGCTCGGGGGTGAGTAATGGGTGAGTATCGCCCACAAGAACAGAATTTTTCAGTCGCCGGACTGCGGTTTGCGGTGGTTGTCGCGCGCTGGAATGGGCAAGTCACCGAGGGCCTGTTAGCAGGTGTTTTGAGGGCTGCCAAGCAGCAGAAAATGGATCCCGATGCGCTGCATATATACCGCGTTCCTGGCGCATTTGAATTGCCTTTGGCGAGCCAGCAGGCGGCGCGCAGCGGCCACTTTGATGGAGTTATTGCACTCGGTTGCGTGATTCGAGGCGATACTTCGCACTTCGATTATATTTGTGCCGAGACTACCCGTGGGCTTGGTCAGGTAGGATTGCAAGAAGCGCTGCCAGTGGCTTTTGGCTTGTTGACTACGGATAACTTGGAGCAGGCAGTACAGCGTTCGAGCGAAAATTCTGAAAACAAGGGCGAAGAGGCCATACTGACGGTATTGGAGATGTTACATACCTTGAAAAATATTGCGGGTAACACCTAGATGGCCAAGTTGCGAGAGCGGCAGAAAGCTAGGCGAATGTTAGTGCAGGCACTGTATTCATGGGATCTGGGTGGCGCCGATATAGCCACCGTAGACGCGCAGTTTCGCGCTGTGAACGATATGACCAAAGTGGATGACGAACTATTTCGCAGTGTGTTGTTTGGCGTTGCCAAGCATTTATCGGAGATTGAAGACGCCATTCAACCGCATTTGGATCGTGATCAAGAGCAACTCGATCCAATTTCGCGGGCTGTTCTGCGGCTGTCTACTTATGAGTTATTACACAGTATCGAGGTCCCCTACAGGGTGGTCATTAACGAGGGCATCAACCTGGCAAAAACCTTTGGTCCAGAGGATGCCTTTAAATTTGTCAACGGCGTACTCGATGGTATCGCCGCGCGCAGTCGGGCCGCTGAGGTTGCCGATCGATCGCGCAGTGGATAGCGCAGCGCATGGCGAGCTGCTCAGTCGCGGCGAGTTTGCGCTGATTGAGCGGCACTTTAAGAATTTGACCGATCAGAACGGCGTGCAGCTAGGTATTGGCGATGATGCGGCGCTACTTAAAACAACCGGTGGTAGCGATAACCAGTTGGTGGTAGCGACCGATAGCTTGTTACAGGACGTGCATTTTCCGGCTGCGGCGAAAGCCTATGATATTGGCCGTCGAGCGCTCTGTGTCAACCTCAGTGATCTAGCCGCCATGGGCGCGACTCCCCGCTGGTTTACGCTGGCGCTGAGCGTTCCGGCTGAATTGGCTACCGATGAGTGGCTGGGGCAGTTGAGCACAGGTCTTGGCGGTGTTGCCGATCGCGCAGGGTGTGCATTGGTCGGTGGCGACACTACTCGTGGGCCGTTGGCGTTGACCCTCACCTTGATTGGCGAGGTACCTGCGGGTCAGGCGCTGCGCAGAGACGGAGCCCAGAGCGGTGATCGTATTTATGTTACCGGAACCCTCGGTGATGGTGCCGCGGCCCTGGAAATGCTTTCGAACCAGGCTTTGGCGTCGCCCGATGCGCGTCTGTTCGAACATTTTTACGCCCCCAAACTGCGTTTGGAAGAGGGTATTCGATTGCGCAATATTGCCAGTGCTTGCATCGACGTATCCGACGGCCTGCTCGCCGACCTAGCACACATTTGTAGGGCCAGCGGCGTCGGTGCCCAAATACGCCTCTCGGAGTTGCCGATTGACCAACGCTTGCGGCGAGATTTTTCCTTACAGTGCACCGACTGGGCGCTTTCCGGAGGCGATGACTATCAACTTTGTTTTACCGTGCCCGAGTCGCGGGTCGCAGACCTTCATCGATTGGCAGCGACCGGCGCAATCGACGCCACCGAGATAGGCACGATTACTAACGCTAATCGAATGAGTCTAGTGTCTGAGTGCGGCCGCGTAGAGCCGATCGATTGCCAATCTGGGGGGTATAACCACTTTGCCGGTTAATCCAACCTTTAGCGAACTTCTGCGCTCGCCGGTGCTCCTGCTGGCATACGGCTTTGGGAGTGGTCTATCATCGCGTGCGCCTGGCACCATGGGTACGCTGGCGGCGATCCCAATCTGGTACTGGATGAGCGACTGGTCGCTTGCCAACTATGTTATCGCGGTTTATTTGGCAGCGTTAGTCGGTACCTATATCTGTGATCGCGCAGCGGCGAAAGTCGGTGTTCACGACCCCGCCGGTATCGTCTGGGACGAGTTTGTTGGCTTTTGGATCGCCATGCTGGCGGTGCCTCCGAGTTGGCTGGCACTGGCAGTCGGTTTTGCGTTGTTTCGATTGTTTGACATCGTCAAACCGTGGCCGATCAGTTGGTTAGATAAACACGTCGATGGTGGTCTTGGGATTATGCTCGACGATATTGCTGCGGGCCTTATAACCGCATTACTAATGGCTGCGCTGCGCTTCGTTGGGTGGTTGTGATGTTGTGGAATAACTCTACCCAGTGCATTGCACCCGGCTAATTGCGCGGCGTTGACAGCCCTGAAATTAGAGGCTGCAGTCGATACAATGCACGGGATAAACGATACAACTGTTTGAGGAGAAACTACTTGGTTCTGCGCTATATACAATCATCGCGGTTGCCGACGCGCTGGGGAGCCTTTGATATTCATGGCTTTGAAGACCCCTTTAAGGGTAAGGAGCATATTGCCATTAGTATGGGCTCCTGCGACAGCACGCAACCACTGCTGATTCGTATCCACTCTGAATGCCTCACTGGCGATGCCCTAGGTAGTCTGCGCTGTGATTGTGGTGAACAACTTCAACGGGCTATGCAGCATATTTCGGAGGTCGGTCGCGGGGCAATCCTGTATTTGCGACAAGAGGGTCGCGGTATTGGCTTGGTTAACAAAATTAAGGCCTATCATTTGCAAGATCAGGGGGCCGATACTGTCGAGGCTAATGAGCGCTTAGGGTTTGGAGCGGATATGCGCGATTACTCTATTTGTGCGCCGATGTTGCAGCATTTAGGAGCGTCACAGGTTGAATTGATGACCAATAACCCCCACAAGGTAAAGGCACTCATCGATCTAGGTATCGACGTCGTTAGGCGAGTACCGTTGAAAACCGACAGCAATCCCCACAACGCCGCCTACTTGTCTACCAAGGCGGGAAAGTTAGGGCATTTGTTTGGAGACCAATAACGATGGTTGAATCGCGAATGAAACCCCTCAGTGACTTGTCAAAGCGAATTATTCCCTGTTTAGATGTCGATAAGGGGCGCGTGGTTAAGGGTGTTCAGTTTGTCGATATCCGCGATGCTGGTGATCCTGTTGAAGTCGCTCGGCGCTACAATGATGAAGGCGCTGATGAAATTACATTTCTGGATATTACCGCCAGTCATGAGGCCCGCGATACCACCTTGCACACGGTCGAACGGATGGCCGGCGAAGTGTTTATTCCGCTCACCGTAGGCGGCGGCGTGCGGCAGTTAACTGATATTAGAAATCTGTTAAACGCGGGTGCAGACAAGGTAGCAATTAATTCAGCTGCGGTAGAAAACGCCGAATTCGTGCGCGCTGCGGCGCAGCGATTTGGCTCCCAGTGCATCGTTGTTGCCATCGATGCCAAGCGGGTAGCACGAGGTACTCAGTCGGGTTGGGAGATTTTTACCCATGGTGGCCGTAGGCCAACCGGAATAGACGCGGTGCAGTGGGCGATCCAGATGGCCAATTATGGCGCCGGTGAACTGTTACTTACCAGCATGGATCGGGATGGAACCAAAAATGGATTTGACCTGTCTTTGACCGCGGCTATTAGCCGCGCTGTTGCCGTCCCGGTCATCGCCTCAGGTGGCGTTGGCACCCTGCAACATTTAGTCGATGGAGTCACGGTGGGGGAGGCAGATGCGGTGCTGGCCGCCAGCATCTTTCATTTTGCCGAATACAGCATACCCGAGGCTAAGGCCTACATGCGCGCCCAAGGAATCAACGTGCGGCTGTAGCATTATCATGGCGCTTAACGCGGACTGATACGCAGCCAGTTGTTCATTACAAACCCCCAGGGGCTAGTCAATTTAATCGGTGCAGACTGGGCAGATAAGCAAATGCACTCGCCGTTTTGTGCACCCATAGGTTGGTGAGTATCGCCGGGTTTACGGAGAATAAAATCCCCTTCGCTGTAGACCGCGCGCTCATCAGAAAAACTGCCTTTCAAGACCACGGTATACTCGAGACCGCCATGGTCGTGTTTAGGCGTCTTTCCGCCGGCACAAATCCGGTGAAGTGCCACCTCAAAATCGTTTTGGCCAGTTTTCAAGCGAGCCATGTCGACCGAGCCAGACAAACGGCGCCAGCGCGGCGGCTTGTCATCGGCTTCGATGAGTTTGTTGACCAATGGCGGATAATCTCCCTCTACGCCCTTAGCTTCGGATGTTACCTTGGTTAAAGTAGGATCACTCAGCTCGTCAAGCCGATCGATCTGCTGCATCACATTATCGAGAAGTGCATCGTCTACCGGTTGTGTCTCAGCATCCTCCATAAACTTCGATCCGACTTGGTCGAGTCTGAGTAGTGAGTCACGGCAATGCGCACAAAAATGCAGATGCGCAGAGACGCAGATTGATGCTGCAGTATCTAGGGTTCCGGCCGAGAACTCTAACAGCATACTGGTATCTGGGTGATGGCGGGTTTTATTGTTCATGAGTTAATTCATCCTGAAACTCGGCGGGCACTAGAATCTGCATCTTTTGCAGCGCTAAACGCACGCGTGATTTTACCGTACCCAACGGAAGCCCTAATTCTTTCGACGCCTCGGCGTGCGACTTACCCTCTAGGTAGACTTTTCTAAGTATTTCATCCTGCTCTCGTGGCAGTTGTGACAGCGATTCTCTCAGCTTTTCTTCACTGCGTTTTTGCTGCAACAAAGATGTTGGCGTTTCCTCGTCCGGCTCATGCCAGTAATCTTCATTTTCTAGCGGCAAATGCTGCGTATTGCTCTTGCGCCTGAGCATGTCGATTCTGCAATTTCGGGCAACCGTATAAATCCAAGTAGTTGCAGAGGCTTTCTCTGGATTGTAGCCGGCCGCTTTTTGCCATACTTTGATCATCACTTCCTGGACCAGATCTTCATTAAGCCCTGGGAACCATCCTTCGTGACGACTGGCCTGAGCAAAGCTTTTAATCAGCGGCGCATAGTGCTTAAACAAATCAGCAAATGCGCTGCGATCGCGACTCTCGCCGACACAAGTCAGAAGAACGCTCCATTTATCGGAACGCTTAACCGATGACTGCAGAGCGTTTACTCGTCCGGTCATAGGAGCCTTTTCACTGTTAGCTGGGTTATGTTTGGCATTCATAAAAACGTACTATAATTTTATTATACGTCATTTACGCCGCTTTCGACGGCTTGGATCACCACCACCTACAATGGATAGGAGTCTAGGCTGCCGGCGCGGTCAACAGGGCGAGCGCTGGGTAGAAATTTTCATAGACTAACTTTAAGCCGACAAGCCCGAGGATGACGTACGACAAACGGTAAAAAACGTCGCTCGAGACGCGATGGTGTAGATACACCCCAAGTTTTACTCCCAGCGGCGCAAATGGCATTAATATTAGCGAGGCCAAAAGGTGCTGGCTGTGCAATTGGCCAAGCCACGCGTACGGGATCAATTTGGTTGCATTGACGATGGTAAAAAACACTACCGAAGTGCCGACCATAACAGTTTTATCAAGTCGCAGAGGCAATAGGTAAATTGACAGCGGTGGCCCGCCAGCGTGGGCGATAGTGCTACCAAAGCCGCTGGCAAAGCCGCAGATTGAGGCCTTTATCGATGACGTCTTTGGAGGCACGGCAGACTTTTCAAAGACATTGCGGTACAGGTCCTGTGTGGCCACATAGAGCGCAAAGCCGCCAATCATGAGCTTTACATACTCGGCGCTCATGGTCGCAAAGGTCAGGGAGCCGAGACCGATACCAAAAATCGCTGCGGGCAGAATGCTGCGCAGAATAGTGCCATCGCAATGTCGGCGATAGGCCGCCAAGCTAAACAGATCCATGCAGCACAGAATTGGCAACATGATAGCAGCAGCGACTAGGGGGTCGATCATCAGGGTAAGTAGCGGCACGGAAAGAGTGCCAAGGCCACCGGCAAAGCCGCCTTTAGACATACCCGTCAGCACTACGACCAACGCACCGAGCAGGTAAAACGAAAGTGGGAAATCCACTGGATTAGATCCTCTTACCTCAAGGTTAGGTAGCCAATGACCGGCAAAGCGATTTAATCACAAAGCTCAGGCCATTTTGGCGCGCGGTCGCAGCATATCAGATGTTTGAGCATTTTGATGGAGTGCAAAACTGTGAGCGCAGGAGAGTGCTACCGCTCTGCGCGCACTCTCGTTGTTTTTGGCCAACCGCCCGAACATTGTTGTTAGTTTAAAGGCATGGCCGATGAGGGATCTGAAGCGGTTGCGGGTATGCAGCGTTTAATTGTTGGGAAAATCATGGGTGCATGACGGAGATATTTCTCCATCAATCGGCGGGCTGCGTTTTGCGCTGCCCGAATAAATAAAAACGCAGTTGTCATATCGCCGTGAAATCGCTTTTAACGAAATTTGCGATCTGCGATTAGCCGAGCGTCATCAAAATCGATTGCGCAAACTGCGTGCGCCAGTACGCAGTATTTTTTAGAGTTGAACCAATGTTTAAAACGACGCTGTAAATGATAATGCTTCTCGGTTGACATATGTAATGCGAATTATTATCATCTTGTCTCGTACTTTTTTATGTGCCGCGGTTCCTGTGCGTCACTGTGTTCGATATGTGTCCGCGATCGCAACAGTCCGCGCCGCAATAACAGCGTCGAGCGACGCGTCATTCCATATGACCCAGTCGCTCGTGATTTTTATTAACTCGTTTAAGCATAGGTTCAAAAATGAAACTAAATGTTACTCTCACTCAATTATTCTTGATTTTAGCGGTCGTTGCGATGACTGGTTGTGGTGGTTCCAGCTCACCACCAGATAGCGACAATGATGGCACGGTCGATAGCCTTGACGCCTTCCCTAACGATGCGTCAGAAACAGCGGATGCCGATGCGGATGGAACTGGTGATAACGCCGATGCGTTCCCTAGCGATGCGTCAGAAACTGCCGATTCAGACGGCGATGGGACTGGTGATAACGCCGATGCATTTCCGAGTGATGCCTCAGAAACCGCAGATGCCGATGCCGATCAAAAGGGCGATAACGGTGACAACTGCCCGGCAGACAGCAATGCCGATCAGGCGGATGCCGACGGTGATGGTGCCGGTAACGTTTGCGACGATGATCAGGACGGCGATACCTTGGCTAACGATCTAGACAACTGCCCGTTAAACGCCAATCTCGATCAAGCTGATGCCGATGTCAACGGTCGGGGCGATGCATGCGATGCCATGCCAACGGTCTACGCATATGACAATGCAAACTATACCGGTTCGTCAAGTTCGGTCAGCTATACAGGCCAGACCGCGCGTCAGTTGTTGGTCGCCGATATGGCGTACTACATGGAAAAGGTTCTAACCGATGATGCCGCCAACACTGCGGCTTCGGTGACTACCAGTCTGGACTTTTTCATCAAGGGAACCGACGCTAATGTAACCGATACCCTTCTTGGCAACTATATCAAAGATACTGCCAATGTGACGTTAAAAGAAGCCAACACCTACGGCGACATTTCCACCGGCAAAAACCTAGATGGGAAAATCGCTGGCGGTAACGGCAGTGGCGGCGGCGAGACGTCGAAATTGATCGGCAATGAATTTTTCGGCTGGAGTGAGGGGAGTCCTGCACTGCCGATTGATGTTGTCAATATTTGGATCGCCAGCCAAGCCGCTTTGGCATCCGATGGCGTTGCCGTTCAAGTCACCGATGCCACCGGCGCCACCTCATCGGCGAACGTCAATACCGATGCCCATGGACGCAACTACCGACAGCTGATGCAAAAATTCTTGATGGGCGCGGTGAACTTTTCGCAGGGCACCAACGATTATTTCAAAACCGACTTTATGGGTGACAAAGACGGGGTCAATGTGTTGGCCTTGCAAGACGGCACCAAAGACTATACATACGCCGAGCACAAGTTCGACGAAGGCTTTGGTTATTATGGTGCGGCCCGAGATAACTTGCACTACACCGATCTTGAAGCGCGTGCCAAAAGCGGTCGCGATGGTTGGAAATATGGCCACCACGACACCGATGGCGACGGTATGATCGATGTGCGCAGTGAGTACAACATGGCGCATTCACAGAACTGCGCCAAGCGTGATGCCGGATCCGCAAGCGGTCCTGCACCTACCGACTTTTCCACCGAAGTCATGGCATCGATTATTGCCGCGCGACAAATTCTCAGCAATGCAGCCAACAAGACCAACCCCGCGCTGACCGAAGCGGAAAATACCAAGCTACAAGAACATGTAAAGATGGCTTCAGTAGCGTGGGAAAAGTGCATCGCGGCGACGGCTGTTCACTATGTTAATGATCTATTCGCTGACATGGATGAGTATACGTTAGGCAAGCCAGCAACGCTGGGCAACTTTGAAACCGTTGCTAAGCACTGGTCCGAATTGAAGGGCTTTGTTATGAGCTTGCAGTTTAGTCCAGCGTCACCCTTCAGAGATGCAGCGGTCACGACCGTCGACTTGGATGACTTAAAGCACATCAATATATTGGTAGGCGATGCCCCGGTGTTGGCCGATGGCAGTCAGATGGGTGTGGCGCCGAGTGGAACAGCTGACGACGCGATTTACGCTTATCGCGGCAAGCTACTCGAGGTCAGGGCGACGTTGCAGAGCGCCTACGGGTTCTCAGACGCCAATACTGTGGCTTGGTAGTAATTGATTAGCGCCCTTGCCGAATGCTGTTTTTTATTCATGTTCGATAGGGCGCAATCGGCGATGGCAATGGTAATGCTTATTGGTTGACATATGAAATGAGAATTATTATCATTATTGGTTGAATCTAAAAGTTCTATTATGGGCTAACTTCGGTTAGCCCATCTTTGTTGGAGGCGTAAAATGGCTCGTTTATCTTTTCTGAAATGTGTGGTGATCTCCGCCCTTGTAACTGGTTGTGGCGGTGGCGGTGGCGGTGGCGCCACCGCGCCGCCTGCTGCTGCTGCGGATACCACCGCACCGATCATCACGCTGAGTGGCGACAGTCCGCAGGTGGTCGACTTAAACGCCGAGTACAGTGAGAGCGGCGCGACTGCCGATAGCGGCGAAACCGTGACCATCGACGCATCCGCAGTCGACACCTCTGTCGTTGGTACCTACTCGGTGACCTATGATGTCAGCGACGCGGCGGGCAACGCAGCGAATCAGGTAGTGCGCAGCGTCGAGGTGCTAGACTCGGGTTCGGGCGAGCCGGCGCCTGATACTAGCGCACCGGTAATTTCCTTGATCGGGGACACGACACAGTCAGTCAGCCTAAACGCCGAGTATCAGGAATCTGGCGCCACAGCCGACACTGGTGAAAGCGTTGTTTTCGATTCTTCGGAGGTCAACACGTCTGCAACGGGCACCTACACCGTCTACTACAACGTCACCGACGCTGCGGGCAATGCGGCTACCGAGGTGACTCGAACGATCAACGTGGTCGAACCCTCAGGCACCGTCAGTGAACACTCGGTGCTGACCTCGCTAGTCGACAATATTGTCATCCCCAATTATAAGGCAGTCGCCGATCAGGCGTCAGAATTCGCCGATGCGAGTGGATCATTGGCACTTTACTGTGATGCGTTGGGGGCGAGTGATGAAGCAGCCAAGTTGTTGGCCGCGCAAGACGCTTGGAAACGTCTGATGCAGACGGTGCAAAAGACTGAGTTACACATCGTTGGTCCGGCGGCGAAGAACACCAAGTCACTGCGCAATCGCGTGCATTTTTATACAGAGGACGAGCGCGTCTCGACCTGCGGAACCGATACCGCGGTGGTCAAGGCGCATTCTGAACCCGATTTTGACGTGGCGGTGACCGCCGGTAACCAACGCAGTCTGTCGGCAATAGAGTATTTACTGTTTGACTCGACGCTGGATCATACCTGCGCCGCTGGGGTGTCTACCGTGGATGGCTGGAACGATCTAGCCGAATCAGAGCGCAAATTACAGCGCTGTGCCCTGACCGAGATGTTGGCCCAAGACGTCTCTGTTAATGCCACTCAGGTCCACACCGACTGGGCTACTTATCGGTCCGGCTACTTGGATGCGTCAGAGATTGGCACCAATTTTGAGCTGATGACCGACGGCTTGTTTTATTTCGAAAAATTTGCAAAGTCAGCGAAATTAACCACGCCCTTGGGGCTCGATCCCCTGTGTCAAACACAGACCTGTGCCGAGTCGATTGAATCGCCCTTCAGCGAGACATCGTTGCACAACATCAAGGTCAACGCCGAGCAACTCTTGGCCATGTTTGACGGTGGTCTTGATGACCTAGCCGATAAAAATAGTTCTGGTTGGTCGACCACGTTTAAGGGACTGATTACTGCGGTGGTCGACAAGGCGGATGCGATGCTTTTGGCAGCGCCCAACGATTCAATTAAGCAGCAGGTGATGTTGATCACCTCGGCGGATGACGCCAGTGCGTGCAGCAACGCCTATGCCAATCCCGACAGCAATGCGGAGCCTCAGGCCTGCACGCTTGGAGGCCTGATCAAACGCGTCACCGATGACCTCAAGGTCGAATTCGTTGCCTACGTAGGCGTCTCCGTTCCGGATGGCGTGCAGGGTGACACCGATTAAAATATCCTATGCCGGACTTTTGGCGGCGGCGATGCTTTTAGCGTGCGCAACCGAGGCTTTGGAATTGGACCCGCCGATGATCAAAGAAGTGATGATCATCGGTACCAAGGAGGCCAACTTAAAGCTGTCTGGGTCGGGGGTACGCATCGATGCCGACGAGCTCAAAAAGCATGCTTATAGCGATCTCAACCAATTAGTGAGTGCCGTCCCCGGGGTCTATGTTCGCGAGGAAGATGGATTTGGTTTGCGTCCCAATATCGGTATCAGGGGAGCGACTTCGGATCGCAGCCAGAAAATTACTTTGATGGAGGATGGTGTGCTAATCGGCCCTGCGCCCTATTCGGCCCCAGCAGCTTATTACATTACTAATGCCTCGCGGGTCTTTGCGCTGGAGGTATTGAAGGGCCCATCGGCGATTAAATCTGGCCCACACACCGTCGGCGGAGCGATCAATCTAGTGACGCGGCCAGTTCCGACCGATAACACGGCCGAAATCGACCTCACTGCGGGCAGTGATGGCTACAAAAAGTTCGCCGGAGCAGCCGCTTACGTCCATGGTGGCGTGGGTATATTGGTTGAAGGTTTGCAGTATTCAAGCGATGGGTTTAAGCGTTTGGATGACGGCGGTGATACCGGATTTGAGCGCAATGACATCAATCTAAAGGTGCGTTGGAAGCCGCAAACAAAACTCCAGCAGACGTTGACCCTAAAGCTCGGGTTTGCAGATGAAGACGCCGATGAAACCTATCTG
>DDJS01000132.1 GCA_002339165.1 Cellvibrionales bacterium UBA2618 | reverse complement strand
GGTTTCAACAGCGGCAAAGGCAAAGCCATATCAGCGGTGTTTATCGGCCCATCGAGCCACGACATTGGCGTGTTTCACGCGCGGTTAGGGGTGCTGGGAAAAATTGCATAACCTTTCGGTCGGCGTTAATTGCAGCGACGCGTTTGAGATCGTCCGCCTCAAAAGGCCGCAGAGTGAGTCGGTCGGTTGTTAGAAACACGGCGCCTCGCATCAGAGAAATGTTAAAACATTGCCTCGACTCTGGTTCAACCCCCACGGCGTGTCAACCGAGAGGTAAAAGGCTGTTTTCGCGTTGCGGCGATACAATCACCGTTATAGACGCCCGTGGCTGAGATAGTATTGACCGAAAAATGGGTGTTGGCAGGGCCGGTAATGTGGCGCATGAGCGACGATTTTCTGCCCGCCTGACCGGCGATCGGTGGCCGTTTTTAGGTTTATTAAATATCCTTTATTTAGGATGCAATCATCAGCGCTTTTCTGTAAGCTGCGCGCCATTCAGAAAGTTTCTTCTAACCATTTACGCAGACCTATTTTCTTCGTCGGCGGCAATGGTACTGTCGGAAAAACCACCAACACGTTTACTGCGCTTGACGATCCCGATCCAGTCCCTGTGTTTGGCAGTTCAAACACGCCGTTAAACAGTTAGAGCACACATTGCAATGGCAATAATGCCATCGACTGCGCGCCGTGCACAGATGATCTGCAAGTCGCGGTCGCAGATGTTGTTTCTTTCGGTGCCCCGCGGGGTCTGCTGAAGCACGGATAAAACCATAGCCCCAAGCGATAGAGTCGTGGCGCGGGGGCGTTACACAATCTGAACGCGATGCTGATAAAGACGGTTCAATACACAACGGAGAGATACCCTGCCAATGTTTGAGTTTCATCTAAGTAAAGTAGCTACCTTCAAAAATGATCTGCTGTCTGGATTGACGGTTGCATTGGCGTTGGTTCCCGAAGCCGTTGCCTTTGCCTTTGTGGCGGGTGTCGATCCATTGGTTGGCCTGTATGCCGCTTTTATGGTGGGTTTGATTTGCTCTTGCATCGGCGGTCGCCCAGGCATGATCAGCGGCGCTACCGGTGCGCTGGCCGTAGTGATGGTGTCACTGGTTGCCCAGCACGGGGTTGAATATCTCTTTATCACCGTGGTTTTGATGGGCTTGCTGCAAATTACTGCTGGTGTCTTTAAACTGGGAAAGTTTATTCGTATGGTGCCGTACCCGGTGATGTTGGGATTTGTTAACGGTTTAGCGATTGTGATTTTTCTTGCGCAATTGAGCCAGTTTGGCGAGCCGGGCCAACCGGGTTGGTTGGAGAACACGTTTTTACAGGGCAGCATGGTCGATGTGGCATGGCTGCATGGCGAGCAGATGTACATGCTCGTTGCACTGGTGCTTACGACCATGCTGATCATCCATTTTTTACCGCGCTTGACCAAGGCCGTGCCCTCATCGCTGGTAGCAATTTTGGTGGTCACCGGCCTGGTGTTGGGCTTGGATTTAAATACCAAGGTGGTGGGCGATGTGGCCTCGATTGGCGGTGGATTGCCCCACTTTAGCATTCCGGATGTGCCCTTTAATTTAGAAACGTTGTGGATTATTTTGCCTTACTCCATCATCTTGGCGGCGATTGGCTTGATTGAATCTCTGCTCACGTTGCGCCTGATCGATGAAATCACTCAGACGCGCGGTCGCGGCAATCGCGAGTGCATAGGGCAGGGCGTGGCCAATACCGTGACCGGATTTTTTGGTGGCATGGGTGGCTGTGCGATGATTGGCCAGAGCATGATCAATGTTAATTCGGGCGGCCGCGGACGGTTGTCGGGTATCAGTGCGGCGCTATTTTTACTGTTATTTATTTTGGTGGCCTCGCCGTTGATCGAAAAAATACCCTTGGCCGCATTGATTGGCGTGATGTTTATCGTTGTTATTGGCACCTTTGAATGGTCTAGTTTTCGCATCGTCGGCAAGGTGCCGCGCAGCGATGCGCTGACGCTGGTCATCGTATCAGCGGTCACCGTGGCCACCGATTTGGCGGTTGCGGTCGTGGTTGGGGTGATTATCTCGGCGCTGGTGTTTGCCTGGCAGCACGCTAAATATATCCGTATCGAAGCCCGCGAGGACCACAAGGGCTCGACCGTTTATGGGGTCACTGGGCCGTTATTTTTTGGCTCGGTCACGTCTTTTCTCGAACGCTTTGATCCGCAGCTCGACAACGACGACGTGGTCATCGATTTTGCTCGTTCAAGAGTGGCAGATCACTCCGGACTCGAGGCCATAGACACCTTGGCCGAGCGCTACGAAAATGCCGGCAAGACCCTGCATTTGGTGCACCTGAGCGAAGAGTGCCGCAAACTTTTAAAACGCGCCGGCAATCTGGTCGAGGTCAACGTAATCGAAGACCCCAAATACTTTGTCGCTGAGGACAGCCTGGCCTGAGCGATACAGGGCGTGTCATGAGTGGCCCGTGTCGAAACCCATTTGGCGGCGATTTAAGCGCCCAGTTAAGCGCCGAGGGTGGGTCGGCATCGCCAGAGGCGCACTACTATGCTGGGCGCGCGCAGTGTTGCGCCAACCTCAGACACTCACTTTAAAATTAGGCTAGAAATACAACACCCCGTCCTTTACTCTAGGGCATAAGTCGTGGAGTTTTTTATGGGGTATCAACAAAGATCGCCGGAGTCAGAATCGGGTCCGGCAAACCAGGGCATTATTCAATGCCACTGCGGGGCCTGTCGCCTGACGGTGGCCGATGATCGAGCTAAGTGTTTCTTTATGTGTGGCTGTAGCGATTGTCGGCAGTTTGCCGAATACGCGCACGCCCAAGGCGGCGTAAAACCAGTGGCCCTGCCGAGGCTATTTTATTTTAGAGCAGACATTGTCTCGGTTGAGGGCGAAGAGCATCTGGCAGTCTTTAAACTCAGGAAAGACGGCTACTCAACCAGGCTCTGTTGCCGCCGCTGTTTCTCCATTCTCGCCGTCGATCACCCCGGTTACTGGGGTAATGTGATGCTGACGCTCCCCGATTATTGTCGCCACCATTGCGACCTATCCCAACCCCTCAGCGCCTATTTGCATATGGGGGAATACCGACCGCACACGGATCGTGGGTCTGACGATGCTCAGCACGGAAATGCGTCTAACGCGGATGCCGCGAACGGCGAAGCAACGGGTATCGAAGACGATGATTGGGAACCCTACGTGCCACTGTTTGAGTCTTTTAGGTACCGCCGCCAGCGCATGCAATACAATATGCTCGCCGACCGTGTATCTTGGAAAGAAGCCTTCGTCCCGCAGGGCGTGCGCTTGAACGAGCTCATCAAACAGCTCGACAACACCGAAGTTCTTGGCTTGAAGACTCACAACGAGTCAATGCTGGATTTGCAGTTGCAAAACGCCGACCTTAATCGAGAGATTCGCTCGTTAAAAGATCAGATTATTTTGTGGCGTGAAATGGGTGAGACATCCGACGTTAACAAGCGCAGAGTGCAGCTAGAAATGATTCAACTGGCCGACAAGCTAAAACGCTACGAACAAGAATTTGGCAGCCTGTATTACCAAAAACCCATCTGAGCCACGCTAAATTCTTGGGTCGTTACTCGGCTTTTAATCGATAGGCAGGCAATCAATAGCCATCCATCAATAAATTTGCAACAAATTAAGCCAGAGTGGTATGGCGTTTAAACGGCGTTGTCAGTTCGCTTCGGAAAGCGCGGTGCGTGAGCCGTGCGAGTAAAACTGTCGCTAGGTGATCTAGTAGCGGCACCTCGAATCTTGCGTAAACGTGGGTTGATAGACGCTAACGCTAGTTAACCGGTGATGCGGGTAACGCGTAACACAGGGTGTGCGCGTTGTTTATTGATAGGTAGTCTTATAACGCCCGTTATAACACCGTGACCAGCATCTTGATACTCAATAAAACCAGCAGCACAGCAAATGTTTTGCGTAAAATATCGATCGGCAGTCGGTGTGTGAGTTTCGCCCCTAAAGGCGCCATAAAAAAGCTTGTTACAGACATGAACAGCACCGCGGGCAGGCTTACAAACCCTAGCGTGAGCGTTTCGATTGAAGAATTTTCCCAGCCATTGATCAAATATCCCAAGGTGCCCGCGACGGCAATAGGCAGACCAATGGCGGCTGAGGTACCAATGGTTTTTTTAATTTCGACGTTGTGCCATGCGAGGTATGGAATTGTCAGCGAGCCGCCCCCGATGGCGACCAATGCCGATATCACGCCGATCCCCGTACCCGCCGCAAACAGGCCGCCGCTGGCGGGCAACTCTCTACTGGGCTTGGGCCGCTGGTTTAAAAACATCTGTAACGATACAAAGGCCATAAACACGGCAAAAAACATCGCCAGATACATAGAGCTCATATAGGAGGCGATAAAGGTCGCCAGAAATGTACCCAGAACAATACCGCCGGCCATTTTTTTGACCACGACCCAGAGTACCGCTCCCCTGCTGTGATGAGCGCGCAAGCTGGCAAACGAGGTGACGATCATCGAGGCCATAGAGGTACCCAAGGCCAAGTGGACTACGTGCTCGATCGCCATGCCTTGCAGTAAAAAAATGGATGTCAGCATCGGCACCATGATCCCGCCACCACCAATACCTAGCAGTCCGGCCATAAAGCCGACAAAAGAGCCGAGGAGTAAAAACCTCAATATCCATTCAATCTCTAACATTTAAACCTCTATTACCCCCCAAAGAGCGCCCAACGCCTATGGCTTGGGCTCGATTGCGGGTGATCGTGCCGCAATGTCGCTTTTATGCCTTGTTAGGTATTTCAATGCACTGCAGAGGGTCGCCATAAACGGTAAGACCTCTATACAGATCAAAAATAGGGGAAAGGCCCTCGTAGACGCTAAGTTAACAGCAATCAGCAAAACTATGAAGCGCCGCGGGAGGGTTATATTTAGCCCGCGATTGATGCTAGGCGGTCATACTCAAGTAATAAATATCAGCGTGCTGAAAATTGTCATCAACAAAGCAGTCGCAAGAAATCCTCGCTGAATAATTTTTGTGATCGCAGCGATGTGCATTACATCGCTCATCAGGTCGGGACTGCAGATCTCTGTCTAATCGCCCAAGCCCCAACCCAAGCCCC
>DDJS01000003.1:8186-10488 GCA_002339165.1 Cellvibrionales bacterium UBA2618 | reverse complement strand
AGGCTTTTTTGAACTTGTTATCGATCGGTTATTTTTCACTGTCATAAAAACCGTTGACTAGGTGCGCCAGTAGCGCACCCAAAATAACCCCACTGGTATTTGCCAGCATATCCAGCCATTCCCCATGACGGTTGACGTAGGGCTGTATCAACTCGATCATGCCGCCGCAAAGAATAAAAAATAGCATGATCAAGCGCCATCGATGGGGTCGTCGCAGCGCAGTCGGAAACACCAATACCGCGTAGGCGATTAAATGGTGGCTTTTATCGGTGCCCGGTACAACGGGGAGACTGGCGTGGGGGTAAAGCGACACAACCGTGATGGCGGATAAAAGCGCCAAGGTTATTTGCCACCAGTAGGCCTTAATTTTTTGTAAAACGATAACCATGGGCAATTTTCTTATAACCGCGGCGCCTAACTAAGGTGTCGCTAGTGTGGTTGGGTTGATTGCCGCACTGTGCGCGGCATCTTTTTCCGTTGTTTACCTCGTCTCGCAAGCGCTCAGGGCAACGTCTCAAACGTCGATTGTACCTTCGCTGACCATTTTACAGGTGCCAGCGATCCAGACATCGGTGACTACCGCAGCTTTTTTCGCGGTACGCGCGTCGAGTACGCTGGGGCGATTCATCTCTACGCCCTGCGAGATCCGCCAGCTAAAATCGCCGTCAACAGCAGGTTGATAGTGGCTCAATAGGGCCGCTAGAGCGCAGTTAGCGCTGCCGGTTGCGGGGTCTTCGGGCACGCCATCAAGGGGTGCAAACATACGCGCGTGGATGTCAAATTCGCCCGTAGAGCGAACGTAAACGAGCATGTCCGGCATGATTCCATCAGCATGAATTTGCTCCATGGCCGGCAGATAGGCGCGAGCTTTTTGCAGCACTGAGCGGTTTTTAACTTCGACCAACACGAACGGCAAGCCCACTGACGCGACTAGCGGTGCGTGCGTAGCAATCGCGATGTCGTCGGGCGTCAGAGAGAGCGCCGAGGCGACCAATTCAATCGCCAGGGTGTCGCCGATGACCAAGCTCTGGGGCGCCTTGAGTTCGCAGCCAATGTTCGAATCCACTCTGTAAATCGCGATCGGCACGGGCCCGGAAATTTCATCAAATAGCACATCGGTTTGATCGCCCAACTCCCCTGTGCTTGCCAAAATAAAGGCGGTGCCTATATTGGGGTGGCCGGCAAAGGGCACTTCCTGCGTTGGCGTAAAAATACGCACCTTGCGTGTGAATTCGCCATGGCCTGGAAACACAAAGGTGGTCTCCGAATAGTTAAATTCTCGGGCAATTTGCTGCATCTGTTGGCTTGACAGCCCATCGGCGTTTGGCAGCACCGCGAGCGGATTACCGCCAAAACGGACATCTGTGAAAACATCGCAGGTAAAAAACTGATACTTCATAGATTCTACTCTCTCAGTTAATACAACTTTTTTGGGCCACTCTCCCGGATCCCTTTTTTGGTCCAATGCCTAGGTTCACAAGCGACCGGCGGCACCCATGATGCAATTGCCAACGCGGCGTTTGCAATTCTATAGCGATGCCTTTGAGTCGCTAGCTTCGCGTCACTGGCAATACAATTATTGCACAGACGTATTTGTTGGCAACACAGAACTCGGTACCAGAGCGACAAAAAAATCCCCTCCAGTCGCGCATCGGCCATGACCTCTTTTGCTACACGGTGTAAAAATACCCCCAAGGTGACGTAACTGCCCATCATCGTCAGCTCATACTCTGGTTGTTCCAGCGACCAAAACCAACCACGGGGCGACAGTTACAGTCTCATGACCGTGATGCGCGTGATAAAAATTCCCCGAGACTATAGCGAGTAACCAGATAATTATCGCTGGAGCAAAAACCAACAGCCCTGCGATCCACCAATCAAACTGCGGATCGTAGTCTTTGGGCACTTACTTTTGCGATCAAAAAGGTGATAGATCCCAAAGAGAATTAAACCGGCTAGGGCCGCTTGAAATACTAATTGAATCATTTTGTCTCCCAACGAAATGTAAAAATCGACTCCGATTGGCGCGTCCACTTGGGTGGCATGCCCCGAAATTACGCGATTGATAGGCAACACCTAGATTGCGATTCCCCCTGCGCTATTAAAGATAGTCTAATTACTCTATAAACACTGCGTTTTGGCAAAAAACAATGGTTTTTTTGGTAACAGTGCACCGCGCTCAAGCACCGATGTTCTCGATCGAGCCATGTAGGCGTGGTTATCTTCAGGTTGGGTGATTTCGACACAGCAACCAAGCGGTTGTCTGAGTTAGCTATTACCATCGTAAAGCCAAAGCCAAAGC
>DDJS01000003.1:0-7862 GCA_002339165.1 Cellvibrionales bacterium UBA2618 | reverse complement strand
AAAGCCAAAGCCAAAGCAACTGTGGCGGGCATTTCCACTAGAATAGCGCACCTACAGGAGATAATTGCGCCGACACTGCGGGGTGAGGGGGTGCCGTGTGTTTCTAAGGGTTTATTTTCTAGGGGCGCTTTTTAACAGCTCTATGTTTCTAGGCGCTGTTGCTTTTTAGAAGCCGATGTCTCTGGGAACTCTTTATCTCTCCGGACCGGCGAGAGCCGTGGGGTTAGGTCTTTTGGGTGAGGGGAGATGGGCAATGACGCAGCCGCGTTTTAACGGCTAGTTGTGGTCTACTGCCAATTGTGACACCGAGGAAATACTGCTCACCAGCTCTTTGAGAATGCCGTTTTCAATGCTGTAAATCCAGCCGTGAACCGACAACTTGGCGCCATTCACCCAGGCTCTTTGCACCACCGATGAGTTACACACGTTGGTCACTTGTTCGACCACGTTGAGCTCGCACAACCGATCCACACGCTGCTCGCCTTTCAGCGCTTCGAGTTGGTCGGCGTTGAAGCGATGTACGTCTTTGATGTGCCGCAACCAGTTATCGATTAACCCATGGGATACACCGTCGAGAGCGGCTTTGACGCCGCCGCAGCCGTAGTGCCCGCAGACCACGATGTGCTTGACCTTCAATATTTCAACCGCGTACTGAATCACCGACAGGCAATTGAGATCGGTGTGAACCACCACGTTGGCGATATTCCTGTGCACAAAGATCTGACCCGGCGGCAGATTGACAATCTGGTTGGCCGGCACTCGGCTGTCGGAGCAACCGATCCATAAATATTCTGGGTCTTGCTGTTTTGAGAGTTGGCTAAAAAACTCTGGTTGTTTCTCTTTGATGTCGTTAGCCCAGGCCAGATTGCTGGCAAATAACCGTTTTAAGTCACTCAAAGCGACAGCCCCCTTGTATGCTCGTCGATATCGCACCTATGGTACCCTGCCGTGGCCGATTTCGCACCATCGAAAGTCCCGGTTGTTATCGATTGCGCTGCCACACAAATAAAAAATTAGCTAAAAGCGCACATGGCAAAGTCGATAAAAAATGCCCGAAAAAAAAGCGGCCTATAGGCCGCTTTGTTTTGTTCAAACGATGGGTAAACAGCCGCGATTATCTAATCGCTCTTAGATCTAGCCGCATTTAGAATCGCCACAGTTGAGGCAGGTCATGCAACCATCCATCAGTATCACTGCTTTCATACTGCATTTTTTGCATAGCTCAGCGGTCGATGGAAAGTCCCCCGCTGGAGTTTTTTTACCGTCGTACTCGGCGCGTTTTTCATCCATGATCTGCTGTTGGTGCTCGGGTATTTCTGGCACCGTCATCAGGCCGATCTTTTGCAGGTGATCCTCTACCGCCCAGCCAATTTCCGCCACCAACGAGGGCATAAACTTGCCGCCGGGCTTAAAATATCCCCCCTGTGGGTCAAACACCGCTTTGAGCTCTTCGACCAAAAAGGTGCAGTCGCCGCCCTTGCGAAACACCGCCGAAATTACCCGCGTCAGCGCAACGATCCATTGGAAGTGATCCATATTTTTTGAATTGATAAAAATCTCAAATGGCCGGCGCAGTTCGTGATCCGTACCCTCGTTGAGAATGATATCGTTGATCGTCAGGTACAGCGCGTGATCCGACAGTGGCGTCTTGATTTTATAGGTGCTGCCCGATAGCGCCTCGGGTCGGGATACTTTTTCGTGCATCTGAATAATGTTACTTTCACTGATGACCGGGTTTTCTTCGGCCACTTCGTCATTGTTCGCCACCTTGTAGCCGACGATTTTTTGTTCAATTTTTCTACTCATGTCAATTCTCCAAAGATCTCGATAGCGACGCCTATGCGCGCTTAAAATTTTCCGTAATAGCCTTCTTTTAAGGCGTCGAAGAGGTTCGCTGCGGTGTGCATTTCACCGTCGTACTCGACTTCTTCGTTGCCTTTAAACTCGACGCTGCTGCCATCCTCGAGAGTAAAGCTGTAGGTGGTATTTTCGAGATCCTGCTCTTTCACCAAAACCCCCTGAAAGGCTTCTGGATTAAAGCGGAATGTAGTGCAACCCTTGAGTCCTTTTTCAGCGGCATACAAATAAATATCTTTAAAATCCTCATAATCGCAGTCGGTCGGCACGTTGATGGTTTTTGATATTGACGAGTCAATCCACTTTTGTGCGGCGGCCTGAATGTCCACGTGTTGGCGCGGCATGATATTTTCCGAACTGACAAAATAGTCGGGTAGTGCTTGTCCGGGTTCGGCGCTAAACGGCATCGCCTGCGGATTGATCAGCGTCCGGTAGGCGAGCAATTCGTAGGAATAAACATCGACCTTTTCTTTGGTTTTACGCCCTTCGCGAATCACATTGCGCGCGTAGTGGTGGGCGAAACTCGGCTCGATACCATTGCTAACGTTGTTCGCCAGCGACAGCGAGATGGTACCGGTGGGCGCGATCGAGGTATGGTGACTGAAGCGACAGCCCTCCTCGATCAGTTCTTCGACCAGTTGCGGTGCGACCTCTGCGATCTGTTGCATGTACCGACTATACTTGCCGAGCAATACCTTTCCAGCAATTTTTGCGCCGACTTTAATGCCGTCTTTGGCCAGATCAGGCTGCTTAAAAAGCATTTCTGCGGTGACTTTGAACGCGTCGTTCATGATCGGTGCAGGTCCCTTTTCGCGTGCCAATTCGAGGCCCGTTTGCAGGCCCGCTACCGCCATATCGCGCGATACCCGTTCGGTGAATTCCAACGACTCGGCATCGCCATAAGTCATACGTAACATGGTAATGGCCGACCCCAAGCCCAAGAAACCCATGCCGTGGCGGCGTTTGTATTCGATCTCGGCGCGCTGCCCTTCCAGCGGTAGGCCATTGATTTCGACAACATTGTCTAGCATACGGGTGAAGATCGCGATCACCTCGGTGTACTGATCCCAGTCAAAATAGGCCGCTTCAGTAAACGGGTTTCGCACAAATTTGGTCAAGTTGACCGATCCCAGCAGGCAGCTTCCGTAGGGTGGGAGCGGCTGTTCTCCGCACGGGTTGGTGGCGCGAATATCTTCGCAAAACCAGTTGTTGTTGTTTTTGTTGACCTCGTCAATGAGGATAAATCCGGGCTCGGCAAAATCGTAGGTCGACGACATAATCGCGTTCCACAACTTTTGCGCGCGGATGGTCTCGTAGATACGACAGGCCACTAGACCCTGTTTGTTTTTGACGTAGCCCTCGGTCGTTGGAAATGCCTTCCAGACAATATTGTCGCCCTTGATGTCGAGGCCGCCATCGACCTCCTTGGCGGTGACCGGGAAGGTCAGATCCCACTCGCTATTGTCGCGTACCGCCTGAATAAACTCTTCGGTGATAAGCAGTGAGAGATTGAACTGACGTAGCCGACCGTCCTCGCGCTTGGCGCGCACAAAATCGAAAACATCGGGGTGGCTGACGTCAAAGGTCGCCATTTGCGCGCCCCGTCGCCCGCCCGCCGAAGAGACGGTAAAGCACATCTTATCAAAAATATCCATAAATGAGAGCGGCCCCGAGGTATAGGCTCCAGCACCCGAGACGTAGGCCCCCTTGGGGCGTAAGGTCGAAAATTCATAGCCGATACCGCAACCGGCTTTGAGCGTGAGCCCGGCTTCAAG
Organism: Cellvibrionales bacterium UBA2618; assembly: GCA_002339165.1. Lineage (GTDB taxonomy): Bacteria > Pseudomonadota > Gammaproteobacteria > Pseudomonadales > Porticoccaceae > TMED48. The sequence continues at coordinate 4,230 of DDJS01000003.1, read as the reverse complement.
ATTGCGCTCGAGTATGCCCTGCATCGAGTCCGGCACGATCCCAGATACAGTACAGTTAATGGTTGAGGTGGCCGGTTTGTAAGCTTGCGCACCAGCGTTGGAGATGATTCTACCAGCGGGGATCGCTCCGTGGTTCAGAGCCCATTCAAAGCGGTCTTGCCACAGTGCCCGCTGCTGTTCGTCTTCGACGCTGGCAAGCGCCTTGGCAACGCGACTGTAAGTGGCGTCGATGTCGATGTCGACTGGCTGCATTTGCTTGTCTTTGAGGCGGTACTTTTTATCCCAGATATCCAGCGAGGCGTCTTGCATTTCGATTACGCGGGATTCCGCGATGGCCTTCACCGACTTCAGTTTTGCTATACTCATACTCTCTCCCTTCTTGTTTTTGCCGCTGGCGCAGTTGCCGCCTGCGGGTTAGCATTGTCTGGTTCCACCGATTGGCGTCTGTTCGTTGCCGTTTTAAGCGTTTTATTGTCGCTAGCTAAATCGAACTATCCAGCAGAAGTCTATCCTACATTTAGTGTTATTAAAATGCCTAAACACTACATATGGTGTTTTTGTTATATAATTTGACTATTCATGTTTTAATAATGTTGCGTAAAAGTTGTGGATAACTCGCTCTTGCCTAGGCATTTAGTGGTCCGCCGTGGGTGGCGCGGGCTGGGGATAAATAGCGTATTGCCCATTGATACAACATCTAACCTTGTGCCATAGCGGCCAATCTTGTGCTGGTGCGGTGACTTGGCTACACTAACCCGTCGGTTTTTCTGGTGCGCTCAAGCAACGTCACGGTTTGGATCATTCGCCTACCGCCATCGCGCGCGCCGGAGCTGCGCTTCGATTCTGGACGGCGTTGCTTGGCGGTATACATTGCCAGCCTCAGCTCGACGGAGCGGCTCCGGACGTGACCCACTACCAGCTAATAAATGCACGTAATAAATGAGAGAGACTATATGGATATTTTTGACTTTTCGGAAGGTCGAGAAGGTTACTATGGAGAGTATGGAGGGGTCTTTCTGCCAGAAATATTACACGCCACCATCGAGGAGTTACTCGCCTGCTTTAGGCAGTGCAAGGCCGATCCAACCTTTTGGCGAGAGTACGTCGAGCTGTTGCAAAATTACTCGGGTCGCCCGACGCCGGTGACTCACTTGGCGAACCTTTCTCAGCAATTGGGTGGTGCTCAAATTTACGTCAAGCGCGACGATCTGAATCATACCGGCTCGCACAAAATCAATAATGTGATGGGCCAGGGGCTGCTCTGTAAGCGCCTAGGTAAGCGCCGCGTCATTGCCGAGACCGGCGCAGGCCAGCACGGTTTTGCCACTGCTACCATGGCTGCGCGCTTTGGTTTTGACTGCAAAATTTATATGGGTGCGGTTGATGTTGCACGACAGCGTCCAAACGTTTTTTGGATGGAGAACCTCGGCGCCGAGGTCATCGCCGTCCAGGACGGTCAACGCACGCTCAAAGATGCGATCAACGAGTGCATGCGAGATTGGGTTGCCAACATGGACGACACCCACTACGTACTCGGCACCGCCTGCGGCCCCCACCCGTTCCCCGAGATGGTCAGTTGGTTTCAGTCAATCATTGGACTCGAGGCCCGCGAGCAGCTTCTCGGCCTTACCGGCAAACTTCCCGATCGCGTCTACGCCTGCGTCGGCGGAGGATCTAACGCCATCGGTATCTTTCAGGGGTTTCTCTCCGACGATAACGTCGAGCTGATAGGCTGTGAGGCCGGCGGTCTCGGTGCCGGTTCCAATTTGCACGCCGCGCGACTGGCGTACAATGATGCCTCGGTTGGCGTCGCCCAGGGCTTTAAAACCTACTTTTTACAAAACGATCAGGGCAATATGAACGAAACCCACTCGATTGCCGCCGGACTCGATTACATCGGCGTCAATCCGATTTTTTCCTACCTCTGGGAACAGGGCAAGGTGCGTTTTGAAGCGGCGACCGATGAGCAGGTCAAAGACGCGCTGCGCCTGTGCATGCGCACCGAGGGGCTGATACCGGCTCTGGAGAGCACCCATGCCTTTGTCACCGCCATCGACGAAGCCCCGAGTATGGGCCGCGATGAAATCATTTTGATCAACCAATCGGGTCGTGGCGACAAAGATATCTTTACCATTGCCGACGCCCTCGACGATCAGAAGTGGAAAGATTTTATATGCGCCAAGGCCGACCAGTACCGGCAGGAGAAAAACTGATGGCGCTGGCCGAGTACATTCATCAGCGACGCGAGCAGCGCGATATTTTGGTCATGGCGCATGTGGTCTGTGGTTATCCGTCGTTCGAGGCGAATATGCAGGCGCTAGAAATTATGCAAGCCGCCGGTGTCGATTTAGTCGAATTACAATTTCCGTTTTCTGAGCCCAGCGCCGACGGCCCGCTATTCGTCAAAGCCAATGAGGCGTCGCTCAAAGCCGGTACTACAGTTGATCAGTGTTTTGATTTTATGCGCGCCGTAAGCCAACGCTTTTCGTTTAAGGTCATGATGATGGGTTACTACAACACCATTTACAAGATGGGCGAGGCGCAATTTGTCGAGCGCTTGGCAGACGCCGGTGGTGTCGCCTTTATCGTGCCCGATCTGCCGATTGAGGAATCTGAAAACCTCCATCGATTGTCGGCTGCCGCCGCCATCGAGCCGATCGTGTTGATGACTCCGACCACCAGTGAAGCGCGCTTGGCGGTGCTGGGTGAGGCCTGCCGAGGCATGGCCTACGTGGTTGCGCGCAAGGGCGTAACCGGCTCTAAAATCGCGATGGGGGACGATGTTCTGGCCCTGATCGAGCGCTGTCGTCGGCACACCGAGGTGCCCATCGGCGTTGGGTTTGGCGTTTCAAGTCGCGACGATCTCGAGGTCTTGCGCGGCGCGGCCGACGTCGCAATTGTCGGCACCGCCGCATTGCGCGCCTGGCAGACCGGCGGGGCCGACGGCCTGCAGGAATTTTTCAATGCACTGATGGCTTGACGCCTAGTGACTATCCGCGGCCTGCTCTACTGCGGCATGCCGCCAATCGTTTATGACTTGCGTGCGAACGTCATTGAGGTGCGGCACTGCGCCCAGCGCAAAGCGTTCGATACACACCAAATGCACCCCTACCGATGAGCTAATTGGCCCACCCCAGCAGGGTAGTTCGGTGCTTTTGCGCGCCAGAGCGACGATCTTGCCACTCGCATCCATGCCGATGAGATCGCCGAGCGCGAGACTCGATAGATTGTTGTAGTGGCTTGCCAAACGGCTGTTATCGCCGATCGGTTGGCTGCCGTCGCGGCTCGCCTCGAGCGCTTTTTGCGCGGTGGCCAGGGCCATGCCTCCGTGGACGGCGCTGGTGTATACCACTTGGCGCAGCGACATGTGCGCCGCCTCTCGATACGCTTCGCGGTGACGTTGATAAAAGTTGCCAAGTTCGGCTGCGCTGGGTTCCGCTCGGGTGGTGATCGTGCGGGTTAAATGCGTTAAGCGATCTTCTAGGCTGCGTTCTGCGACCTGTTGATCGACCTGCTCGAGGCTTGGAAAATGATCGGAGACCTGATCGTCGAGTAATTGGTGTTCGAGCGAGCGCTGCAGGTCATCGATGCTGTCGGGCTGGTCGTATCGTGCCAGCCAAGGTGGCTCTGTGCTCGGCGCGTCCAACCACGGCGGGTTTATTAGCCACAGTCCGCAAGCGGCTAGTCCAGTGCCTACTATCAGGGCCTGGGTTCGGGTACTTAGCATTGGCGGCAGCAGCGCTGCGCGCAATCGCAGGTCATTGTTTAAAAACCTTGATAATATCACCGGCGCTGGGCTCACCGGCTGGGTACAGGCCATTGATCACGCGCAGGATGTCGACATCCTTTTTCGACAGGTCAAAGACCTTGGCCAGGCCGCTAAAGGTGGTGTTGCCGGTGGCTCTAATGTAGTGCACGCGCTGGGGTTTTTGCCCGGCGATTTCGGCTCGAGAGATCGGCCTAAAGGTCTTGATGGCATCTATAAACAGCGCATCCTGTTCGATAAAATTGTCGCCGTCGACGACCTCACCGCGAAACACGTAGGCGTATAATTTGTAATAGATGACCGCCACGCGAACCGATTTTGTGGTGTTTGGCGGTGTTACTGCGGGGTTCTTATTGGATGACGCTAACGGCTTTTCATTAAGCGAAGCTGAGGGCTTTTGATTAAGCGAAGCTGAGGGCTCTTTGTTAGCAGACGCTGAGGGCTCTTTGTTCGGTGAAGCTGAG
>DDJS01000126.1:42480-48230 GCA_002339165.1 Cellvibrionales bacterium UBA2618 | reverse complement strand
GCGCAGTCTCTGGCAATGCGATACGCGGCATCGGCGGAGCGCGTCTGTCGGGTTGGCAGCCTTGAGGAGTCGGCCACCGCGAACGTTAATACGGTGGGCATTGTTGGCGCCGGCACAATGGGTGTGGCTATCGCCATGGTTTTCGCCAGCGCTGACATCGGCGTGGTCCTGGTGGATATCTCTCATGACAATCTACAGAAGGGCTTGCAGTCGCTGACCGGCACCTTGCAGCGAGCGGTGGCAGCGGGTCAGATGGATTCTGCGCAGAGCGCTGCGTGCTGGTTTAATGTCCGCGGATCGTCCGATTACGAGGATTTAAAAAATGTCGATTTAGTGGTTGAAGCGGCCTTCGAGGATCTTTCGGTGAAGCAGTCGATCTTCGCTAAGTTGGACAGACTGTGCGATGTAAAGACCATTCTGGCGACCAATACCTCCTATCTGGATATCGATGCTATTGCGGCGGTCACCCAAAGGCCAGAAAAAGTTTTTGGCATGCATTTTTTTAGTCCGGCAAACCGCATGAAATTACTCGAGGTAGTGGCCGCCACACAGAGCTCGATAGAGACCTTATCGACTGCCCTGAGCGTCGCCAAACGGATTGATAAAATAGCCTGCGTGGTAGGTTTGTGTTTTGGTTTTGTCGGCAATCGTATGTTCATTAACTACACCAGTGAGTCGAATCTTTTGCTCTTAGAGGGTGCCGAACCTGAGCAGATTGATGCCGCTATGACCGATTGGGGTATGGCCATGGGCCCGTTGGCAGTCGCCGATTTATCGGGTCTTGACGTCGGTTATCGCGCACGTCAAATGAAGCCGGACGCGCCCCGCGATGAGCGCTACTTTCGACCGGAAAATCTGCTCGTGGAGCAGGGCCGGCTTGGACAAAAAACCGCCGCTGGGTTCTACCGCTACCGCCAGCGGCAGCGCGAAAACGACGGCGTAGTGATGGATCTGATTGGTCGCGAGGCCGATCGTTTGGGGTTCGCGCAGCGCCGCCTCGACCCCGAGGAGGTTCAGCAGCGACTGATCTACACGCTGATTAATGAGGGCGCGCGTATTTTAGACCAGGGGATTGCCCGACGAGCGAGTGATATCGATGTAATTTGGATTAACGGCTACGGCTTTCCCCGCTGGCGGGGCGGGCCGATGTATTATGCCGACCGATGCGGGTTGCAAGCGGTTGTCGACGGCCTCAAGCGCTATTATCCGTCGCCGATATTTGACTATCAACAGCCTGCACCCAAGCTAGTGCGAATGGCGCAGGCGGGCGAAAGTTTCGGTGACTAGTGCGCGCGGGGTGCACGCGCCAGCGCGCCGTTGGCCGCGCCTAAAATGCCGCGATACCGGTGATCGCGCGGCCCAGTATCAGGGCATGTATGTCGTGCGTGCCCTCGTAGGTATTCACCGTTTCAAGGTTGAGCATGTGGCGCATCACCGGGTATTCATCGGAAATGCCATTGCCACCCAGCATATCTCGAGCATCGCGAGCGATGGTCAGCGCCTTACCGCAAGAATTGCGCTTGATCATCGATACCGTCTCGGGGGATAACTGGCCGCTCTCCTTGAGGCGACCGGCTTGCAAACACGCCTGAAGGCCGATAAAAATTTCTGTCTGGGCGTCGGCGAGTTTCTTTTGTATCAACTGATTGGCCGCCAGTGGGCGCTTAAATTGACTGCGCTCCAAAGTGTAGTTGCGCGCCGCGCGCCAGCAGGTTTCAGCGGCTCCTAGAGCGCCCCAAGCGATCCCGAAACGGGCGCTGCTCAGGCAGCTCATTGGGCCCTTGAGGCCCTGTACATTGGGCAGCATTGCGTCTTCGCTGACGTGCACATCTTGCATGACAATTTGTCCTGTTGTCGACGCTCGCAGACTCAGTTTGCCGGTGATTTTCGGGGTCGACAAACCGCTCATGCCGCGCTCCAAAATAAACCCTCTGATGCTGTTGTTGTCGTCTGGTACCTTCGCCCAAACCACCATAACGTCGGCGAACGGCGAATTTGAAATCCACATTTTGGCACCGTTTAAAACGTAGCCGCCATCGACTCGGCGGGCGTTAGTGATCATGCCGCTGGGATCAGAGCCGTGATCTGGTTCGGTCAGGCCAAAGCAGCCGATTAGCTCGCCTGTCGCCAATTTGGGCAGATATTTCTCTTTTTGCTGCTCCGAACCGAAGCTGGCGATAGGGTACATCACCAAACTTGACTGCACCGACATCATCGAGCGATAGCCGGAATCGACCATTTCCACCGCGCGGGCGGCAAGGCCATAGCTGACATAGCTGACGCCGGCACATCCGTAGCCTTCGATCATCGATCCAAGCAGGCCGAGCTCACCCATTTCGCGAAAGATTGTTACGTCGGTCTGTTCGTTTTGGTAGGCCTCGCGAACCCTCGGAGCAAGTTTGTCCTGGGCGTACTGGCTTGCGGTATCGCTGACTAAGCGTTCTTCGTCGGTAAGTTGTTGTGCAAGAAGAAAGGGGTCTTCCCAATTCATACTGGGCCAAGATGATGCAGTCATTATTTGCTCCTAAATTTCGTCAATGGCTAACTTTGATTACGGTATTGGATGAGAGTTTGGTTAAAAGCCTCGTTGGCGTCATCTGTTATAGCAGATAAGCGCAGATTATTTATTTCTTTTGCGCTGGCACTGGCGAAAGATCGACAGTATTCCGCTATCGACACAACCTGCTCGGTGGTGCGCTGCCGGGTTGAGCCATAACCTTTGACCAGCCGGCCACAGAGGGCCAGCTCCAGAGACAGTTGAGGGTCGCGTGCGGCGGCGAGTTTGATCGCATCGAGCCAGCTGGCGATCATTCTAAGTTCTTCGTCATAACCCAGACTGCGACGCCTGATGGCCCTGAACGAGGCCAATACGCGAAGTGTAAGATAGATCGCAAGCGTATCGGTACGCAACTTTTTACCACCGGCGAAAAGCTCAAGAAATCCTCGCCCGAGGCGGCTAGACAACAACGCCCTTCCCAGACTTTTGGGGAGCATCGCGCATATTTCCTCGGGGCGCGGGCGAAAAAATTCAGTGACATGAATGATTTGTTCGGCGTCGGCTTTAACTTCTTGGCGTATCTCGCCAATTCGGCTGGCGCGAATTTTTAATTGCGCGACTCTAGGGATGTCCTCAAAGCACATCCACAGCGCAAGATAGCGTGCTGTGGTGTTGGTCAGGTTAAAACCTCGCTGACCTTGATCGATCTTTAATATCTCGTCCAGTTTGTCGAGATAGTGGTTAGCGTAGTCAAAATCTTGATATTCGATCAAGCGTTGAAGACCGTGGTAAATTAATTCGTGAGTCTCGATTGGGAAGTCGCGGTGCACTCGGCCGAGTAACTCTGAGCCACCGGAGGAGGTGGCAAGGGGCATGCTAAATGGCGCTTCGGTGTCGAGTTTCATCGCGTTTGTCGACGACCGATCTGGCTCGTAGGTCTCTACCGGAGAGCCATTGACGGCGCGTTGGGCGGATTGGTAACTGTCGTCGAAGGCGGCCAGGTTAGTCTTTACCGCCTTGCCGGTACTGACGATGACATCTTTAAAGCTCTGTGCCGAAAAGGGCAGCGCATTGGAGCCGGCGAGGGCGCCAAACAACGCCGAGCTTATAACTGAATTGTGTTTTTTCGCCAGTTCAGACATATCAAAGCTGACCAAACGGTGGCTGTATTTGGCGGCTAGTTCGAGGACTGTCGACGCGTCCATAGTGCCATCGCCAATATCCGATTTTTCGGTGATACCATAGACCCGGTGGGTGGATGTCACCAAGGTGGTTTTGTCCGGTGTGATAAAACCACGTTGCAACATCCGGCCGGCCTCGGCAATTTCGGAACTAATCGCTATATCGATATCGCCCTGCGCCGGGAACAACGACATCACCGGTGGACACGACTGTTGATGATCGTTGGGGAACAGTTCAATGTAGTAAATGGTCGCCCCAGTGCGCTGCGCGACACCCGCTAGCGAGGTCGACTGGCAGAGCCAGCCGTTGCTCTCGGCGACTTCGATCAGCCAATTGGTGAACACGCCACCACCTTCACCACCGAGGGCAGCGAGAATGATATTGATGGTTTTAGCGGGGCTCTCGGTCACAATAGTTGGCCAGGTCTCTTCGACTCATCGTAGCGTTGAAATAGTTTGATGACGTTTTTACGCAGCGATGAAGACACTTTATCCAGCCAATTGGGGTTGTGTATCAGGTCGATCTTGGAAAATGATGGGCAGAGCACCGCGCTGTGCACGTTATCACCGCACACACCGCAGCCGACGCAACTGTTGTCGACATAGGAGACTGGGTCTTCGCGCAGGCTATCATTACTTGGCTTGATGGTTAGTGATGGGCAGCCAGAGAGTCGAATACAGGCATGATCGCCGGTGCAGGTTTGGCTGTCGATGTAAAAACGTGCGCGCAGCGTGCGAGCGCCGTCGACAATGGATTTTTTCATCAGTGGTTTAATCCGTCGCTGGCGGTTCAGCATGCACTCGCCCTCGGCAATGATGACCTTGAGCCCGGGTTTGGGTGATTGCAGGGCCTCATTCAGAGTTTTTTTCATCAATTCAATGCTGTAGGTGCTGATCGTGCGCACCCATTCGACGCCTGCGCCGCGGCAGGCGAGTTCGATTGACACCGAATCATCGCGCTCGGAGTGAGGGGCATCGATGGTGGTGGCGATAATGTTGTTTGGCTCGACCATGGAGGGAATGTCTTGACCTCCAGTGGCCGCGGAATAGCCGTTGTTGACGATGATGAGTACGCCGTCATGCTTGTTGAAGACCGCGCTGACAACGCCGGAGGACAGGCCGTTGTGCCAGAATCCGCCGTCGCCCATGATACTGATTGCTTTGTGCGGTAGCGCCGAGCGAATGCTCGACGAACTAGCCAACGACAGGCCGTAGCCCATGATGGTATTGCCGAGATTAAATGGCGCCAGCGTGGCGAATGAATGACAGCCGATGTCAGAACTGATGTGAAATGGGCCGAGGTCTTTCTGAACTTGTTTGATGGCGCTAAAAAGTGGCCGTTCTGGGCAACCTGTGCACAGCCCCGAGGGCCTAGGTGGCACAACCGCGAGCAGCTTTTGATGCTCGTCATCGCTGAGCGGCGAATTAAAATTTTTCACTTGCTCGACTGAAAAACGCTTACTGATGGGCGCTAGTCCGGGGATCTCTAAAAAGCGTGTTATTCCTAGTAGAGTAATTTGCGCGGTGTATTCGCCGGTTTGCGTGAACAGATCTTTGCCATAGATTTTGGTTTGGATATCGCGCTTTCTAAGAATCGTGTGGATGGCCGGTTCGATGTACTCAGGTTGTCCCTCTTCGAGCAGGAGGACGTGGCTTTTGCCAACGCAAAAATCGACGACCTCCTCGGGTACCACTGGATAAGCAACATTCATCACGTAAATTGGAATGTCCGCGTTGCCAAAATTGTCAGAGAGTCCCTGCCTTTGCAGCGCTCGAATAACGGTGTTGTAGGTTCCTCCGCAGGTAATAATACCAAGGTGCTTATGTTTGCCCGGGAAAAACTCATTGAGTTTATTGTCGACAATAAAGTCGATGGCCGCCGGCCAGCGCTTGCTGATCTTGTCTTTTTCTTGCTGATAGACGTGCGGTGGAAGGATGATTTTTTCCGCTTCGCGGTTTGGCACCACATGGTTTTTTGTACTGAATTCCGGTGGGCGATTATTTTTCGCGGTGAACTCGCCGGTGACGTGACAGCCGCGCACCCGCATCATATAAAAAACCGGTGTGTTGCT
>DDJS01000126.1:39378-42060 GCA_002339165.1 Cellvibrionales bacterium UBA2618 | reverse complement strand
GCAAAGGCATAGGTGCGCTCCTGCATAATGCTCGAGCCCTCACCGTAGTCTTCGCCAACGATAATCAGCGCGCCGCCGGTGACGCCAGAGGAGGCAATATTCGATAGCGCATCCGATGCGACGTTGGTACCGACCGTCGATTTCCAGGTCACCGCGCCGCGCAGAGGATAATTGATCGACGCACTGAGCATTGCGGCGGCGGTCGCTTCGCTGCCATTGGCTTCGAAGTGTACGCCCAGTTCGCCAAGGATATCCTGAGCATCGTTGAGGACATCCATCAGATGCGATATGGGCGAGCCCTGATAGCCACCGACGTAGGCCACGCCAGATTGCAATAGACCCTTGGTAATCGCGAGGATGCCCTCGCCCTTAAAACTTTCGCCATCGCCAGCGCGAAGTTTTAATACCTCGGTTGTAAAGGAACGTTCAGCCATAAGTTGTCAGCTCAATGAGTGCCGCACATACAGCGCAGCGAATGGGTGTGATGAATATAAATAACGCCGATTAACCGGCCGACATCATCAGCGCCAACACCCGCGTTGGACTACCGGATCCGCCTTTAATCTTTAGCGGTGGCGCTATTAACAGCGCTCCTTTTGCGGGCAGTAAATCTAAATTTTTCAACCCTGCAAGACCGCATTTGTTGGCGCCATGCATAATGTTGTGGCAGGGAAACATTGGCTCTTGCGCCGCGGCTTGTCCTGCATCCGTACCTACGGTTTCAACGCCAACCCCGACCACATTGCGCTCATCAGCCAAAAAAGCCACCGCATCTGGTTCCCAACCCGGCGTATGGCTGCCGTCATCGGACTCGTTAAAATATTTATCCGATTTGATCTGCTTTGACCAGTCGGATCGATAGAGAACCCAGGAGCCTTCTTCGATCTGACCATGCTCCGCCTCCCAGTTTTTTATGAATTCGATCGACATTAAAAAGTCTGGGTTTTCAGCGCTCTCTTTAGAGGCGTCTATGACGCAGGCCGGGGCGACAAAGGATTCCACCGGTAGGCTGTCGGTGGCATGGTCGTTGTGGTCCTTGCCCGTGACCCAGTGAATGGGTGCGTCAAAATGGGTGCCGGTATGTTCCCCGCATTTAAAATTATTCCAGTACCAGGCAGGGCCGCGTTCATCGTAGCGAGAAATTTCTTCTATGCTAAACGGCCATGAGACGCCCCAACCGAACTCGGTGGGCAGTTTTAGCGTCGGCGTGCTCGGTTCCAGGGTGGCTGTGAGGTCAATAATTTTAATTGCACCACTAGCTAGATCTTGTACTAGGTCAGTCAGTGACGAACGGCTCATAAGGGTATCCTCTGGTTCGTATATTGGGAATAGTGCTTGGCAAGATTATATTTTAAGTTTAAAATATAATCCACCGTTTACTCGATAGTTTTCAAAGGATGTACGCCATGCATGGACAAATTTTACCTGAGGGATGGGCCGAGCCCAAGGGATACGCCAATGGCATCCTCTGCAGTTCGGGCAAAACTCTCTACATTGGTGGTCAGATCGGTTGGAACGCCAGTGCCGAGTTTCAAACGGATGATTTTGTCGCTCAGGTAAAACAGGCTTTAATCAACGTCAAGGCGGTTTTGAGCGCCGCCGGGGGCGGGCCTGAACACATGGCACGAATGACCTGGTATCTGACATCAAAGCGCGCCTATGCGGAAAATTTACGCCCAATTGGCCGAGTTTATCGAGAGGTTATGGGTCGCCACTTCCCGGCTATGAGCGTTTTACAGGTGGTTGCCCTGATCGAGGACCGAGCGCAAGTAGAGATCGAAGTGACCGCCGTCATTCCCGACGCGGGTATGGGTGATGACGACTAGGGGGGCGACAATCCCGCGGGATTACGCTCCGCCAAAATATCGACATCGAAGGTCAAAACGCATTCGCCATACTGATTTATTGCCTCATTGTGACTGCGGATAATGCTCCACTTGTTGCGTATAGGTTTGGGTTTTTTCGCAGTTATTTCGTAGGTGTAGGTCAGCGTGTGCCCAGGGCGAACCGGTTCTAACCAGGCTAAATTTGCGATGCAGACACCGGCACCATTGCGTCTGCCGTCGTTGATGTGGGTGGTCAGTCGATTCATATAGGCGACCATCAGACGCATCCAAATTGCCACCACGTGCCATTCAGAGGCAATAATGTTGCGGTGTATACGCGCCGTTCGGGGCATGTCTGCGGATTGGCTATGGTCGCTGCCGTAACGACTGGAAAAATCGAGTATGTCGCGCTCGCTAAAGGTGTGGGTGCCAAAGACGTGAAATTCGCCGACTGGAATGTCCTCGAACCATCGACTGCGAACGTATTGAACCTCAGTCATCTGCATCACCGAGATCCGTCGAGGCGTGCGTGTCGATGATCAGTTGACCGCTACCGCGCATGATTTTGATGCCATCTTGGTTGTATCCGGTGAAATCACAGGCCGCAGTCAACGATGGCGGGCTAACGTCGGCCGGAGGAGCGATCATAAATTGTAAATGCAGGGTGTCGTCGACAAATACCGGTTGGGTCCAGTGTAAATTCGAGAGCTTGAGCCAGCGGGCGGCGGGGATGCCCTCGTGCTTTATCCGCGCGATTAAAAGGCGCGTTGTGAGCGCACAAATTTGCCAGCCACTGGCGCATAGACCGCCAAAAATGGATGCTTGTGCAGCGCTTTCGTCGAGGTGGTAGGGCTGT
>DDJS01000126.1:19194-39004 GCA_002339165.1 Cellvibrionales bacterium UBA2618 | reverse complement strand
GCTGTCCAGTTTTAAACGACTGCCAATTACTCGCCACAGGCCCTCCGATGGCAGGTGTCAACGCCGAAAAACTATAGGTCCGAAGAGTCATCAAGTCAAGCGCGGGGACTCTTCGCTTGGTCTTGGCTACGGTTAAGGTGTGATCTGCCCTGCTAGGGTTTGGCGTGCGATAATCGTCTGTTGGACTTCCGAGGCACCCTCATAAATTCGCAGCGCGCGCACGTCGCGATAGAGCGATTCAACGATGTGACCCTTGGTCACTCCCATACCACCGTGAAGTTGCACCGCTGCATCGATCACCTGCTGCGCCGACTCGGTAGCGTGTAGTTTCGCCATTGCCGCTTCGCGCGTGACTCGTTGCGCCAGACAATCCTTGGTCCAGGCGGAGCGATATACCAGTAGTGCGCTGGTGTCTATGGCAACCGCCATATCGGATAATTTTCCCTGAACTAATTGCAGATCGCTGAGGACACCGCCAAACACTTTGCGCTGGCGGACGTGGGCGAGGGTTTCGTCGAGCGCCCGCCGCGCCATTCCTAGCGCCGCAGCAGCCACCGTGGTGCGAAACACATCCAGCGTGGCCATGGCGATGGCTAAACCAGCGCCAACGTTGCCAACCATATTTTCACGCGGCACCACGCAATTTTCAAACTCTAGCGTGCCGATCGGATGCGGCGCGATCAGTTCGATGCGCTTTGAAACTCGAAGGCCGGGGTTGTTGGCTTCGACGATAAAGCAGCAGATGTCCTTGGTGCCACCACCCTCTCCGGTACGCGCAAAAACGGTGTAAAAATCGGCCAGACCGGCATTCGAAATCCAGGTTTTTTCACCGTTGATAATAAAGCTGTCGGCTTGTTCTTCGGCTCTGGTGGTCATTGCCCTGACATCGCTGCCGGCCTCCGGTTCCGAGAGCGCGAACGCCGCAAGAGCGTCGCCAGTGACGACCGCTGGGAGGTATTGTAATTTTTGTTTCACCGACCCGAACAGCGAGATTGGGCCGCTGCCCAATCCCTGCATGGCAAAGGAAAAGTCGGCCAGCGCATGGTGCCGGCCGAGTGTCTCGCGCAGCAGGCAGAGACTTCGCACGTCGAGTTTGTCGGCCTCTGCGTCACTGAGGGATACGGCGTACTGCAGGAAGCCCGCGTCGCCGAGACCCTTGACCAGGTCGCGGCAGGTGGCATCCAGATCCTGTTCTTCATTAATAGTTAAGCAGTCGATGGTCGCCGTCGACCAGGCGTCGATTTCCGCTGCCAGCACTCTGTGCCGATCGTCTAAGAATGGCCAGTCGAGAAAAGACCCGTCGCTCATGCTGTTACTCCCAGTTGTTAGCGTTGTTAAGTAGCCGATCAGCCGCCGCTGAAGTGCTTATAAGGATGTTTTAATCGCCTTGAAAAATAGGTTTTTGGCGAGTTGAAAAGGCCTCATAGGCCCTTTTAAAGTCTTCGGTTTGCATGCAAATCGCCTGCGCTTGCGCCTCTGACTCGATGGCTTGATCGATCGACATATTCCACTCCTGATGCAACTGCATCTTGGTGATGCCATTGGCAAACGTCGGGCCGGAGGCAATCCGTGCCGCCATTTGCAGCGCTAGCGCCTGTGGGTCGTCGTCGATATTGTTGAAAAACCCCCATCGCTCACCTTGCTCTGCGTCGAGTGAGCGCCCGAAGTAGAGTAGTTCACTGGCGCGGCCCTGGCCGATAATTCGCGGCAGTAACGCGCAGGCACCCATGTCGCACCCGGCCAAACCAACGCGATTGAACAGGAAGGATACTTTGGCTGTGGGCGATGCGTAGCGCAGATCACTGCTCATGGCTAAAATAGCTCCGGCACCGGCGCAGACTCCCTCGACTGCACAGAGCACGGGTTGCCGACAGGCGCGCATTGCCTTCACCAGATCGCCAGTCATGCGGGTAAAGTCGAGTAGCTCGGTCATCGACATGGCTGTCAGTGGTCCGATTATTTCGTGGACGTCACCACCGGAGCAAAAATTGCCACCCATACCGTGGATCACCACCGCGTCGATATCGGTTGCGTAGGTTAGATTGCGGAATAAGTCTCTCAGTTCGGCGTAGGACTCAAAGGTCAATGGATTTTTCCGCTCGGGCCGGTTGAGACCGATAATTCCGACGTTACCTTCAACTCGCCATAAAAAATTGTCTGCCGCATAGGTAGCCAGTTGGTTGGTTTGCATACTCGGGATTCCTGTCTCAGTGGTTACATGACTTCGCCGCCACTCACCGAAATCGCCTGACCGGTGATAGCTCCGCTGTGCTGGGAGCACAGCCAGAGCACTGCCGAGGTGACTTCGTCGGGTGTGACCAAGCGTTTTTGTGGATTGCTACTCGTGAACTCGGCGAGCGCTTCAGTGGGCGAACGACCGGTTTTTTTAACGATCACATCGACACCGTCGCGAATCAGTTGGGTGTCGGTATATCCGGGGCAGACGGCGTTCACGGTGATTCCCAGTTTGGCGCTTTCAAGCGCCAGCGAGCGGGTTAGGCCGAGCACTGCGTGTTTCGATGCGCAGTAGGGGCTGACATAGGCATAGCCCTTTAATGCCGAGGTGCTGGCAATGTTGATGATTCGCCCAAATTGGCGCGAGCGCATACCCTCGATCACTTCTGAGGTGCAGTGAAATACGCCGTGTAAATTGACTCCGAGGCTCTGGTGCCAGGCGTCTGTGGTCAACTTATGAAAGGGTTGCGTGGTGGCTGCACCAGCGCAGTTAACCAGTAAATCCACCGCGCCCTGTGCGGTGACGGCCTTGTCAAAGGCCATCGTTACACTGTCGCTGGCGGCCACGTCACAGCTGATCGGTAGGGCATTCTCGGCATCGTTGCTCAGGGCGATGGTCGCCTCAAGAGCCTCCAGTTTGCGCCCCATGAGCGACACCTTGATACCACTCTCGAGCAGTGCGATGGCGATGGCGCTGCCGATACCACCGCCGGCACCGGTGACTACCGCGTGGGTTATTTTGTCGTGCACGAAATACTCTCTGGTTGGATGATCATGGCTTAGTTCTTGTTCGGTGTGGCCGCTGCTGCTGCGCGTTGCATCAAAACTTCCAACTGGCGGTGGCCCATAAAATATTGCGTTTGCTCGTGCACGCCCTCGCCCTTGTGTCCGGTTGTGGCGGCTGCGCGAAGGGTCCAAGAAGGATCTGCCAAATGCGGTCGTCCGAGACATACCAGGTCTGCCCGACCCGCGGCAATAATACTATTGACGTGGTCGATTTCATAGATGTTGCCGACTGCCATGGTCGCCATGCTGCCCTCGTTACGAATCTGATCTGACAGCGGGGTTTGAAACATTCTGCCGGGTCGCGGCACCGCGCTGTGAGACGTCTGACCACTAGAGACATCGATGATGTCGGCGCCGCAATCGGCAAAGGCTCGGGCAATCTGCACGCAGTCATCATCTGTGATGCCGTCTTCGCCGACCCAATCGTGCGCCGATATTCTTACCGACAGTGGTTTTTCTCGGGGCCATGCCGCGCGCACTGCGGCAAACACCTCGAGAGGATACCTCAAGCGATTTTCCAGTGAGCCCCCGTACTCGTCGCTGCGTTGGTTGAGTAGCGGTGTGATAAAGGCCGACAGCAGATAGCCATGGGCTGCGTGTACTTCAAGCATATCGAAACCGGCGGCGATAGCGCGGTTTGTGGCAGCCACAAATTGTGCCGTGACCCGTTCCATATCGTCGCGAGTCATCGCTCGCGGTACTTGGTTATAACTGTCGTAGGCAATCGCACTCGGTGATAGCAGGGGCCAAGTGTGTTGCTTATCGAGTGGGTCGTCCAAGCGGTCGGGATGCCATAGCCAAGGTTCTTTAGTGGCGCCTTTGGGTCCGGCGTGGCCGATCTGCAACGCGATCTTGGCGGCGGTATGGCGATGAACGAACTCGACAATTCGGCGCCAGGCGGCCTCTTGTTCATCGTTCCAAATTCCGGTGCACCCCGGTGTTATTCTGGCCTCTGGCGAGACGTCGGTCATCTCAGTAAACACCAAGCCGGCGCCACCTTTGGCGAGCGCACCATAATGTACTAGATGCCAGTCACTGGGTAGGCCGTCGACGGCGCTGTACATCGACATTGGAGATACCACCACACGATTTTGCAATTCCATGTTGCCCACCTGAAAAGGTAAAAACATCGGTGGAATGGCTCGTTCGCCGTCACCGACCGACTGTTTGTCGGCTAAGTGACGCTCCATACCCTCGAGCCAGTCTTTGTCGCGCAGGCGCAAGTTTTCGTGACTGACCCGTTCACTGCGCGTCAGCATAGAGTAATTGAATTGTTTTAAATCAAATTTATCGGCGTACCGAGGGACGTTTTCAAACCATATCAGAGCGTTCAATGCAGCATTTTGCAGGCGCAATGCCTCAGTTTCGCGTTCGTCCTGATAGGCCTGCAACGATTGCGCAACCCCGCCACCGCCATGCAGGTGCTTAGCCAGCGAGATGGCGTCTTCGAGCCCCAGTTTGGTACCCGAACCAATCGAAAAATGCGCGGTGTGGGCGGCATCTCCGAGCAGTACTATACGATCGTCGAGGATCCAGTTACGGCACAGTAGTTGCGGGAATTTAATCCATGCCGACCCCTGTATGTGCTCGGAGTTGGTCATCAGATCGTGGCCGCCGAGATAGCTGGCGAAGATCTCACGGCAGGTCTCGGCGCTTTGCGCGTGAGACATTTTGGCAAACCCATAGGCGTCGTAGACCTCGGGGGTGCATTCGACGATAAAGGTAGCGGTGTCGTCATCGAACTGATAAGCATGAGCCCAGATCCAGCCGAGATTGGTCTTTTCGAAAATAAACGTAAAGGCATCGCGAAATGTTTGGTGGGTTCCCAGCCATACAAAACGATTGTTACGGACATCGATATTGCAGTCGAAGGCTTCGAGGTTGGCAGTTCGTACCTTGGAGTTGAGGCCATCGGCCACAGCGACAATGTCGGCATCGGCAAATCTGCTATGCACATCGCCGGCTTCAAACTCTTGCTCAAAATGTAATTCGACGCCCAATTCTTTGGCGCGGTCGAAGAGTACTTGCAGCATTCGTTTACGACCGAGGCCGATAAAACCATGACCATCAGAGCGCTCTACCTCGCCATTGACAACGCAATCGATAAGATCCCAGTGAATAAATTCGCCGGCAATTGTTTCTGCGCTGACCGGGTCGTTGGTGCGCAGGTTGTCGAGCGTTTGATCGGAAAACACCACGCCCCAGCCAAAGGTATCGCCCGCTTTATTGCGCTCGTAAACCGCGACCTGATGGGATGGATTACGCAGCTTCATGGATATCGCAAAATAGAGTCCGGCAGGGCCGCCACCCAAGCATACTACCTTCATTGAAAACCTCTGATTTGTCCGTCGTTTGTGGTCTGCTGAATCTTCTGCGACAGCAGCTAATCGAGCAATGTTTTAAGTCTAAACTAGTCTAACTTGATCACAGCATACAGCAATTACTTTATATTTAAAATAGTTGCTGTATACTAGCGCACATCAGTCTGTAGAGACGCTTTGGATGGCGCTTTTTCTATCCATCGGTCAGCTAATCACGTGTTCCATAGATTATAATGACGCGCGTGTCGGTTGATTGAAATTAGCCCATTGAGGACTTGTACGAGAATGAGAAAGCAAATGGTTGACAGTGATGGGCCAGATCGAACTAATTCCACTATCGGTCAGTCCGACCACGAGACGCGATTGATCGAAGAGGACCATCATTCGATCAAATTATGGTTGCGCCTGTTAACCTGTTCAAACCTAATCGAAGGACAATTGCGCACAGCAATGCGCGAGGAGTGCAATACTACTCTGCCGCGGTTCGATTTTCTTGCGCAGTTGGAGCGCTCGCCGAACGGACTGACCATGAGCGAATTGTCAAAGCGAACGATGGTGTCAGGCGGAAATGTCTCTGGTATTGCCCGTCAATTGGAGCGCGATGGTCTGATTAGTCGCGTTAGTCTACCCACCGATCGACGCTCATTCGTGGTCAATCTAACCGCTCGAGGGCGTACCGAATTTACTGCCATGGCGGCCAGTCACGAGCAGTGGATTATGGCGATGTTTAGTCAGTTGGAGGCCTGCGAAGTGGGCGAACTAAAGCGCTTATTAGGTAAGGTTAAGAGCACCGTGGCAGTCCGCTTAGCTGGATTGTAGAGTTTGCGTGCCGCCGCTCGCGGGGCAATGCGCCGCGAGCGCTTTTTATGTTGAGGTGCCAGCTATGTGGAAACCGCCAGAGCGAATCAAATACAAACCCATCGATGACCTGTGGCCTAGCCGTGAGGATGCCGCGGCATCGCGACTTTTCTCGCCGATAAGCGTTGGATCGATCACTCTGAGCCAGAGAACATGGGTTCCGGCAATGGTGCCGTGGCGATCCAACGAGGAGGGCGAAGTCACCGCTGATGTGCTCGACTGGTACCGGCGCTTTGCGGTGGGTCGTCCCGGAGCTATTGTCATCGAGGCCACCGGCATCCGTGATGTCCCCAGCGGACCCTTGTTACGGATTGGCGATGACCGCTATATCGAAGGTCTGACCAAGCTGGTTGACACCATTCGCGCAGCGAGTGGCGGACAGACCAAGGTGTTTATTCAACTGATTGATTTCTTGACCATTCGCAAGCGCCCAGACAGGCAGAAGTACCTCGAGCGATTTCTCGATGTGACCGACCGGCACGCGCAGGTGCTAGATATGCCAGGGGCTTCCCCCGCTGTGGTACGCGAGACGATTCAAGGGTTGGATGACGACCAGTTGCAGACTGTTTTGTCGGCCAAAGAATGGGAAGATCTTAGTTTTGGTTATCGCCAGCGGGTCACCGATACCCAGCTCGACGAAATTGCCCGACTGCCACAACGCTTGCCGACGCTGTTTGCCGACGCCGCGCGACGGGCAGAGCAAGCGGGTTTTGACGGTGTTGAACTGCACTATGCACATGCCTACACCATGGCGTCTTTTTTATCCGCCAGTAATGTTCGCGATGACGGTTATGGCGGGCCCGCCGTCGCGCGGGTTCGACTGCCTCTGGAAGTCTACCGAGCCGTTCGCAGTGCCACCGATCGGGATTTTGTCGTCGGTTGTCGTTTTCTGACCGATGAAATATGTGCGTCGGGCAGTGGCCTCGACGATGCGTTGTTTTTTGCCGAACAGTTCGCCTCCGCCGGCATGGATTTTTTATCCTTTTCCCGCGGCGGTAAATTTGACGATGCTAAACAGCCCAAAGTGGGTTGGGCTGCCTATCCATACACCGGTCAAAGCGGTTATGAATGCATGCCGAGCTTTATCTCTGACGATTTTGGTCCGTTTGGGCGCAACGTCGATCCGGTGGCGCTGATTCGCCAACGGCTGTGCTCCGAGGGCCTGCAAACGCCCTGTATCATGGCTGGGGGTATGCACACGTTTAGTCAGGCTGAAACTGTGTTAGAGCGCGGTCAGGCGGATATTGTCGGGTTTGCTCGACAGGCGCTCGCCGATCCGGATTGGTTTGAGAAAGTTCGCGGTGGTTTTGGCGATCAGGTCGTATTGTGCCGTTACAGTAATTACTGCGAGGGCCTCGACCAAAAACATAAGCAGGTGACGTGCGAACTCTGGGATCGCAAGGAACTCGAAGTCGACGAACAGGCCGACAGCGTAGCGATGAGCCATGACGGCAAGCGGCGATTGATCGCACCGCTCTGGAAACGGGCGATCAACAGTCCGAGTGACTAGCTGTCGCGCAACTGAATACTGACCGACTTTTGTTCGGTAAACGCTAAAAAACCATCCTCGCCGAGTTCGCGCCCCCAACCAGATTGCTTAAAGCCACCAAATGGCATGCTCGACTGCATGCCACCGTAGTGATTGACCCAGACATTACCCGACTGCAGTTTCTCAGCAACTCGATGAACGCGATTGATGTTGTTGCTGAATACCCCAGCACCGAGGCCATACTGAGTATCGTTGGCTAGGGCCAATACTTCCTCGGTGGTATCAAATGGTGTAGCGACCAATACCGGTCCAAAAATTTCCTCTTTGACGATCGACATATCAGCGGTGACGTTGGCAAAAATTGTTGGCGCAAAGAAAAACCCTTCATCGCTCAGGGGCATCTTGGCGGTGATTATTTCCGCGCCTTCGTTACGGCCATGATCGACCATTTGATTGACCCGCCGCAACTGTTGTTCCGAGATCAATGGCCCGAGCATAGTTTCTGGATGCATGCCATTGCCGACTTTAAGGCTCTGGCTGAAGTCGGCGATACCAGCGATGACTCGATCATATACACGGCGGTGCACGTAGAGGCGCGAACCGGCAAAACATACCTGCCCACTGTTGAGAAATATCGCCATTGCCGCTGCGGGAATGGCTTCCTCGAGATCGGCATCATCGAAAATGATGCACGGCGATTTACCGCCTAATTCCAGCGTTACGCGCTTTAAATTACCGCTGGCGGCGCGAATGATTTGCTTGCCGACGGAGGTCGATCCAGTAAACGAAATTTTGTCCACAGAGGGGTGATGAGCCAGTGCTTCGCCCGCCGCGCCAAAGCCGGTCACCACGTTTAATATGCCCTCTGGAATACCCGCCTCCAATGCCAATTCGGCCATACGAAGCGCCGTCAGCGGGGTGTTCTCTGCGGGTTTGACTACGCAGGCGCAGCCAGCGGCGAGCGCGGGTGAAGTCTTGATTAAAAACAGCCCGATAGGCCCGTTCCAGGGGAGGATTAGCGCCGCGACACCGATCGGCTTGAGCTGCGTGTAAGCGTGGAAGCGCGCATCGCTGGAGGATATGACATCGGACAGATTTTTGCCGGTGATTTTGTCGCACATGCCGGCATAGTATCGTATCCAACCGACGCCATAGTCTAAAAACCCTCTCGCCAGCATCATCGGCATGCCGTTATCGAGAACCTCTAATTCCACCAACTGATCGGCATTTTGCTCGATGAGATCGGCCCAACGCCACAGGATTTTACTTCTCTGCGCCGCGGCAATGTCACTCCAACTGCCACTGTCAAAAGCCTTTCGAGCGGCCTCTACCGCCCGATCTACGTCTTTACTACCGGCCTCAGCGACGCTCGATATGACCTTTTTGTCAGCCGGATTTAGCACCTCGATACGTTTCTCTGAACAGGCTTCTAACCACTCGCCTCCGATCAACAATTGATGCTCGCGCGCTAAAAAAGACGCCACCGCGGGTGTCGGTTTGTAAGCTGTGGTCATAAGTTATTCTCGCCAGTAGAGTGAAGCCACGATTCTAAACCAATCGCCCGAGTTCGGCAAAAAACCGCCGATGGGTGGGTCGGTTGCGCGGCTTCATCGAGGAAGATTGTCGCTATCCGTCGGTTCGCCCCACCATTTTAGCGCGCTTAGCGAGTTACCATGGGGGCATTTGCGGGCTGTTTAGTCGCAGCTTCTAGGACTCGTAATACACCTCTAGAGGCTACGTTAGCCTCTTTTTACAAGCGATTTTCACGTCGCCGATAAACCCCGCCAGAACCGTTTGGCGTTGGGGTAGCCAATGTCCCTCGCGCTGCTGTCTCACCGATTTGTATTAGATTGCCGATTGCCTGAACACCGCTCGGCTTTGTGACATTAATCGAGTGCCGATTTCACAGTTCGCGACCGCACACGGGTGGTTTAGGCGGCGCAATAAAATTTGCAAACTACACTGCCGCATGGCAGATTGCGTGCCAATCAGATGGGTATTACGATTATGAGAATGTCAGCCACATGCAGGGCTTAGAGCAAAAGCGACGCGCGCCTTATCAGATGATGGGTCTGATGTTGGGTCCCAGCCTGTGCCTTTTTATGCTACTGCTCGACGGCGAACAGCAGATCATGTCAAGCGTTGCTTGGTTAACCGCCGCAATCGGCCTATGGATGGCGATCTGGTGGGCGACCGAGGCGGTGCCCGTAGCGGTCACCGCGTTATTACCACTGATTAGCTTTGATATTCTGGGCATCACTTCGTTGAAGCAGGCCGCCGCGCCCTATGCGAATCCCATTATCTATCTTTTTTTTGGCGCCTTTGTGTTGGCTTTGGCGGTCCAGCGCTGGAACCTTCATCAACGCATTGCGCTGGCAATTCTGTCGCGTACTGGCACCGATGGCGGCCGCCTTATTGGCGGGTTTATGCTGGTGGCTGCGCTGCTTTCAATGTGGATGACGAATACCAGCACGACCATGATGTTGATGCCTATTGCGCTGTCGGTGGTGTCCGTGGTTCTGGGTCAGGTGGCTAATATTAGCCATCAGGGACAGCGAGATTTTCAGGTGGCGATGCTTTTAGGCTTGGCTTATGCGGCGACTATTGGCGGGATGGCGACCTTGATCGGTACCCCGCCAAATGCGCTTTTGGCCGCGTTTGTCAGTGACAATTATGCCATAGAGATAAGTTTTATCGACTGGATGATGGTCGGTGTTCCGGTGAGTTGCGTGCTATTGCCGAGTGCTTGGTGGTTGTTAACGCGCAAAGTTTTTCACGTCGATGTGCCCGCGAGCGAAGTAGCCCAAGACCATCTGACTCGGCTCTACCGTGAAATGGGCCCGATGACTGCCGCCGAAAAGCGCGTCGCCGCGGTATTTTTATTGGTGGTGCTGGGGTGGGTGTTGCGCCGTCCATTAGCGACCGGGCTATCGATCGATGGCTTGTCCGACACCGGTATCGCCCTAATGGGGGCGATTGCGCTGTTTGTGTTGCCGAGTGGTGACCGGCAACAATCACAGTTGCTGGTTTGGGAGGACGTTTCACAGTTGCCCTGGGGTGTTTTGGTGCTATTTGGCGGTGGGCTAAGCCTCGCCTCCGCCATTGCCAGTTCGGGGTTGGCGCAATGGTTGGGTGAGGGTTTGGCACCGCTGGCGCTATTTGGCGTCGCTGCAATGATCTTGGGTGCCACCGCATTGGTGATCTTTTTAACCGAAATGACAAGTAACCTCGCTACCACTGCGACTTTTTTGCCGGTGATTGGTGCCATGGCCATCGAATCTGGGATCGACCCCATGGTGCTCTGCGTGCCGGTTACCCTGGCGGCGAGCTGTGCCTTTATGCTGCCCGTGGCCACCGCTCCCAATGCCATCGCCTTTTCGTCTGGGTTGATTAGCATACCGCAGATGGCGCGCGCGGGTTTACTCCTCAACTGCACCGGCATGGCGCTGCTAACCGCGGTGGCGTTGTGGTGGGCGCCATTGTTCTTTGGTTAATACTGAGACTGGCCTAATGCACTCAATCGCTCGCGCTTGGAGGCTTGAGCCGGCGAAACAGTTGTCACAGTGTTAGTTATGCATTTCACTGCTTGAGATAGATCGTTTACGATAAAAAGTGTTAGGCGCATCACTTAAACGGGATTTTCAGCGATGATTAGCGAGACCCCGAGAATAAATCGATGAGCTGGAGCGATGGATCGTCGTAAAATAGTTCGCTGGCAAGGCTTCGCAGTTGGGTCAAGTCCTGAGGCGAGCAAGACTTACCGTAGGCCTTAAGCCAAGTCTCAAGCGCATCACCCTTGCCGCGGTTGCCTTTGGCCATCGACACGTTGGCACGGGCGTCGCCGACATCACAACTGCTGGCCATTTTTGCAGTACCGCGTCCGCGGCTCTTAGTCATGGACGCTTCGAGCCGCCTAATTTTGGTGTTGGCGTCCGCTAGTTGTTTGGTGAGTACATCGATAGTTTGCGTCATGCGACCCATTTCATAGGGCTTATGGGCCATGCTTTGGCTGGTAAAAGCCAAAAGCATCGCGGCTATCAACGCCAATATATGTCGCAAGCTACTGTTCACAGGAACATCCTTTAGTGCTGTTGGCCGATTTCTATATATCCGACCCTTCTATCTTAAATCGGATGTCGAGAGCATAACTTTAACGAATCATGCTTAAATCGGGTTTCGACAGCGTAACTTTAACGAATCATGCTGTATTGCGAAAGTCCCTGCCGGCTAATTCATCGGTATGGCGCCATTACTTAGTCTGAGGAGCAACCTGGCCGGCGGTTTTATTGGTGTGGCAAATAGGCGCATATTTAGAGTCATTATTCGCTGGCCGTCGCTGAGATGCTGGTTTTTTGGGTCGCAAACCACCCGTCGACATAGATGGCTCAATGTCTGGGCGAGGCAGATTGTTTGCAATCCGCTTATTCGCGCCCTACGCTACTACTTGGTATTGGCTAAAGCAACTATTGTGAGATGATTTATATGCGATTATTTACGGTATTTTTTGGGTTTCTATTGTGCGTCCAGCACAGTGCCATAGAGGCGGCTCCGGCGGTCGATCAGACGGCTGATCGACCGCTCGCGATGGCGCCGCGGACGGTCGCTAACGCTCAGCTCCCGGTGGATCAGTTACACTGGATATTGGAACTGCGAATCGATACAACTCAAATAACTGACTTTAAAGGATTGATGGTTGAAATGGTGGCCGCCGCCAAGTTGGAATCCGGCACGCTGGTCTATGAATGGTATTTTAGCGAGGACAACAGCCGCTGTATCATCAACGAGCGCTACCGTGACTCAAACGCGTTATTGGCGCATATGCGAGCTTCTGGGCGTTTTAGCGAACGTTTTCTGGCGGCCGCAAAAATTACTCGACTGAGGGTTTTGGGCGATCCAGATGCTGCAGTACGGGCGGCATTGGTGGGCCTGAATGCAGAATATTTACCCCTGGGTGAGGGCTTTTATAAGCCGCACTAGGCCGGAGCTTTTGCTGCCCGCTGCCGCTGATCAGCATAGTGGCCAGTCGGCGGCAGTTCGCAGGTGGCCGTTACAATCGCGCGTAGGTCTTAGTTACGGTGCTCTGGGCACGGCTAAACGTCTCAATCAGCCGATCGCCAGCGTCGAGTGATAGCGAAAGTGCCTGTGATTGCCCGATGCGATCTGGGTATGAGCTTTGCAAGATTGTATCGACCACTGCAGCTGTCGGCGCAGGCTGAACTGCCAGTTCACCATAGGCAAAATGCTGCTGTTGCTGGTCATCGATGTCATAGTGGTGAAACCAAATATAATGGCCACCACCGATCATTTTGACCTCGCCGATAGCGTGTTTGCGTTGATCGCCGTCGATTTGCTGTGATTGCAGTTGCCAGAGTCCATCAAAGCGGGAGGCCGCGTTTGAAATGCGCTGCCACGTCTCTCGAAGATCATAGCTCAGTCCATCTTCTGATCGCATGTTGTCAATCGCTTGATCAAATCCTTGTTCGTTGGGTTGCACATCCAGTTCAAAACGAAACCCAGAGACAGCCCCGGCATGATTGGCCAGCGGTGTTTCGATCAAGATACCATTGCGCCACTCGGTGGCTCCAGCTCCGGCGTCGACATTATTGGTCCTCTGGTTAAAAAATGCATAGGCAAATCGTTGTTGAGCGTATATTTTCATTTGCGCTCGGTTAAAGGTGTTGGTCTCGCTGGGCGTGGTGACTGTGACCGAAGACAGCAGATAGGCACCATCGCCAAGTTTGGCGGTGGCATCGACGCCGCCCAGTTGATTGACGGCGGGCGGTGCCTCATGGCAGGCGGCGAGTAAAAGGCTCGCAACGACTAATAAGGTTTGAATTTTGGGCATCTTCAGGGTGCTCCTCGGCTGAGTGTGTTGTTGGACGGCATCGTCGAAACAGTCTAATGACGCGGTCTGTTCGCCGCGTTTTGGACTGACAATCATAATATAGCTTTAGCCTGTAAATCTTAAATGCGCGCGCTATCCAACCCAAAGACGCGTTATTTCGCCGAATTTTCCTCTAAGGTTTGGTCAAAAAGAACATTTGGAGTCGCGTGGGCTACTTGCCGAGGTCTGCAGTTCACGGCGTATCGCTTGGGCACGCGGTGGCGCTTCGGGGAGAAATGGGTAGCCTGCCGAAAGTGTCAGTCGCCGTTTCAATGTCCTGTCAGGCGATTGACGCGCGTATTGTGCCTCAGTATATTTGCTGCATAGAGGAACAACATATATATAAAAAGCGGCAAGCGGATTATCCATTACGGCTTGGATTCCTTGCACCAGGAGCTGACGCATGGATTTCCAACCGGTATTAAAACTCTCTGAAATAATCGAAAACAAGGCGTGTTTGACCGTTTTTGAGGGACGCGAAATCCTTGTTGGGGTGACCAACAAGGGTTATTTTGCGATCGAAAATAAATGTTCTCATCAGGGTAAGCCGCTGATGGGCGGACGCATTCGGCATGGCCATATCTCATGCCCAGTGCACGGTGTGCGCTTTAATTTAGAAACTGGCGCGGCGGTCGGAAAACTGACCAATAAACCCATTAAAATATATCGGGCACGCGCCAATGAAGATTGGCTAGAGGTCTGTGAGATAAGCGCTTAGGAGCAAGGAATATGGTAACAATGGACAAAGATGACGATCGTCCGCAGAGATTGCAACGCCCCGAGTTGCGTGGCGACCCAATAACGGCGACGCGTTATACCAGCCGCGATTATTTGGCGTCAGAACTGGATAATGTTTGGCGACGAACTTGGAATATAGCGGGCATGGCCTATCAGGCCCCCGAGGAAGGTGATTATTTGGTCGCCGAGGTGGGTCCGGAGTCAGTTATTGTTGTGCGTCGCGCCGACGGCTCATTCAATGGTTATCTCAATGTCTGTCCGCATCGTGGGGCTCGCGTAGCCGAGGGCCCTTATGGCTTTGCCGATCGATTTGTCTGCCCCTATCACGGTTGGCAGTTTGATCTCGATGGCCGGGTAGTCGATCTGCCAGACCCACAGGACTTCAAACGAGGCAACCCTTGCTCAAAATTGGGTTTGGAGGCGGTTATCGTCACCGAGTTATTTGGCATGGTTTGGTTTAACATTGACCGTGATTGTGGGTCTTTGGAAGACTATCTCGGTGCCACAATTGTCGAGGAAATTTCTGGATATCATATCGAAGAAATGGTGCGCGTTCTAGATATGACTGCGGAAACCGAATGCAATTGGAAAATCTTAACCGACAACTTTAACGAGGCCTATCACCTGCAGGTGGTGCACCCGCAACTGGTTCCTTTTATCGAGAGCCAGGGAGACTTTAGTCAGATTGATGTGATGCAAAATGGACACAATCGGGGTTGGTTCGCATCCTATCAGCCCTCTGCATTGCACGAAGGCCCGGTCGTGGAGCCGTTGCCCAGTCTGCTCGCCGAATGGGATGTGGCGGTGCCGGAAAATCCAAGTTCAGAGGTTTTGCGGCAATTGAGGAAAGACGTACAAGATAAAAAGCGTGAGTTAGGCGCGGAACGTGGTTTCGATCATTATGCCTATCTAAAAGACTATCAATTGACCGATTATATTATTTACAACATTTTCCCCAATTCGGTGATAACCGTCGGACCCGACGGCGTGCAACTGCTGCGCCCGCGCCCCCATGCGACCGATCCGGCCCAGTGTTTATTTGACCACTGGTGGCTGGTGCCAAAGATCGGCGGTCGCACCCATACGCCGTCGCCTTCAGGCGGGCCTGATTTACCGGTAGAAGATGCTGAACATGAGTATTTCGTCTACGGAGAACAATCGCTGGGCGAGACCGCAGATCAGGATCTCAGTATTGGCGCTCTTCAGCAGCAGGGACTCGGTTCAGTCGGATTTAAGCAGTTTTATCTGAGCGAACAAGAGATCCGGCTGCAGAATTTTCACGAGCGACTAGACGATTATATGCG
Organism: Cellvibrionales bacterium UBA2618; assembly: GCA_002339165.1. Classification (GTDB taxonomy): domain Bacteria; phylum Pseudomonadota; class Gammaproteobacteria; order Pseudomonadales; family Porticoccaceae; genus TMED48. The sequence goes on along the minus strand of DDJS01000126.1, from coordinate 23,389 downwards.
CCGTGATGCCAGTTAAATCGAAGACGGTGCGGTATTAGCGCCGAATTATTTAAGCCCAGACAACCGCGGAGCCAATGAGTCATGATCAGACGTATCAAAGACTATTTCGACACCCCAAAGACCCAACTCAAGGGTGCCGAGAGAAACCGTCGCAAACTTCTAAAATACAGTGGCCTAGTGCTTGGCGGTGCGGCTTTGACCGGCTGCGTAGAGCGATCGGCGCAACCGAGTGTAACGGCGGGTTACAAAAATGGCCAAAACAGTGGGTCAATGGAAGATCGTTTGGCGATCAGAGAGTTGATCGAATCCTACAACGCTGCGGTGATCGATAACGATGCTGACGCTTGGGCCGACAATTGGTGCGCCGACGGAGTATGGAATCTCGGTGAGGAAAGTGACATCGTTGGCCGCGAGACTATTCTTAAGCACTGGCAAGAGGCCATGCAAATTTTTGATTTTGTCGGCATGTTTGCGCAACCCAAGTTCATTCGCGTTGGCGATCAGGACGCGCGGGCCGAGTGGCACACCAATGAGCTATGCCGCAAGAGTGATGGTAGTATGTTACGCATCTTTGGTCTTTATCGGGATGCCTATCGCCGTGAATTGACCGGCTGGAAAATCGCCGAACGTCGCTACAGCATCTTGCTGATGGAGCGCCCGATATTCGAGCGCAACAAGGTTGATGATTGGCGGTGATTGCGGGTGCTGGCTAGGTCTAGCGAGTTAGAGCACTCGCCCAGGACAGCAATGCATAACGCTCCCGGGGTCGTGCCCACGAGACAGCCGGCAACAGGATGCACAGCCACTGGCTAGAGACACCGCAGCACATAGCGAAGTATCGACAAGGGTCGATACTTTTGAGCATTGATCGGCACGCAATCGCTCGATTAGGCTACTATGGGGGCATGACCAGCCGACCCACTCTGTTAAATTATATCGACTCGCCCGAGCAGGCGCTCGACAGCGAGCGCGACCTGTTAGCGAGTGTGGTGGCGGGCGAGCGCGATACCGCTCTGAGTTTTTGGTCGACGCAACAATCTATCGTGGTACCCAGACGGCTGTCGAAAAATAGCGCTTTTGACTCTGCAAAACGGCTTTCTCAGCAGCGTGGTTGGCCTGTTATGTTGCGCGAAAGTGGCGGTGATGCCACTCCCCAGGGCGGCGGTGTGATCAACGTGACCTACGCCCATATCTGCGATCAACACCCACCCATAGCCGATAGCTACCGCACGCTCTGCGCGCCGATAGTGAGACTGGTCGAGGGCTTCGGGCAGAGCGGCAGTTGTCAATCGGTGAGCGGCTCCTTTTGCGATGGCGACTACAACGTGGTCTGTCATCAGCGCAAACTTGCGGGCACTGCACAAAGGCGCTCTCGGCGGCGGGGTCGGGGGTCATCGGCGGTGCTGTTTGCCCATGCGTTGATTCTGGTGAATGCCGATATCGCGGGCAGTGTTGACGCGATCAATCGTTTTTATGAAGATTGCGACCAGCCAGCTAGCATCGATGCAGGGGCGCATATCAATCTTGCAGAAATCGCTGCAACAGCCGGTCTGCTGGATACTGAGGACGTTGTGCAACTGTTGCAGCGAGATTATCTTGCGTTGCTTGCGGACCCACATTAACGCGCCTAGGATCGACCAGTTTCGTAACAAGATCAACAGACCATTTTTTCTTTGTATAGGTCGAGAGCACCATCATTATAGCGGCGAAGCGCGCGCGGCTTTCGGTTGTCGCCTGCGGATTGAGCTGATTGCTACGGAACTTTGCGGTTTTCAACAAAAGCCGCCAAATCGGCAGTCAATGAACTACAATCTACTCACAGAAAAATAACCAGAACAACCCACCGCAATTGTCCAAAGTGGATGCGGCAGGGCGGTATAACGGGGTCAAAAAATGAACTTAACGCAGCGCATTGTTGGCGCAATGGCCCTCGGGCTGGCCTTCGGCGCAATTTTGAATGTGTTGATTCCAGCCGGAGTGTTACCCGAGGCACTGGCTCAAGGACTCTCCTATTATTTGATCGATGGGCTGTTCGATACCGTTGGACAAATTTTTGTGCGCTCGTTAAAACTGATGGTCGTGCCCTTGGTATTCGTCTCCTTGCTCTGCGGTACCGCGTCGCTTGGCAACGACGCCAAAATGGGACGTTTGGCGAGTAAGTCGATCGGTCTCTATATGCTGACCACCGGCGTGGCGATATCGCTGGCTTTATTCATTGCTCTTTTGATTCAACCGGGAGTTGGTATTGATTTGGCAGTGGCCTCGGAATTTAGCGCCAAGGACGCCCCGCCACTGAAGACCACCTTGATCAATATCTTTCCGAGTAATCCGGTTGCGGCGATGGCGGACGGTCAAATATTACAGGTGATTGTATTTGCGATTTTGATGGGTATCGCGATTGCCCACTGCGGTAAGAGCGGTGAGAGGGTGGCGGCGTTTTTTGACGACTTAAACAGCGTCATCATGCGGATGGTGATGTTGCTAATGCAACTGGCGCCGATCGGCATTTTTTGTTTGATTGCCAAGTTATTCGCTGGACTGGGAATCGGCGTTATCGTCAGTTTAGGTGCCTATTTTTTCGCCGTTGTTCTAGCGTTACTGTTGCACTGCTTTGGCACCTACTCGCTGCTACTGAGAGGGTTGACTGGATTGAGTCCACGGCGTTTTTTCGCCAATATGCGCGCGCCTATGGCCTTCGCCTTCAGTACTGCGTCGAGTGGCGCAACCATGCCAGTGACGTTGCGGGCAGTCACCGATAACGTCGGTGTAGACAACAGCGTGGCTTCCTTTACGGTGCCCCTAGGGGCGACGATTAATATGGATGGAACGGCAATCATGCAGGGGGTGGCGACCGTTTTTATCGCCCAAGCCTACAACATAGATCTGGGTTTAGAGGCTTATCTGATGGTCATTCTCACGGCGACCTTGGCCTCGATTGGCACCGCTGCGGTGCCGGGTGTCGGTCTGGTGATGCTGGTTATGGTGCTCAATCAGGTGGGCTTGCCGGTTGAGGGCATTGGTTTGATCATCGGTGTTGATCGCTTGTTGGACATGTGCCGCACCGCGGTCAACGTGGCTGGAGACGGTGCGGTCAGTACGGTGGTTGCTCACTCTGAAGGTTTGCATGACCGCGGGCGTTTCGAGCGAGAAAATAATGAAGCGGCGGACGATGCGACCAATTAAACCCTGCGAGTTATGGCCGACGCTTCAGCCGCGTAGATAAGTTACTTTGTGGAGGCTTTTCCGAATCGTTGCTACACTGCATCACAAAGCCAAAACGGCGAATTGGAGAACGCGGGTGAGAAAATATTTACTGATGGCTGTGCTTTCGGTTGCGGCCTTGCAGAACGTGGCGCAACCGGCGCCGGTGTTGCAGTCGGGTGACATCGCCAACTGGATTAAATATACCGTTGTGGCTAACCATGTGCGCGAGGAACTGGCTGACGACCGCCGCGATTTCGCTTACATGGACAGGCCCTACGCGGAGCACTCGGGAACCCATAGGCGGTTTTTAAAGAGCGATGGTTGCGTTGTGGAAAAGCGCATATACCCCCTCACTGACCGCACCATCGTACAGTATATCGATCAATGTGACGGCCGCATTATCAAAGAGACCAGTCAGGAGAGGTGAGTTCCAGCCCGCTTAATTAGCGCTTATCCGCTGTTTGTAGGCGTTGGACGATCGATTCAGTAGTCGACTGATCGATTGCGCCATGGCGGCTCCAGGTGGCACTCTGGTAAGGGTTGTCGCCGCCGTCGAAGACCACCTGTTGCAAGCTCGCAACCAGCGTTGAGTAGGGTATCTGCCAGTCGTGATAGCCCTGCCGAATGACTTCGAAGTACGCTTCTGAGGGTGGACCATAGCCATAGCGTGGATTCATGATGTAAGTCATTACCGAGAGGGCTCGTCCGTCGAGGTGGAGATCGATGATCTTTTTTCCATACAGCGTCGGATAGTCCTCGTAGTGGTCGAGCGCTGCCTCGCAGGCGGCAGTGATTTTATATAGTCCGACTGGAACAGCATTGTCTATGGCGGGAATGATATCGGCGACGCCGCGAAACACCAGTTGCCAATCGGGTAATACTGCGACGGCTATAGGCTGCGCCGCGGGGCAGCGCTGGCGCATCTGTTCGTGATTGAGGTTTGAGCCGTATGCGGCATAGTAGATGTCTTTTCCCATTCGTTATCCTCTGT
>DDJS01000126.1:8576-18891 GCA_002339165.1 Cellvibrionales bacterium UBA2618 | reverse complement strand
CATTCGTTATCCTCTGTCCTCTGTCCTCTGTCCTCTGTGCGCTTTCGTCATTGGCCAGCCTGCGTCGCCCGCTCATTGTGCAGTGCTGGTTGACTTGCGTCGATGTAACAAGCACGGTCTCTGGCTAGGGCTCGCTAAATTTTCGTCTGATAATCGACTGGGATGACATTCTTTGGACCGCGAATCAATGACCAAGTTTAGCGTTTTAACGGTTCAATCGGTGTTCTCGGCGAATTTATCTTTAACCGCTTGCCCTAGGTGGCACGAAATATCAACCATGCGACTGGTGGTGTGATTAATGATTGCGTTATTATGAGTTAGTATTCAAGGCTAGTTTTATTTATCGAGAGCGCGGTGATGGCGTCTGGGAAGACCCAGAAATAACCATGAACCTGTGCACCCTGGGATCTTTTAGCGGTGTTCAATCCGGAAAACAGAGTGTGGCACTCCTTAGAGGACATTGATGAATGACCGAGACGTCAGAAAAAGTAAAGCTTGAGGATTACATGCTGGCTAACAGCATGAGTAAGGAAGATGTATTTCACGCGATCTCAAGAAAGGAGATCTCCGGGAGCTTTGTTGCCGGAGGTTGGCTGATTCAAGACCCAAAGGGTGCTGCCATTAGCGCCGCGCCTGAACCGCCGCTGGCGATCAATCAGCCTGATGCGCGTGCCGAGGAGCGCTTGGCTCGTGAAAAGGAATCGGCGCTAGCGAAGATAGCCATGGCCCAGACAATGGCGAAAACCGCGCAAAAAGAGGCGCAGAAATCGACCGGACGAAAATCGCTAGCGACGCCCGAGCTTAAACCTGCGAACAAATCTGAGAGAAAATCCGAGAGTTCCGTGCTTTTGGCGTCGCAAACTCGACCCGAAGCGCCGGCACCGAGTGCCGATAGGCCGCTGGCAGGTGGCAAATTAGATTTTAGAAAATCAGGTATGGCCGAATCGATCCTCGCCGAGGCCAGAGAGATAGCGTTGGGTCCCCAAGCCGCTGGATCGACACCCAATAACCAACCGGCGACTCTGCCATCGCTAAATCCGGGCAGCCTCGCTGCAGGCATTTTGGCTGAGGCGCGAGATTTGGCCAAGCTTCAAGGCGATATCTCGAGCATTGCTAAGACTCTTCCACAAAGTGACTTAAAAGAAAGTACGCCGTCTTTTACTGGGACACCGAGATTTATTGCCCGGCAGTTCGAAGAGGAATTGTTAGATGACAAAGAAGATGACAGTGAAGAGGAGCGTTGGAAGACCAAATTAGATGATTACGTCGTCGAAAAAGGCATCACCATGGAAGAGGCCTTTAAGCTGATTACCAGTAAACAGGTAAACGGCCAGTTTATCGGCGGAGCCTGGTACATCTTCGACAGTGACGAAGAGCATCGTCAACGCAAGCGCGAGGCTGCTGCAACGGCGGCCGTCGCCGAGCGGCAGGTGCGCACAGAGGATGTGAGGCGCGAAAAAATACGCCGCGACGACGCGCGTCGCAAGATCAAAATCGGTGAGTACATGATGGACAATGGCCTGAGCAAAGAACAGGTCTTTAAACTCATTCAGGACAAGACCGTCGATGGTAATTTTTCGAATGGCGATTGGTATGTTCTCGAAAGCGAGGACGATTTACTCGCCCGCGAAGGCAAGTTAGAGGCCGAAGCGGAGGCGCGCGCGGGAATAGAGAAGGCCAAAGAAGAGGCCTACAAAGAGCGTCGTCATGAGGCTAATTTACAAGACGGACTGAATGAAGAACAGCGGGCGCAGGCGTTAAATATTCCCTTTATTACCGACGCCAAGTTCGCTGATCGAACTATTTTAAAAACTATTGGGGTGGTTCAGGGCAGTACCGTGCGAACAAAAAGCTTACCCGCTGAAATGTCTGGTGAGAGCGCCACCTTGCCGGGTGCCGAACTGGTTTCATTTACCGCAGATATCGCGGATGCAAGAGCGCAGGCGATCGACCGGATGAAGATAGACGCCTTTACAAAAGGCGCGAATGCGATTGTTTCAACGCAATTTAGCACCTCGATGATTGATATGGGCGTCACTGAAATCCTGGTTTATGGTACCGCAGTGGTGATTGCCTCGGTCACTATTTAGGCCGAGCACGGGTGATTTTTCTCCTCTATTTGCCGGTTAGTGGTTATTCAGAGAAATTGTCAGATGTGGTCGTTGACAGCGGTTTGATGCGCGGTCGGGGGCGCAATACTTCGGGTGATCCATGGGTCAGAGCGGAGTGAAAAAATCTATGCAATACCAACAAAAAACCGATGCATCTGGGGTCATAATTTAGATAGCCCCATTTTCTGATATCATATCGACATGTCTGTCGGCGTGACTTCCCAATCCAGTCTCAGTGCGCGCAATAATCTCAGCGATCTGAGTATTATCCGGGTTTCACTGATCTGTGTGCAAGCATTGGCGCTGGTGGCGTTTAGCCAATTTTATCGGATTGGGTTACCGGTTGAGGCGTTGTGTTGGGTGCTGAGTGGTTATTCCATGGTCGCTGTATTTTCATGGCAGCGGACGCGGCAGGTCAAGCCGATCACCGATTTTGAGTTTTTCTTGCACCTGCTGGTAGATATGTTTTTTTTCAGTTTGCTGCTGTACTTTAGTGGCGGTGCGTCAAATCCTTTTATCTCCTATTACTTGATCCCGATTAGCATTTCGGCGATTACCTTGCCGCGGCGCTCTACTCTTTTGGTGACTGTCGCCGGGTTGCTGGCCTACAGCATTTTACTGCAACACTATGTCGAAATAGCGGCGATTGCACCTAACGTTGAATTGCACAGCGGCCACAATTTACATATCACTGGCATGTGGGTGAATTTTGGAGTTAGCGCGGCGATTATTACTTATTTTGTTAGCCGTATGTCCCTGCAATTGAAGTCCCATCAGTTAGAGATCGCCGAGCAGCGGGAGGCGCAATTGCGCAGCGATCAAATTCTCGCGGTCGGTACGCTGGCGGCCGGAACCGCACACGAACTGGGCACGCCGTTAAATACTATGAAGATACTCGTCGATGAGATCCTCGAGCGCCCAGAGCTGCCAGGGCGCGACGATATGCTGTTATTGCACGCTCAGATCGAACAGTGCAAGACCACCCTGAAACAGCTGATCTGCACTGCCGAACAATCGCAATCTGACACGCTGCAAGCTCAGCGTTTAGAGCTTTATTTTCAGCAGTTGTTTGAACGTTGGCAATTGATGCGGCCCAATCTCAAAGCCAATATCCATTTCCCGCAGGCTAGCGCCACTACGCAGATGAACCAAGTCGCTGTGTTCGATCCAACGATTGCTCAATCGCTGTTGAACATCCTAAATAATGCCGCTGATGCCAATCCGTTGAACGTCGAAGTCACTCTGCGATGGAGCGTGCGCGAGGCGCAACTTAGTATCCGCGACCATGGGCCGGGTCTAGCGCCGCATAATCTTGAATCTTTGGGGGATCCTTTTGTGACCGATAAAGCGGATGGCCTCGGCCTCGGATTATTTTTGTCACGCGCCACACTCAACCGTTTTGGCGCAAGTATACGAGTTCAAAATGCCGTTGGTGGTGGTCTGTTGACGGAGATCGTTCTGCCACTATCTCATGATGTTATGCCGCGGGGAAAAGGTATCTAGTATGCATTACCTATTGGTCGATGACGACGTCACTTTTAGCCGTGTTTTAGCTAATGCGTTGACCCGTCGCGGGGGCAAAGTGGTTTGCGCGGCAAACAGCGCAGAGGCTTTGGCGCATTGTGCATCCGCCCCTATTGAGCACGTGGTGCTAGATCTTAAGCTCGAGGGCGAATCTGGATTAACTCTCTTGAAAGAACTGATGGCATTGCAACCGCAATTACGAGTGGTGGTATTGACCGGTTATTCGAGCATTTCAACCGCGGTGACAGCGGTCAAATTGGGCGCCGTCCAGTACCTGTGTAAACCGGCTTCGGTGCGCGATATCGAGGCGGCGTTTGAGTGCGATCTGGCCGTGGCAAGTACTGATGTCGCTGAGCACCCGCCCTCTCCGAGTCGTCTTGAGTGGGAGCACATTCAGCGTGTGCTTGTTGAAAACAGTCACAATATATCGGCAACCGCGCGCGCTCTTGGAATGCATCGCCGAACGCTTCAGCGAAAACTGTACAAGCGACCGGTGGCGTCCTAGACTCGACATGACTGGGCTCATCTAGCATGTAACCAGCTGGTAATAAGTGCCTCCGGAAGCACCGCCATCCGATGATTGGAATGCCTGTCTGGCAGCGCAATCTCGATGCCCCGCGGGCGGATAGATTTGCTTTTGACAGCGTGCCATTGGCTCGCCGTATAATGGACTACTCAGCGATAGCTCAATTACTCCGAAGAGGTAACCTATGACTCATTCCGCCTACATCTACGATGCTATTCGAACGCCGCGCAGCAAGGGTAAAAAAGATGGCGCTCTGCACGAAGTTAAACCGATCGAGCTCGGCGCGGGGTTACTGAAGGCGTTGCAACAGCGCAATGATCTGGATACCGCCTACGTCGACGATGTTTTGATGGGCTGTGTTTCGCCGGTCGGCGAGCAGGGCAGTGACATAGCAAAAATGATCGTGCAGCGTGCCGGTTGGGATGAGTCGGTGGCGGGTGTTCAGCTCAACCGCTTTTGTGCCTCTGGTCTCGAAGCGGTGAACACCGGTGCGCAGAAAATCGCTTCGGGTTGGGAGCAGTTGGTAGTCGCCGGCGGGGTCGAGTGCATGTCGCGTGTTCCCATGGGCAGTGATGGCGGCGCGTGGGCCAGCGATGCGGCGTTTTCCATCGACACAAGCTTTGTTCCTCAGGGCATAGGTGCCGACACCATTGCGACCCTCGATGGTTATTCTCGCGAGGATGTCGACGCCTATGCGTTGGAGTCGCAACGGCGCGCGGCCCATGCACGCGATAATGGTTACTTCGACCGTTCGATAGTGCCGGTGCTGGACAGCAACGGTTTCAGTATTTTACAGCATGACGACTTTATCAAACCGCAGAGCAGCATGGAGGGTCTCGGGGGACTACGCGCTTCCTTTGAGCAGATGGGGAGCATGGGTTTTGATGCCATGATGATCAAAAAATATAACACCCTTGACCGGATCGACCACGTGCATACCCCGGGCAACTCATCAGGCATCGTCGATGGTGCCAGCGCGGTGTTGATTGGCAGCGAGCGCGCAGGCAAAGACCTCGGATTGACCGCCCGAGGGCGCATCGTTGCAGGCGCTATTTTGGCCTCCGACCCAATTATTATGCTGACAGCTCCCGGCCCCTCGGCTGTGAAATGTTTGCACACCGCAGGCTTGACCGAGAATGATATCGACCTATGGGAAATCAACGAGGCGTTTGCGGCCGTCGCGATGCGCTATATGCGCGATCTGGACATCGATCATTCGGTCACCAATGTGAACGGGGGGGCAATAGCCATGGGGCATCCGCTCGGCGCTACCGGCGCAATGCTGTTAAGTAGTATGCTCGACGAGTTAGAGCGCCGCGATTTACGCCGTGGCATGCTTTCGCTGTGCGTGGGCGGCGGCATGGGTATTTCCTGCATTATTGAGCGCGCATAAGGGCGCTACCGGCGCATTTTTGTACTGATTTTGAGCAATTCAAAGGGCCATTTAATGAGTGTTTTTAACTACCACAAAGATCAACAGGGCATCGTCACTATCACCATGGATATGACTGGGCCGGTGAACGCAATGAATGCTGAGTACAAGGTTGCCATGCACGACGCAGTCAATCGCTTGGAGCGGGAAGAAGGCCTTGTGGGGGTGATATTAGCGTCGGCTAAACGGGTATTTTTTGCCGGTGCTGATCTCAAAGACTTAGTCCGCGCAACGCCTGATTACGCCGAGGATATCTACCGCGATACCCAGCGTATAAAACACGACATGCGGCGCCTTGAAAAGTTGCCAGTGCCGGTTGTGGCGGCGATAAATGGTGCCGCATTGGGGGGTGGATACGAGCTATCACTGGCCTGTAATCGGCGGATTGCGGTGAATCACCGCGCGGTTAAGATCGGTTTACCGGAGTGCTCTCTGGGATTGTTTCCGGCTGGCGGCGGGATCGTGCGACTGACTCATTTGATTGGCGTTCAGGCTGCATTGGATATTATTCTTGGCAGCAAGCAAATGACTCCGGAAAAGGCTCTAGCAGTGGGTATGATCGATCAGTTAGTGGAGACGCTGGATGATCTTATTCCGACGGCCAAACGCTGGCTCATCGACGTTCAGTCGCAACCCGATGCCGCGCTGCAACCATGGGACCGAAAGGGCCACAAAGTAGCAGGTGGCGCGATCAACACGCCAAAAAATGCGCAGTATGCTGCGGTGGCGCCGACCATGTTGCATCAAAAGACCCGCGGCCTCTTGCCGAATGCGACGGCGGCTATGGACATCGCGTTTCAGGCGAGCATGCTCGATGTGGACACGGCATTGCGTATCGAGAGCCGCGAGTTCGTCAAAGTGGTCACCGGTGCGGTGGCCAAAAATATGATTACCACGTTCTTTTTTCAGCTCAACCAGATCAATGCAGGCGCCAGTCGACCGCAGGGAGTGGCCAAGAATCCAACGCGAAAATTAGGTGTTCTCGGTGCCGGTATGATGGGCCAGGGAATCGCCTATGTCGCTGCTATGGCGGGCATTCAGGTGGTGCTCAAAGACATGACTCTGGAGTCTGCTGAAAAGGGTAAGGCCTACACTATCGCGCTGTTGGCCAAGCAAACCAGTCGCGGACGCCTCGATGCAGCCAAAGCCGAGGTCATTGCAGATCTGATTAAGCCGACCATCTGCGATACCGATTTGGCTGGTTGTGATTTGATCATCGAGGCGGTGTTTGAAAATATCGCGCTAAAAAACACCATCACTCAGAGTACCGAGCAGTACTTGTCGGGCGATGGGCACTGGGGTTCTAACACCTCGACACTGCCGATCACACAACTGGCGGAGGCGAGCGCAAAGCCGGAGAATTTCATCGGTATCCACTTTTTCTCTCCGGTCGACAAGATGCCGTTGATCGAAATCATAGCCGGAGAAAAAACCAGCGACGCAACGCTTGCCAAGGCGTTCGATTTTGCCCAACAAATTGGCAAGACTCCGATCGTGGTCAACGACTCGTTGGGCTTTTTTACATCTCGAACCTTTAGCACCTATCTCGATGAGGGGGCTAAATTACTGGTCGAGGGCGTGCATCCAGTGAAGATAGAAAACCTTGCCAAAGCCACTGGCATGGCGGTCGGACCTCTGCAGGTGCAAGATGAGACGAGTCTCGAACTGAGCCGCAAGGTGTCCGAGACCTGGGCGGCTATGGGTATTGTTGACAAGTGGGGGGATGGCGAGACGCAGCGCCGCATGGTCAAGGACATGATTACCGACAACGGTCGCGGTGGTAGGCACCACGGTGGCGGTTACTATGACTATCATGCCGATGGTAGCAAGAGCATCTGGCCTGGTCTCTTCGAGCTTTATTACGATGACAGCGTCGAGGTGGTGGATCGGGATATTCAGGATCGATTGATGTTTCGACAGGTCATCGAGACCTTAAAATGTTATCAAACCGGTGTGCTGCGAAGCGTTGCCGACGGCAATATTGGATCGATTATGGGCATCGGCGCACCGGCCCACACGGGCGGCTTTATCCAATTCGTCAACAGTTACGGGTTCTCAGCGTTTATCCAGCGCTGCGACGAACTATCGGCCGCTTATGGCGCGCGTTTTAACTGCCCAGAGATCGTTAAGCAACGGGCTGCCAGCGGCGAGTTGTTTACTTAAAACGCGGTTAAAAGCGTTTTATACGGCGGTCACGGGTATGCCAATGAGTCAAATATGGGAGCCAATAAATGCAACAAACTAATGTCTTTGGGGAACTGATCGAAGAGTGCTGCAGCGACCCTATAACGGGATACTTCCGCGACGGCTTCTGCCGAACCGATGACCATGATCGCGGTTCGCACACCGTGTGTGCTCGAATGACAGAGAGTTTTTTAAACTTTTCAAAGCGTCGCGGTAACGACCTTTCCACACCGCGCCCAGAGTACCAGTTCCCAGGGCTGGTCGACGGTCAGGCATGGTGCCTGTGCGCAGCCCGCTGGCTCGAGGCGCAGCAGGCTGGATGCGCGCCTCGAGTGTATCTTAGGCGAACCAACAGCAAGGCACTTGAGATCGTACCGCTGGACTTGCTTAGCGAATACGCCGCGGACCTCAATTAGCCCGGCGGTTACAGGAATACTGTCTTGAATATCTACGAAAAACATCTGTTACCGCGCTTATTGAACTGTCTATGTAGCTCTAAACCGGTGCGCTATCAACGTGAAAAGGTGGTGCCCGGAGCTCAAGGCGTGGTACTCGAGGTGGGTATTGGGTCTGGGCTCAATATCCCATTTTATGATGTTGCTCGAGTCGAGCGAGTGATCGGATTGGACCCTTCGGTTGAGCTCAATGCGTTGGCGCGGTGCGTGGCTGCCGAGTATTGCGTGCCGGTCGAGTTAATACTCGGCGATGCGCAGGCCATCGCGCTTGCGGAAAACTCGGTGGACACCGTGTTGGTGACCTATACTCTGTGTACCATTCCAGATGCCTTGAGCGCTTGTCGCGAGATGTTACGCGTGCTGAAACCCAATGGACGGCTAATTTTCTGTGAGCATGGTATAGCACCGGATGTCTCGGTAGCTCGATGGCAGGCACGTATTGATCCGTTATGGGGCTTTCTGGCTGGCGGTTGTCACTTGAACCGAGACATTCCGAGCCTGCTAACGGATGCCGGGTTTGAGTTGCAGCATCTCGAGCAGATGTACCTGCCGAGTACACCGCGCTTTGCCGGTTATAATTTTTGGGGTAGTGCGCAGATCGGCAGACACCTATAACGCTGCGCGCAAGACGCTCCATGATGGCGGTAAACAACACTTTGGCAATCGTTCGCGTAGCTGTTTGAGGCCTTGCGGCAATGGTTGGCGTCGAGTTAGCACGAGGATTAAAATGCACATATCAGCCAAATTTGACAGCGGTAATATCAAGGTCATCGACGCAGCAGATGAGCGAAATATTGCTCTAGAGATTGTTAAAGATCACCAATCTGATTTTTATCAGTGGTTTCATTTTAAATTAACCAATACCAGAGCTACTGAGCATGTGCTAAATATAGTCAATGCAGGAAATTCGGCCTATGCTGACGGCTGGCCGGGTTACCGCGCCGTCGCTTCCTACGACAGAGTGTATTGGTTTAGAGTGCCGACGGAATTTGACGGTGAAAAGCTCATCATTAGTTTTACGCCCGAATACGACAGCGTGTATTTTGCGTATTTTGCGCCCTATAGTTATGAGCGGCACCAAGATTTTCTCCATCGAGCGCAATTGGAGGCAAACTGCCAATTACAGGTTTTGGGTGAAACCTTGGATGGCAGAGAGATATCACTGTTAAAAATAGGCCAAGAGGGCGAGGGTAAACGCGTGATATGGCTTACCGCGCGCCAACATCCTGGAGAGACCATGGCCGAATGGTTTATGGAGGGCTTTATCGATCGTTTGATCGACCAAGCGGACGGGGTGGCGCGTTCCTTACTCGATCAGGCAGTGTTATACCTTGTCCCAAACATGAATCCCGACGGCTCAGTTCGCGGTCACTTACGAACGAACGCGGCCGGGGTGAATCTCAACCGCGAATGGGCTGAGCCCTCGATGGAGAAAAGCCCAGAAGTTTATCTGGTTCGAAGGAAAATGCTCGAAGTCGGCGTTGACCTGCACCTCGACGTTCACGGTGATGAAACTATCCCGGTTAATTTTGTCGCCGGCTGCGAAGGGATCCCATCCTATGATCAACGGCACAAAACGCTTGAAGACAATTTCAAAGCGCTGTTGTTGGCAATAACGCCTGAATTTCAAGATCAGCGCGGCTATGACAAAGATGCGCCTGGAACAGCCAATTTAAGCATTGCCTCAAATTGGGTGGGTGAACGCTTTAAGTGCCTAGCCTTGACCATCGAAATGCCGTTTAAGGATAACGATGAGCTGCCGGATGACCGAATGGGGTGGTCAGATCAGCGTAGCCGCAGCTTAGGTAGAGACTTCTTAACCGCCATTTATCACGTGGTCGGCGAGCTTCGATAAGACGCTGCATTACAGTCGCTGCGCTGACGTGTTAGCCTTGCTCGAACTCTTGGGTGCAGCGCTTTAAGCTGCCCTCTATTGCCGCTAAATAAGTTTTTTCACGATTTGTCATCGCGGATTTAAAGCCCGTAACATCGGAGATAATCTGCTTATAAGCGGGTCGATTAATCTCGCCAGCGATCAAATTTTCGCGCGCTGTGTACTCTTCTGTCAGTTGCTCTAAAATAG
>DDJS01000126.1:0-8179 GCA_002339165.1 Cellvibrionales bacterium UBA2618 | reverse complement strand
TGTGCCACGGGCTTTTTCTTTAATTTTTGAATGCCATCGATACCCCCGAGACGATGAAAAAGATACAGCTTTGGGCTGTTTAAGCCCGAGGGTATTTCTGGTGCTGAGGAAGAGCCCGCTCCGCCGCCGCAGGCTGTCAGAGCGATCAATCCAATGATTGCGGTAATTCGATGCATTTCAAACCCCTTGGTTAGTTATCGAGCGTCGCGGTGATTTTGTGAGTTGGCCTCGTTGCCAACCCGACATGTCGATTGTCTGCAGTTTAAATAATCGGCAGTAATCGCCAAGGGTTTAGCCGCAAACCACCTGCGCCTTGTCAGTTAGCGATGATTCGATTAGCGGCGATAATGCCTTCAGTCGCATCACCATGAGTGGCAAGCAACCTCTCGAACTGTTTGCCAACATGACGGCTAGTTTTTATTTAACCAATACGGCAACTATAATGGCCCGTATGGGCTACTAATTTGTTATTATTGACGGTTAGATAAGCCGCCGGGCAAGGGTTGTTGGGGATATTTTTGAGAATTCTTATTTACAATTTAAAGAATTTTTTTGGCAAGGTAGGCAGTGGCCGAGCCGAATTCACGTTGATGCTTTTTGTCGGGGTAGCGATTGGCTTCACCGCGTTTGATCTATCGGGTTATCTGCTGAATTTTTTCCCAGTGACCGTTTGGACGCACCTTTACGACAGCCTCAACGCAATGTTTAGTGGCTGGTATCTGATTGGCGAAATTTTTTACCCGCCATCGGAGCGATTAAAATTATTGTTTCGGACAATTTTGGCTGCGTTATTGTGCTTTCCATTTCTGTCTTGCTACCTGTTTCTGCGCAATAAAGTCATCGATGAGAACGTCTATCTAAATAACTTTAATTGCTTTGACGATGTCTACCGTTTTCAAAGCGGCGATTTAAAAGTATTTTCGCTTACCGACCAGCCGGTTGCACCGTTGCGTTTGAACGGCAATTTGATGTGTATTTTAGATCGATTCTTTTTACTGATTCCGGATTCTGACAACATGGTCTGGTCGCTTGGCGAAATCGAGGCGGATGTCCAGCAAGCTGAACCCAGTGTCACTATTTTTTGTGCGCTTGGCGATGCGCGCATCGCCTGCCGGTTAATCGTGGTTGAGGATCGCAGCGATCCGATGCGGGTGAAATATTTGGGCGGTGGCAATCTCACCGACATCAAAAGCATTATCCGCTCAAACGTGGCTAAATTGGATGGCGTCAAGGAGTGTTTTCTGCGGTCGTCGCAGTTGATGACGGTCAATAAACGGCATCAACTGGCTTATAAGGCGATGCTGCTGATGGAAGACGGTGAGTACACGGTGTTGGGCAGCTATCTAACGCTCAATCAAAAATCGTATGAGCTGTTGTTGTTGACGCCACCCGAAGATCTCGATGAAGATCTAAAGATGAATATGATTCGAGCAATCAATAATATCAAGGTCAAAGGGTTTGGCGCGCTGAACGAATTTGAGTTATTTAAATAAACTTCAGTTAGCCGACCATGAGCCTTTTATCCGTGCCAGCAGGCGCTTGAGGTTAACACTGAACACCACGGTGCCAACCAGATGTGTTTTTGGCTGGCGCGATCCACAGCAGGATGAGAAGGTTTCGCGATTGTCGCTGGCGAGTTCCAACCAGTGTTTGGTGACCTGTCGGACGCGTTTTACGACCCGTCCATAGTCTGGCAGTGCCATGACCACAATGTCGCCCGTCGCCACTTGCCCGAAGCCAGTAGTAATGATTAAATCGCCCGAGGCGACGCAGGGTAGCATGCTGTCGCCGGTGACACGAAATACCCTAAGCACGGGTCAGAATTGGATGAACAACTTGGAGTGCTGGTGGGTACGGTGCTATGACGGACTGGGTGGGAATGTCTTTGCTGTGCCAAAAAAGTTCGGCAAACTGGTTCAACTGCGCCAGTAATTCTATGCCGTCATCGCGCACGGTGCCCTGTTTGCACTTCGACGCCGCTTGCATAATACCGTGCGTCACATTGTGGATTTGAGGGAATCGGTCTATTTGCGGTTGTTTAAAATAGTCTCCCCAGATGGTCGTGACATCATGTTTGATCTGCGCAGCATGGTTTTCTTTTTGGCTGGTTAAACGGGCCAACTGCGCGGCGTTCGCTGAGGTACTTAAGTCGCCGAGTTCGGCGATCAAATCCATCAAGCGGACAATGCTCAGCGCCGCGACTTGGGCGACGCAAGGATCATAAATTTTACAGGGGATGTCGCAGTGTGCCTGTGCCTCTGGGAATTTAAACATTGGATCTACTCAGTCTACTGACGATCACTGCATCGAGATCGTCACGTTGGCTTTTGGAGTTTTTCGGGGCAACTTTAACGCCCTCTAAAGATACTGCAAATAGGCTAAATATTACCGATGTCATGATCAGTATTTGACCAATAACAGCTGCGTCTTGGAAGAATACGAAATCGTTGTCGGTATGAGCAAAGCTGCTGCTGGATGCGGTCAACACCAATGCTATCACTAGTAATTTTTTCAAAATTCTCATCCTCCTTGGTTATCGCAAACAGTGGCTTGGTTTATGTGCCGATCCGCAATTCTGGGCGCTAGGATTACCAGCGTGACAGTAGGCGTTGACGCATCTTTACCATTTAAAACAGTATAGACAGCAGGTATCGTAATAGCAATCATTATCATTCGCGATCAATATTTATTTTAGCCCATCGCACATTTAAGAATTTGATCGGTTGTGATATCTATTACTAGGGCGTTGCGGGCATCGGTGAAACTACTCGTCAAGGCTGTCGCTCAGGTTTTATAAACGAATAAATAAATCGGTTAAACGCACGCTTTTAAAATTTGTGGCGCCCGCTTGATCGCCTTTTTGGTGCCGCATCAATGGCTATAACTCGGTTGCAAGGCGGCGGTTTCGAGGCACTTACTCGTGACTGGGGGGATCGACCATCAGACGAAGGGCACGCTAAGGCGACTACCAAGCAGGGTACTGTTCTGCAGCTAAATCATACCACCGACGGCTTTTACAGTGTTGCGCTGGCCAGATTTTTCCCCAGCAATGGCTATGGCCTTTGCGACATGACTGGAAACGTCTGGGATTCGACGCAGAGTCATATGATGCCAGTCGAACCTAGCCATCCAGCGTCTATCGCAATGCTCCCAAGCAATTCATGGCGACCATTAAGGCGATTAAAGGCCGCGCATTTTTATGCTCCGACAACGACTATCAACGCTATCCAATCACGGCACGGAAAGATCAAGATGTACTGCTGGTTTCGTCGTGTCTTGGTCTTAGAACGGTTGCCGGCCAGCTGTTTAACCGCCCGATTTCCA
Source organism: Cellvibrionales bacterium UBA2618 (assembly GCA_002339165.1). GTDB lineage: Bacteria > Pseudomonadota > Gammaproteobacteria > Pseudomonadales > Porticoccaceae > TMED48. The sequence goes on along the minus strand of DDJS01000126.1, from coordinate 4,855 downwards.
AATCTGACACGTCGGTTGATCGATTCGACAAGCCGGGCATAGGCCGACTACCACTCGCGCCGTCCGTGACGCATTCGGTCGATTCTCGCTCTATGTCGCCGCTTGTCTTTAATGCTTAGTATTCCAAATTTCCATTCGCTGTTGTTTAAGGAAATGACCTAAAACATGTATGGCTTGACCTAAATGAGTCAGTTGTATTTACTCGTCTGCCTTGCACAACAGACAGGCTCTAATGTGATGGCAAATGAACAGGTCGATCCAGGCGATATATTTACCCAACCCCTGCGCTTACCCTGCGGTGTAGAAATCCCTAATCGATTTGCCAAGGCGGCTATGACCGAGGGTTTGGCGACCCAAAAAGGCGTACCGACCGACGCGCTGACCCGTCTCTATGGTCTCTGGAGTGACGGCGGTGCGGGTCTTTTATTGTCGGGCAACATCATCATCGATGCCGATCATCTCGAGCGGCCGGGCAACGTGGTTATCGACCGCGCAGTAGAACCCGCCATGCAGCGCGCACTGGAGCAATGGGCTAGTGCAGCCACGCGTTCGGGCAATCAGTTTTGGGCGCAAATAAGCCATGCTGGAAGACAGACGCCAAAGTTAGTTAATCCTCAACCAAACGCGCCTTCGGCGATTAAAGTAGCGCTGCCCGGGGGTAATTTTGGCCGACCGCGAGCGCTCCATGACACCGAAATTGAGGCGATTATCGAGCGCTTTGCGATTTGCGCTGGTGCGGTTAAAGCGGCGGGTTTTACTGGCGTGCAGCTGCATGCCGCCCATGGCTATCTTTTGTCGCAGTTTTTAAGCCCGCGAACCAATCAGCGCACCGACCGATGGGGAGGCTCGTTGGCCAATCGCGCGCGCCTGCTGTTGGCCGCAGTGGCGGCGGTTCGTGCCCAGGTCGGTAGTAACTTTCCGCTGGCGATTAAACTGAATAGCGCCGATTTCCAAAAGGGCGGATTTTCGTTTGCCGACAGTTTGCAGGTGGCGGGTTGGCTGCAGGATGCCAACGTCGATTTGATCGAAATTTCCGGTGGTACTTACGAGCAACCCAAATTGCTCGGTCTGGCCGGTCTGGAACCCGAAGACCCACAAACGGTTGCGGCGTCGACGCTGGCTCGCGAGGCTTATTTTGTCGATTTTGCGCTCGCTATGCGCTCTAGTGTATCGATTCCATTGATGGTCACTGGCGGGTTTCGCAATAGCGCTGCCATGCGTGAGGCCCTCGAATCGGGTGGTGTTGATATGATCGGTATTGGCCGGCCGATGTGTGTGCTCACAGACGCTCCGGCGCAGTTGATCGCTGGGTTGTCGAGCCTACCGCGCTACGAACGCGAGATGTCGCTATTGCCGGGGCCATTACGCTGGTTGGAACGCATTGCATTGTTTCGCACGGTGGCCACGTTCGCCGTGCAATATTGGTATTATGGGCAACTGGAATCGCTCGGACGCCGCGGTTTGCCCGACCCCGATCTATCGGTGTTTAGCGCTGCAAAAAATACATTAAAGCAAGAGAAACAATTTGCCCGTGAGCGTAACAAGCGCGCCAACCTGCGGCGTTAGTGCGCGGCGATACAACGCCGTTGCCGTCAAGGGTCGACACTAATAACGCTTTGGTTAATAAACTATCGGCTTGGATGTGGCGCCTTAACACCAGCATGCGTGCTATCTTTTTCGTTCCAATTAGAGGATTGTTACTCGTGAGCCAAGTGCGACCTATGCCAAAGCTCAAGGCTTTACACGGCCGTCAAGCGCTTTCCATTTAAACGCTAAGGGCTTTTCACCATCTTAAAGCTAAGGGCTTTTGCAGTAGCGGGGCTGAAGGCAATATTTCCAGATACGAGAGGTACTTTTATTCGACAAACTAGGCGTTCTTTCACTAGACGCTCTTTAATTAAAAGTTCTTTAACGAAAAATTTTTTTAACTGGGAGCCAAGCGCGGTAACAGCGTTAAATCTTTTGAAAGCCGGTTTATTTGAGCCTTAATTTTTGCGCTGGGCACATACTGGGATTGTCAATTATTACAGATTCTCGGGCGGCAGAGCCCGTAATGGCCACACCAACAGATGGTTGAGCTGTAGTCGCCGAGCATCGAGTAAAAAGCGTACCAGTATAAAATAGGTATCCAGATCGAACGATGGCTGCTGTGCCAGATCCTCATTGGTATCCACAGCTAGGTGTGATTTTTCAACGGCCGCTCCGTTGAGTGCGGTGTTTGCTTCGATCTGCTGCCAAGATGGTTGGCTGCCGCCATCAACCGGCATCGGATGGTAGCCCGCGTGGTAGAGCTCATCCATGTCACTGAGCTTAGCGAGATAACGCCATCGATCGATCAAATGAAAGGTGCTGAGGTCGGGATCCGACGAATCGCGCTCTTCAACCAGTATTGCCGATTGCCATGGCCAGATGGCCAATTGATAGTCTGCAAGTGCCTCTCCCAAGCGCTGGTTATAGACCTCGGCAGATTCATTACCCTGGCATGCGCCGAGGCATTTGCCAAGCTGCGCCCGAAAACAGGGTCGCGTGTTTAGACGGCCCGACGCACCTTCAAGACCAAGTAATTTATGGCACAACAGATGCTCGTCCGCGAGCTTTTCGAGTTTTAGAGTGGCCTGTCGGGGCGACCGAAACAGGCCGCTACTGGCGTCTGCGCTGTGGCTGTCGACTACCTCGATTTGCAGTCGATGGTAGCCGCGATGATCCTCGATTTTTCGAAACTGAAACAGGCGTTTAACCTTCCGTAGTCGACGGTTATAGAGCGGGCTGAGCGCCTTTATCTGGTGACTTTCAAACAACTGGGCGCCAAAGTCGGAGGGCGTTCGATAATAGTCGACGGCGCTGATTTTAGCGTTCATCTGAAGGTCTTTGGGATTACTGTGGTCCTGACTAAAGTGACTGAGCACGCGGTTGCGGATATGCACGCTCTTGCCGACATAGAGTAGTTCGCCAGCCTCGTTATAAAAATAATAAACCCCGGGACTGGCGGGTAATTTTTCGATATCAGAGGCGCGCAATAGCGGCGGCATAGCCGGTTTTTGAAGCAGCGTCCGACACACCGAAGAAATCTCTTCGGCACCGAACAGCGCGGAGGATTTGCGGAAAAACTGGTAGATCATCTGCGCATCGTCGAGCGCACGATGACGATTTTCAATCTCTAAATCAAAGCGCTTTATAATTTCAGAAAGTCCGTGGCGCCGAAATTGCGGATATAAAATGCGACTAAACTTAACCGAACAGAGGGTTTTGGCATTAAATCGAATGCCGCTGCGTTTAAACTCATTTTTTATAAAACCGTAATCAAAGCGTGCGTTATGCGCCACCAGCGTACGCTCCCCGATCAGGTCGACAAGCCGCTCGGCGATCTCGCTAAATGTGGGTGCACCGACTAACATCGACGGTTCGATCCCAGTGATCCGTTGAATCATTGGCGGGAGGCTAGTTTCGGGGTCGCAAAACGTCTGCCAGGTCTCCAACAACACCCCATGCTCGACGATCAATAGGCCGATTTCGATGATCCTATGCCGCGTGGCGTTACCACCGGTGGTTTCACAGTCCAGCAGCACCATTTTTTCAGGAAAACCGTCGGAGAGTTGTGTCACGCTGTTGTCTAACCAGTTGTATTGCATGAGTTCATTTTATAATGAGCGCGAATAAAAGGGTGCTTTCGATGACAACCTCAGCGCTACATGAGCCGCTCTTCGAACGCGCCGTTGACTTTATTTATCAGCGGTTGATACGGGCTTGTACCTTGCGCAGGATCAACTGCTGGTCGAGCGAGTTAGCATTCCGGTAGTGTATTTGGGTGGTTGGATTACCCGCAATCCAGTGTCCTAAAGATTTAAGCCTGCGCAAGTACCCAAAATTCAACTGTTAGCAGATTCACTGTCGATCATACCCAGCAGTTGCAGTTCGCTACCGGCTTAGTCAGTCATGACGCTACTATCAACGATTCAGGGCCGGTTGGACAACGATCCAGCCGCGTGTCGAGATCAAAGCCGATGCATATTAGCGGTGCGATTGCGTTTTAAAAACGGCTGTAGTGGTCGATTTTAAGCGGCCATAGTGCAGTTTTTGCCTACACAATAGGGTAAAAATGTTTACTACAAGCATGAATTACAGCGCTATTAGAGCATTTTTACCTTGACGGCGACCCCAACAATTTGACGATAATGGGTTAGCTTGATAAGCCGAGTGCCAAAAACCCACTCTTTAAACGCGGAACGATTGGGTTCTATGAGTAGCAGGTGATTGCTGTTTAATAGTCGCTACAGACCTGATATAGACACAGAAAGAACGTTTTTGTAGGTGCTCTAACTAATAATTTAAGAGGTGTTTTATGGATCGATTGAAAGGTAAAGTGGCGATTATTACTGGCGCTGCGATGGGTTTGGGCGCTGCTGATGCGCGTTTATTTGCCGCCGAGGGCGCTAAGGTGGTGGTGACCGACATTGCCGACGAGGAGGGTCTCGCGTTAGCGGAGGAGATTGGCGGCTATTTTATGCATCAAGATGTGCGCGATGAAACGCGCTGGAGCGAGGTGATCGACGAGACCGTCAAGCGCTATGGCAAGCTCGATATTCTGGTTAACAATGCCGGGGTGGTAAAGGTCGGTAATCCAGAAAATCAAACCACAGACGAGTACCGATTTACCATGTCGGTGCATGTAGATAGCGTATTTTTTGGTTGTCGTAAGGCAATACCAGCGATGGCGGCTAGCGGTGGCGGAGCGATCGTCAATATGTGTTCACTGGCGGCGATTCAGGGTGAGAGCTATGTTGCCGCGTATTGCATGGCCAAGGGAGCGATCGATGCCTATACCCGTGCAGTTGCGGTGCATTGTGCACAGAGTAAA
>DDJS01000060.1:5563-7966 GCA_002339165.1 Cellvibrionales bacterium UBA2618 | reverse complement strand
TGTTCTCCTATAAAGACGCTGAGGACTCTTGATCCGCTGAGGGCTCTTGATCCGCTGAGGGCTCTTCCTCGAGCGCGCGGGATTGGGCTCTCAGCCACAAGAGTTGATATCCGAGCCCGACGGCGTAGAGCACCAAAAATGCTAAGTGAAAATTAACCACTAATGGGTCGTCAAAGGAATCGACAAAGGGATCGCCCAGCGGCAGTCGGCGCAAAAAGTCGGTGATCGCGGGGATCATGTGAAATAGCACGGTACTGGTGTAACCGATGGCTTGAAAATATTTCGACGCTGCACCCAACAGTGCAAACTTTTCCATCACCGCGCCGCCAATAGCCGCAACCAAGGTTAACACCGCGAGCATATGGGCGATACCAAAACCGCCTTGGTTGTAGATGCCAAGCGCCGATCCCGCAACGATAACCGTCAGCAGCAGGTAGATTTTCCCCACCCACGATGCCATTGAGATGACCCTATATTTGACCAACGTATAGCCCGCGCTGAGCAATGAAAAAACGCCCAATACGGTGTGAAACCAACCGAGCCATGTCATCTCTGGCATCATTAACCCCCTCTTTTATTTGCGCATAAGTTTTTTTTCAGTATCACTCAAAATGTTACCGCTGTAAACATCAAGTTCGCGATATACTAGGGAAATGGTCTATCACCGTAAAAAATTAAAAGCTGAATTGCTCAACACCGCCTATAGATTGTGCGAAACAAATGGCTCGGAGCGACTTAGTTTACGAGTCCTGGCTGCCGAAGTTGGCGTCTCCCACACGGCTGTATACAGGCATTTTAAGAATAAAAATGACCTGTTGACGGCGATAAAAACCGAGGGCTTTGATAGATTGGGAAACGTTTTACAGGTTAATTATGCCGGCCTAACCGCAACTCAGGCGATGGATGAATTTGTTTTAGCAGCGGCTAATTATGTTCAATTCGGACTCGAAAATCGTCAAATTTATGCATTGATGTTCAGTCAATCAGATGTTGGACTCAACAACAAGGACTTGGCAGACCAACGCCACAGAGCCTTTAACTACCTCATTACAGGAGTGGCAAAAAATTTCGAGCTTGAATCGCCAAAACAATGCCTCAATAAAAGCTATCAAATATGGGCATCAGTTCATGGGTTGGTAGATATCTTATGCCATCACAATACGGATGACGAGATCCAAAGCAACGTCGATTGGATAATCAACAACTTAACAACATACTTGGTAGAAACCACTTTTAACAAACCTACCCATGGGGCCTGATAAGGCTCAGCAACGTTAACAAAAATAGTTCGCAAATGGTCACTTTCGAGCATCTTTCAGCGAACTGCCAATAAAATTAGAGGTAGTACTGGAAGAATTTCCAGATTTCCCCACTGGCGTTAATGTCCTAATTACCATTGCGCAAATACCATCAGGCTAGAGGATTATTCTACCAGCGTAGCTCAACACTGGGCCAATCGTGGGTACCTCCTAAAATGCAGTAGTAGCAGACTTGGTTAGGGTTACCGATAGAAAAATAACGATCAAATACAATAGAGCTGCCATCATTGCGCTCTATGTCCAATAGATCGGTTGCCTGATGATCGCTCAAACCGTGCACCGAAATAAAAACTGAGCGGTGGCGGGGAGATCTAGATAAGCCCCAAAGCCGTCGCGGTTTTGCATATCAGCCGAATACAGAGAAATATCATCGTCAGTACCGTACATGGCGAAGATAGGCAGTGGCTTTTCATGCAAACACCTATCTTTAATAGGCTTCATTAATATACCAGCAACGGGTGCCACTGCTCTAATTACATCACTGGAGGTACAAACCAACAGGTCACTCATATCGTCCCCAGTCGAGAAACCCGTAGCAAGAGTTTTAGAGGCGCTGAGAGCATTGTCGCGATGCAGTTTTAAAATAAGTTGGCGGGTATAGTCAAGGTCCTCAACTAAAGAGTCAGTATTAAAATCATGGCCTACATTGAAGAAATTTTCGCCTCGCAAATCGATGCTGCCCTGTGGGTATGCAACAATAAAACCGTCGCGATCTGCAATTTCGTTGTGTTGTGTGAACCGCATTACGCCCTTTGCAGAACCTGTATATCCGTGAAAGACCAACACAAGTCGCGTATTTGGCTGGATTTTTTGAGGTATTTGCAACCAATAGACACGCTCTGGACCGCCGTGCCAAAGGTATTTTTTGACGGTGATTCCCTGCTCTGTCGAACAGCCACACAGCGCAGCGACTGATCGCCGCCGCACTCAAATACAAACTACGCTAGACTCTACAAATGATGATCAACTAAACCCAAAAACCATACAAATGTACCCTACCCAAAACCACCTTACGATACGCTGGGTTATATCATGGAGATGCACTGAGCGCGTAACGATGAAAAAAGCCCTGTTATCGCGCTGT
>DDJS01000060.1:1214-5181 GCA_002339165.1 Cellvibrionales bacterium UBA2618 | reverse complement strand
GATCTAAACATCTACCGATGCAGCCGCAATGGGGTTGCGCGACCGACACCTTTATCTGCCCCCTAAAGCAGCAGGTTACAGACGCTTATTAACGATCACCAGCAACAGTTTACGCGCAGTTCTCAAACAATACCGCAATGCCTTGACCGCCACCGATGCACATGGTGGCGACTGCATAGCGCCCGCCGGTGCGCCGGAGCTCATAAAGCGCCTTGATCGACATAATCGCGCCGGTCGCACCAATCGGATGCCCAAGCCCAATACCAGAACCGTTAGGATTGACCTTTTCAGGGTCTAAGGCCAACTCGTTGGTCACCGATAACGCCTGCGCGGCAAACGCCTCGTTAGATTCCCAGATATCGATATCTTCGATCTTCAAACCCTGCTTATCGAGCAGTTTGCGCACCGCCGGGATGGGTCCAGTACCCATAATAGAGGGCTCTACGCCGGCCGTGGCGTAGCCCAGCATTTTAGCCATCGGCTTTAAGCCCTTGGCGGCAGCAGCGCTCGCTTCCATCAGCACCAAGGCCGCAGCGCCATCGTTGAGTCCCGATGCGTTACCAGCGGTCACCGAGCCGTCTTTTTTAAACGCGGGTCGCAATTTCGCCATGCTTTCGATGTCGCAGTCAAAGCGCACGTGTTCGTCCTGCGCAAACACTTTGACGCCCTTGCGGGTCTTGATTTCAATCGGCAAGATCTGCTCGGCAAAACGATTTTCCTCGATCGCCCGCTGCCCGCGTTGATGGCTCACAAGGGCCAACTGATCTTGTTGTTCGCGGCTGATATCAAACTGTTCGGCAATATTTTCTGCGGTCACGCCCATATGGATGTCACCTATCGGGCAGGTCAACACACCGACCATGGGATCGACCATAGTGACGTCGCCCATCTTCGATCCAAAGCGCGCCGTTGGCAGCCAATAGGGTGCCCTGCTCATTGACTCTGCACCACCGGCAACCACTGCATCACAGTCGTCCAACAGAATCATTTGCGCTGCAGATACCAGCGCTTGCAGCCCAGAGCCACACAACCGATTGACCGTCAGCGCCGGTGTCTCTACCGGCAGGCCGCCTTTTAGTGCCGCTACGCGACCAATGTACATGTCTCGTCGATCGCCATGCAGCACCGAACCGATCACGCAGTGCCCGATATCAGCCGCCGCCAATCCAGAGCGACTGACCGCTTCGGCCACCACTTTGCCCGCTAATTCAGTGGCTGGTTGATCTTTTAAGGCACCGCCAAAATCTGCAACTGCCGTTCTTACACCGCTCAAAACCACAACTTCTCTATGACTCATGCAACACTCCATGCTTTAATTTAATTCAAATAATGCCGTCCAACTCTGTGGAGGGCTAGACGTCGTAAACCGGTATTGTCACCTACTGCTCTTCGCTGGTGCCGAGTTGCTCGGCTATCTACTTGTAAGCTCTTGCCTCGCAGGCAGTTGACGCGCTCGCCACTCATGCAGCAAGTCATCAGACTGCTCTGTCGAACACTAACAGGTGAACGGCGCGCAGTATAACAAATGCCTCGAGCAAAGAAAAAATGTCATAGCGCGACGATTGTGGTTCTCGCCGGCGGGATGCATTGCAGCGCCCTACGGTTGCTGCGAGTGATCGGCGCGGTGAAAATCCACGCGTACCTATTTTTGCACGCGCCCTAATCGACCGCGCCTAGTCGACCGCGCTTGAGCAAAGGCGACTGAAATATACACCGTTAATACGGCGGTCTAACTAACGCCCTCTAAACAATCCTACCTCGGCAGCAGCGACCAAACATTCGGCCTTGCTGGGTGGTCGACAAACCGGAGCCAACATGCGCCGCGTTAGGTGTGCAGAGCCGGCAACTGACCCGCGAATAAACCATCCTTGAGATCAGTTCAAAACATCAGCGCCGGAAGATCTTTAAACAGCGCTAGCGCCTCTGGATTGGCCAATGCATCGCGATTAGTAACCGCACGACCGTGCACCGTATTGCGCACCGCCAACTCGACAATTTTACCGCTAAGGGTGCGCGGTATATCGGTCACCGCAATCACCTTGGCGGGCACATGGCGCGGCGTTGTGTCGCGCCTGATGACCTCGCGAATTGAACGCACCAGCGCATCGTCTAGCTCGATTGCGTCACGCAGCACCACAAACAGAACCACCCGCACATCGCCCTGCCAGTCCTGACCGATGCACAGGCTGTCGAGTACAGCGTCGAGCTTGGCAACCTGACGGTAGATCTCTGCCGTGCCAATTCGAACGCCACCTGGATTGAGCACCGCGTCAGAGCGTCCATGAATAATTACCCCACCTTGCGCGGTAATTTCGGCGTAGTCGCCATGCGCCCAGACGTTGGGGTAAGCCGCAAAATAGGCGTCGTGGTACTTTTTTCCCTGCGGGTCGTTCCAAAAACCGATCGGCGCCGATGGAAACGGTCGCACACAGACCAACTCGCCCTTTTGCTGGCGCACCGGTCGGCCGCTAGGATCCCAAATTTCCACCGCCATGCCCAGACCGCGACACTGAATCTCGCCTTCCCAAACCGGCGTGGTTGGATTGCCGAGCACAAAGCAAGACAATATGTCGGTGCCCCCAGAAATCGACGACAGGCAGATATCTGCCTTAATATCGCGATACACATAGCGAAAACTCTCGTGAGACAGCGGCGAGCCGGTCGACAAAATAAGCCGCAAACGATCCAACCGGTGACTGCTCCTCGGCGTCACCGCAGATTTTTGTAGGGCGTCTATGTACTTGGCGCTGGTACCAAAGACGCTGATCTGCTCCCCATCGACCATGTCCATCATCGCGCTAGAGCTCGGAAAAAACGGTGCGCCATCGTAGAGTACCAACGTCGCCTCCGAGGCCAGACCTGCCACTAGCCAATTCCACATCATCCAACCGCAAGTGGTGAAGTAAAACAGCACGTCGTCAGATCGCAGATCGACGTGCAATCGATGTTCCTTGAGTTGCTGTAACAGCGTGCCGCCAGCACCGTGAACAATGCACTTGGGCACGCCGGTGGTGCCAGACGAGTAGACAATGTACAACGGGTGATCAAACGGCAACTGCTCAAACTCCAGCGGCGGGGTATTGTCGGTGAGCAAAAAATCGGCATAATCCAGCGCATCGGCAATCTCCGTGCCAGCACCAATAATCGGCACGATCACCCGTTGGCGGATCGATGGGATCTGCCGGCAAATCTCGCCAACGCGATCCGATGTATCGAGCGTTTTACCATTGTAATAATACCCATCGCAGGCAAATAACACCTTGGGCTCGATCTGGCCAAAGCGATCGATCACGCCATTAATACCAAAATCGGGCGAACAGGACGACCAGATAGCCCCGATGCTGCTGCTCGCCAGCATGGCGACCACAGCCTCGGGGACATTGGGCATAAAACCGGCCACTCGATCCCCCTTGACAACCCCCGCCCGACGGAGCGCCGCGGCCAGTTGAGCCACCTGTTCGAAGAGTTGCGCGTAGCTCATAACGCGGCGTGAGCCATTTTCCAAGCGCGACACCAGCGCGATTTTTTGCGAACGGTTGCGCAGTAGATTCTCGGCAAAGTTCAATCGCGCGCCAGCAAACCAGCTTGCACCAGGAAATTGATCGGCATCGGTCAATACCCGATCACAATCCCGCGAACTAATAATTTTTAGGTGGTCCCAAAGCCATTGCCAAAACTGCTCGGGATGCTCTACCGACCAGCGATGTAGCTCGTCATAACCGCTAAATTGACGACCTAATTCGGTTTCCACGCGCCGCGTAAAGCGCGCCATATGACTGCTATTAATGCGCTCCGCAGTAGGCTGCCAGAGTGGTTTCAGTGGTGGTTGCAGTGGTGGTTGCATAGCCAGAGGTACCATCGTAAACGTTTGACCTAGCATGCCCTAGCGCTATAATTAACTCAAATAGTATTAAACGATCAATTAATCCAAAAAATAACATAATTTTATGTCGCCCAATATCACCGT
>DDJS01000060.1:0-806 GCA_002339165.1 Cellvibrionales bacterium UBA2618 | reverse complement strand
TCGGCGATCCGCAATCTAGAGGACGCCGTCGGCGGTCGATTATTTATCCGCTCGACGCGCTCGGTCGCGTTAACGCCAGAGGGCGCGGCATTCCTGCCGGTAGCGCGACGTTTACTGAACGATTGGCAGGGCGGTTTTGACGATCTACGCGGCCTATTTGCCTTGCACAGGGGCAAGCTCAGCGTCGCCGCGATGCCTTCGTTCGCCAGTAATTGTCTACCCGGTGTTATGGCAAAATTTTATCGCCAACATCCCAATATCAACATCAATGTTCAAGACATTGTTATGGAGGATGTGATCGACGCGGTCAAATCCGGTCGCGTCGAACTGGGCATTACGTTTCAGAGCGACGGCGCTGACGGGCTCGACTTTGAGTCGTTATTTAACGATCGTTTTATCGCCATACTACCCCCAAAACATCCGCTAACGAGCGCGATGAAAGTGGCGTTTACCGACCTTTTTAGTGGCGCTTTAGTCGCGCTCAATCGCGGCTCCAGCACTCGGCGCTGGATCGACGAGGCGATTGTCGCCAGCGCGCACCAGCCGACACAAATTTTTGAGGCCTATCAGCTCACCACCGTCGGATCGATGGTTGCTGCCGGACTCGGCGTGGCCGTAGTACCAGCCCTGTGCCAGCGACAAATGCAGGCGCTGGGCGCGGTTTGCAGACCTATTACAGGCAGTAGCATAGAGCGCCGCGTCGGCCTGTTTACCCACCGCCGTCGCCCGCTGTCGAGCGCAGCGCAACAGATGGTGAAATTGCTCGTCACGCAGACCTACCAAATCGATTAAGCGCCCGACACCCG
>DDJS01000084.1 GCA_002339165.1 Cellvibrionales bacterium UBA2618 | reverse complement strand
CAATGCGCCGCCTAAAGTGACGATGAGTGGCGTTGCCTGAAGTATTGCCGAAACCGCCGATAAAGGCATTAACGAAATCGATGCGACCAAAAATAGTCCGCCAAACATATCGGCGACGGTTCGAAGAATAATCGGTTTACTCCACAGTTCCGGTAGTAACATCGGCGTTTTACTGACTATGCCAACCACCAGAAATGCACCGGCTGTGGCTAATCCAGTGATGATCAAGATTTGCGAGATCGGCATGCTGGCAGAGAGGATTTTGATCAACAGATCATCGATGGCAAATCCAGCCATCGCGATGATCATAAAAATGATGCCGCGCAGGTTATCCATAGGAGGTCCAAGGGGTCTAGTGTCGGTTGAATTCGCGCCTGTTTTTTGCCTGAGTCAGTGATGCTTTTCCGGCCCCGGCGCGTCGCGCCGACCCACGTTTCCAAGGGGCCGCAAGGATAAACTTAAACCCTACGCTCCTCAAGCATAATCTAGTGCCAACGGTTTCTGGCCATCGGGCGACGACATCAACACAACCGCGGGTGCGATGAGATTCGATGCGGTGGTTGTTTTGCATCGGTCGGTCATTGGTGCAGCGAGTGTTGCGAGCCAAGAGACAGTTTGCTGTCGTCAGTTTATTTTTTTAATAGAATTTAAATCATCCGCTTTGGCTTAGCTATACTCTTATACAGGGTCGATTTATTTTGATGGATATTTTTTGCGGCTTTAAAGTCAGGGACTCACTCTATACCGCCCGCGTGCGTTGGTTCGAGGACCTGACGCTGTGCGCTTGCCTAGTGGCTATAAATGATCGTTCATATGCATACTAGGCAAGCAGGCGCTTTGGTGCGTATTGACTGCTATTGAGATCGCTGATTGAGGCTACACTGTGCAGCCTGTTACTTTACTGTAGCCGCACCTCGATTTTTTTGAACATACACTACACAAGAGAATGACACTATGGTTGGGAAAAACAAAATTGACGCACTGATTATTGGCGCCGGACACAATGGTTTGGTATGTGCGTACTATTTGGCGCGAGCGGGACTCAAGGTAGCTATTTATGAGCGCCGAGATATTGTCGGTGGCGCGGCTGTAACAGAGGAGTTTCATCCCGGATTTCGAAACTCGGTAGCCAGTTATACTGTGAGCTTGTTAAATCCTCAAGTTATTAAAGATATGGGATTAAAAGCGCGCGGGTTAGAAATTGTGAAACGACCGATCTCCAATTTCATTCCGATCGATGATGGCCAATTTTTAAAGCTTGGGGGTGGACTTGAACGAACTCAAGAGGAGTTTAAAAAGTTTTCGCAGCGCGATGCTGCGCGCTTGCCCGAGTATTATCGACGCATCGACGCGGTTGCCGATGTTATGCGCGACATGTCGGTCAAAACTCCACCCAATCCGAAAGGAGGGCTAAAAGCGCTGTTGCAAATGGCTCTGCAATTATGGCCGATCGCCAGAAAGGGTAACCAATTGCATCGAGACGTTTACGATTTATTTACTAAAAGCGTACGCTCATTTTTAGATGGCTGGTTTGAAAACGAGCATGTCAAGGCGTCCTTTGGATTCGATGCCATCGTCGGCAACTATGCCGGGCCGGACGCGCCGGGGTCAGCCTATATTCTTCTCCACCACGTGTTTGGAGAGGTCGATGGCGAAAAGGGAGCTTGGGGGCACGCAATAGGCGGGATGGGCGCTATTACTCAAGCCATGCAGCAAGCGTGCGAAGAGCTTGGCGTAGAGATCACTACCGATGCTGCGGTTGCCAAAGTACGGGTGTCCGAGCAGCGCGCGATCGGCGTCGAATTGGAAGATGGCACGGTGGTCGATGCCGACAGGGTTGTTTCGAACGTCAATCCAAGCCTACTCTACAAGACACTGATTGCCAGTGAGGATCTCGATAGCGAATTCAACCGCAGCATGGATGGTTATAAATCTGGCTCTGGGACGTTCAGAATGAATGTGGCGCTTTCCGAGTTGCCCAACTTCACGGCATTACCCGGAATTGACGTAGCGGAACATCATCAATCTGGAATTATCATAGGGTCGACGATGGATTATATGGATCGCGCCTATATTGATGCCAAACAGTTCGGTTGGTCACGCCAGCCGTTTGTTGAAATGCTGATTCCCTCAACCCTTGACGACAGTTTGGCGCCTCCTGGACAGCATGTGGCGTCATTGTTCTGCCAGCAGTTTGCCCCGACCTTACCCGATGGACGGTCTTGGCAGGATGCGCGGATCGAGGCGGCCGATTGCATTATAGATACAGTGAATGCCTACGCGCCAAATTTTAAAGCTTCGATCCTTGGACGAATGATTTTGTCGCCGCTGGATCTCGAGCAGAAGTTGGGTTTGATCGGTGGCGATATCATGCATGGTCAAATGACTTTGGATCAGATGTGGGCTGCGCGACCTATTATGAATTACGGTGACTACCGCGGTCCGCTCAAATCGCTCTATATGTGTGGTGCTGGAAGCCATCCTGGGGGCGGTGTAACCGGTCTGCCAGGCAAAAATGCTGCGCGGGAAATCCTAAAGGATCACTAGCCGTCGCTGTAAGGCTCAACGAATGTTGCCGAGCACCAATCTCCGTGCGGTTTACGGTGTTGCACCGACGGATCTATTGCCGTTGGCAGCGGCACCAATGACTGCGATCAATAAATCACTCCGCCAGCCGAGAAAAATTATCCAGAGAAGCATTGATATGGTCGTCTACTAGCTGCTATCCAGCAGCTGATTCTTGCTGAGGCTGCGCTGTTAGCGATGTAGTGACGTCAATCTATGCTTTTATGATAGGTTATGGGGATCTAATTTCCCCCGAGCGATGGAAAATAACTACCGAGATTGGCGTGCCGGGGGTATTATGCAAACATCCATTTGTTACGCCGAGATTATGCAAGCATGGCCGTTTAATGGCGTTTAAATTAATGTCTACGGATGCATTTCCAAAAGGCGGGCGCTCCGCTTTGAACACGTCAAATTGTAGGTACAGATCGTCGATAAAAGACCGCGGTTCGCAGTGGTTTTTTTGACCCTTCAGCGCCCACTAGGGTGCACAAATTTATTTATACGCACCCGCTGATTGCATTATATAGCGGCTGGTCTTGGCTAATTGGAGTTTAATATGGCGCAAAAAATAAAAGTCACACATCCGCTGGTGGTGCTGCATGGCGACGAAATGGCTCAGGTCGCTTTTGAACGCATTCTCGAGCAATTTGTAAGCAAGCGTCTGGACATTGAACTGGTTGAAATCGATCTGACGGCTGAAAACCGACTTCTGACGAATGGTGGAGCGGTGCGCGATGCAATCGAAGCACTAAAACAGTGCGGTGTCGGGGTTAAAAATGCCGGCATGACGGTTAACCGTGAGCAACTCAGTGAATTACTCGCCAAGCATCCGCAGATTGTCGAATCAGAACTCGATCGATTGGCGACCAAATCGCCTAATGGTGCAATACGAAAGGGCATCGGCGGCAATATCATTCGTGAAGACATACAATTTCGTAACATCAAGGTGCCCAAACCGGATTGGGTTGGCCGCGACATCGAAGTCGATACCATGGAAAATGGGGGTATTAAACACAGCTTTAACGAATTGTCGAAATCGACTGGTATAGCCAAACTAATTTTTGTGGGCAGCAGTGGTGATCCGGTAGAGCTCCATCGCCGCTATGTTGGCAAGGGCGATCCGTGGTTGTTGGCGACTAACGATATAGAGGACGTCAGGCGCTGGGCACATCGTTTTTTTCAGCGTGCACTCGACGAGAACCGAGATATCTACCTCGGATTAAAAGATACTGTGATACCCGGATACGATGGTGTCATGCGCGAGGAGATAGAAGCTATTTATCGGGCGGATTATCGTCAAGCGGTGGCTGATAAAGGACTGCATTATCACTATGAATTGATCGATGCTCAGGCGGCGCGAATTGTCGCTAATCCGCCGCAACGAGCGCTCTGGGGTGTGCCTGACAACACCACCGGGCGCAAGCTGTTTAAACTGGTTAAACATTTGAAGAAATTCGGTATACCCGAGCGGCGAGCGCACGTATCGATCTCGCGCATGAGCGCGGGCGGCGGCGATCAGTACGGCAGTTTTAATATGCCGATGGCCGAGGATGGGATACTTAAAGTTATTGTCGATGGGCAGGAAAAGCATGCCCGAAAAGTGCGTAAAAAAGACCCAGTGCTGTTTATGTCAAACGACCAGCAGGCGATAAAAGACTGGGTGAGTCAGGTTTTCCGTGATGCTTCATACAACGACAAAGAGGTCTATTTTGGCCTAAAGCGCGAGTACATGGACTATGACGATGTCTACAGTAAGGTCATCGGCGATGTTCGTTATGAACTAGCGAGCCTAGATACGCCGCCGCCGTCGTTTATGATTATGCGACCCTCTAGCCAGTTGCGCAAGATGATTACTGATCCGCCACGCAAAGCCCTGTACCCAGCGCAAAACCTTGACGGTGACATCTTTTCCGACATTGCCGCGGCTTTGGGTGGCAGTCTAGCGACCGCCAGTTCGATTATCGAGAGTAAAGATGGCACCATGCTTTACGAGGCCCCCCACGGGACGGCGCACGATTTATATCTAAAGTTTTTGCAGAGTGATGGCAAAGAGGCTTTGTTCAATTCGTCTGCGTTGCTTTATGCGCTGGCAAATGCGCTGGAAAATTTAGGCTCACGCGAAGATAACCAAGCGCTGATAGATTATTCCAATGGTTTGAAAAGCGCGCTCATCGACACCGTCGATCAGGGTATTATCACTGGCGACCTAAAAGGTAAGACCACCGATCCGGACAATGAGCGAGTCGTCGATATGTATGGCTTTTTGGATGCTGTCGAGGCTAACCTTGGTGCACACTAAGGGTATCTAGTGGGTTACCTGAGTAAGCTTTTCTGCAAAGTCTTTTAAGTGCGGCTCATAGTGGCGCCATTTTTCCACTGAGCTGGAGTAGATTGGCTGGCGGACTTGGGCCGCGCTGGCTGTCCCCACAGCAGCGCCGGCTTTGTGGTAATCAAGATACTTACTATCCCATTCGAGCCGGCAGTGGTTAAAGATCCTGGTAAATTCCTCGTTGGGCTGAGAGACTATTTTTTCGTATCTGACGTTGACTATTGCGTCGCCGAACGATTCGTTCCAGTACGCCATTAATTCAGCATAATAACGGTAGTACTCGACAATGGCCTCGAGGCT
Source organism: Cellvibrionales bacterium UBA2618 (assembly GCA_002339165.1). Classification (GTDB taxonomy): domain Bacteria; phylum Pseudomonadota; class Gammaproteobacteria; order Pseudomonadales; family Porticoccaceae; genus TMED48. The sequence continues at coordinate 1,418 of DDJS01000084.1, read as the reverse complement.
ATACGAGTGGGGGTACATGCCCATGGAAAATAATGTTTTGTAATTACTCAAACAGGTGTCCATAGGATCGCGGGTCATATGAATGATACGCGCGTTTGGCAGGGCCTTATTTATAGCGCCAAGATAGAGAAAATTCTCTGGTAATTTGTCGATAAAATAGCATGATTGAGAGGTCCTCGGTTTCGTCAGATCGATGTAATCACGGCCCAGCTTCTCGAAATCAAATTCGCCTATTTTTTCTACCACCTGTTTGATCGGCAAACGGCCACCCCGACCTCCTGCTTGTCGGCACATCGCCCGAAAGAAATCTTGCAATTCACCTGCGGCGTAAACCTTTGCATCAGCGGCGATGACTTGCTCGACTAATGTTGTCCCCGTCCGCGGCATACCGACTATGAAGATCGGTTGGTGGCTGTGATATCCATCGGCCACTCTAGACATAACTTGTTGGTGGCCGAATCGGATGGCACGAAACACCTGACTATTGTCTTCATCACGGTAATTTAGCGTATCAAATTTAAGCTGGTTGGCGGCCTTTAAATGCTCGAAAGCAAGATCGTATTGATGTTGATCTTCACGTTCTTTGGCAAGGGCAAAATTCAGTAATACGCGACCTTCGCTGGTAACATTCGTTTGCAACAACTGCCGAGTAAAAAGGGTAATATGATTATTATGCGCGCCGGTGACCCTCAATTGAGATAATAACCAGTAGGCGCGATATTGTTTTTTATCTATCTTAATCGCCCTTAAGAGCACTTCCTCAGCGTCCTCAACGCAATGGCAGTAGTGCAACATTGCGCCAAGATTGGTGTGGTGTTCTGCCAGTCGGGGGTAAAGCGTCGTTAGCCTTTTATAGACGGCGGTTGCAGCAACATAGTCTTCGGCGAAAACCAGCGTCGCTGCCAACACTTCCAGGGTTGAGGAATCCCTGAGATCATCGACTATTATGTTCTGCGTCGTTTGGTAGGCTTTTTGGCTGTCGCCAACCATGTTGTAGCAGTGCAATAACAACGCGAGTGCTGATTGATCGCATGGCTGCTGCTGTAGCGCGCGTTGGCAGGCTTCACCGGCTATGTCAGGGCGCCGATTGCGGAGTTGATATTGTGCAAATAATGTCAGTAATTTAACGTTTCTAGAGTCAGTATTTAACGTTTTTTCTATTAGCTCGATAGAGCATTTTATCTCTACCGGAGACAGGTTGCTTGTGAGCGCCTTTTGTAACCGTTTATAAGCGGCTCTATTGAGTGAAGATTGAGTCATAGAATTCACGTGCAATGCGCAGGCTTTGAGATTAAAGCGTTTATTTAACGGGATAAAATTTAATTACGCCAGTCGCAGATGACAAAAAAAAGGCCCCAACACAAGTGTCGAGGCCTTTGATTGTCACAACAAAGGTCTGTTACGACCTAGCAATGTGT
>DDJS01000017.1:3685-6623 GCA_002339165.1 Cellvibrionales bacterium UBA2618 | reverse complement strand
ATCCTGAGCTATCGCCAGATTGAGCGAAAACGCACCGAGCGACGCCAGTGCTAATTTGGAATATCTATTCATTGAGAAATCCTCTGAGTAGTCGTAATTTTTTTTAATCATTCACCTTCAAGCAGCAGCCATCGGTGAATAGCTAGAAATAACCAAGACTTTAGTATTACCTACTACTTAAAAGCTGTCTACAGAATCGCATAATATTTTCTCGTCGCCGTTACCGATCGCTGGCGCTCGCCTGCACTTACAATCCGTGCCTCGCTGCCCTACATCAGCGAATCTAGCCGCCCACGGCTAACGACCGATCACAATGCGTTGCACTCGAGATTGAATGGTGTTATAGTTAACTAACACACCAATTAAGCGGATATTTGCAATGCAAATTAACTGGCACGACAAGAGTCCTATCTATCGGCAACTGGCCGAAAGACTGCGCGATTTAATTCTGCAGGGCGTGTATGGCGATGACGATGCGATACCTTCGGTGCGCCACATTGCCGCCGAACATCAAATTAATCCACTGACTGTGTCCAAAGCCTTTCAAGTGCTGGTCGACGAACAACTGGTTATCAAAAAAAGAGGTATCGGCATGTACATTGCCAGCGGCGCACGACAGCAACTAATTCAGCAGGAGCGCAGTTTGTTTCTCGAACGGGAGTGGCCTAAGTTTAAACAACGCGCCGAGGACCTCGGCTTTGATCTCAATCATCTAATTCAGGAGTCATCATGAGCAACGTCGTCGAAGCCCATAGAATCAGTAAAAAATACGGCAACTTTAACGCGCTCGACAGCCTCTCTTTTGCCATACAACCGGGCTCGATCGTCGGTTTAATCGGCCCCAATGGGGCCGGGAAAACGACTGCGATAAAAGCCCTTCTCGGCCTGACTCCATTTGACGGATCGCTGTCGGTACTCGGTACAGATCCGCGAAAAAACCGCCATAAATTGATGGAGCGCGCCTGCTTTGTGGCCGACGTCGGCGTACTGCCGCGTTGGTTAAAAGTATCCAATGCACTGGATTATGCCGACGGCGTGCACCCCAAATTCAACCGCCAACGGGCCGAAGCCATGCTCGCAGCGACCGACATTCCCATGAACAAACGGGTCGCTCAGCTCAGCAAAGGCATGGTGGCCCAGTTGCATCTGTCTCTGGTAATGGCCATCGATGTCGACCTGCTGATTCTCGACGAGCCGACGCTAGGGCTCGACATTCTCTACCGAAAATCGTTCTACCAACATTTAATCAATGATTACTGCGATCACCAGACCAGTATTTTGATCAGTACCCACCAAGTGGAAGAAATCGAGGCCCTACTAACCCACTTACTGTTTATAAATCAGGGGGCGATCGTGCTCGACTGCGCCATGGATGAGCTGGCAGCGCGCTTTAGTGAAGTACTGGTGGCACCGGCCGACTGGACCGAAGCCGAGGGCTTGTCACCCATTTACAGTCGCGATCTTCTCGGCAACAAAGCGATGATTTTTGAGGGCACTTCGGCAGCCAAATTGGCCGACCTCGGCGAAGTTTCCACGCCCAGCGTTGCCGATTTATTCGTCGCCAAACTGCAAACTGCTAGGGGAATAAAATGAGTTATATGGCAATTTTAATTCAGCGTGAATTCTGGGAACATCGCAACATGTTTATTGTCCTGCCAGCGATAGTGGCCGGATTGATGTTCAGCATTCTGCTTGCCGGTGTAATGTACGCGCCACTCAACATCAACTTTAGTTCCGAGAGCACGAGCCAACCAAATGGCCAACAGGTGCAGTTTTCCACCGAGCGCAATTTCGAGGGTAACTGGGCCGAAGCGATGCAGCAAAAATTTAGTGCGCTCGACAGCCAGCAACGCACTGGCCTCCTATCGACCGTATTCGCTGGCATCGATGTCATACTGTCGGTGGTGCTCTGGCTAGTCATACTGTCTTTTTTGCTGAATTGCCTATTCAATGATCGCCGCGATCGCAGTATCCTGTTCTGGAAGTCGATGCCGATTTCGGATACGACCGCGGTACTGGCCAAGCTGGCAACCGCACTGCTGGCGCTGCCGCTCGTCTACCTGGGCGCAATAGCCGCGCTGCACATCAGTTGGCTCGGCCTATTTACCCTCAGTACCTTGGGTGCGGAACCATCCGCTTGGGACATGGTTTGGGTGCCAGCACCGATATTGAGCCACTGGTTGCAATATCTTGGCCTGGTGCTGTTCTATGGTCTTTGGTGCCTACCGCTTTGGGGTTGGTTACTGGCAGTGTCGGCATATGCCAAGCGCACGCCTTTGGTGAGCGCACTGGGTGTGCCAATTTGCCTGATTGTTGCGGAACGGTTAATCTCTGACCAAGCTTATTTAGAATCGTGGATCAAAGCCCACAGCATGCCAATGAACCGAGCGACGGACATCTCCACACTGCTGTTTAGCACCGATATGCTCTTGGCGGTGCTGGTGGGCACCCTCTGGCTTGGCGTGGCAATCTGGCTCAGGGGTCGGGCCGACGAACTCTGATACTTTCCCGACCCCCGCGAGCGAGTGAGACCAGCGCGCTGCCAACGCCATGCCTACCGGCAGGCAGACGCCGCTGGAGTGACGGCTTAAACATTCGCATTACCAAGCACAACGACCTGCTGGTGCAACACAACCGCACCACCGGTCGTCGCGGCTTAAACCCTCTAAATCCATTCCGCGAGTCTACCCGCCTTTCCCTGCACTTACCCGAATCCATGGGTTCGACATACACCGCCCGATACCCGCGCTAGTGCAGCGCTTGATACGCCAGCGGGTTAACAAAATGAGAACTGCTGCTCAGAACAAATCCTGCCTAGCCGGTAAAATTAAAATTGGTCTCAAGGCACCTCTTGTGCCTCCGAGCGGCGGTGTCGCAAGCAACTGCTGAGAATGGAATGCCGAGGACGGGACTGCGCAGCACAAGCCAACGCCAACGC
>DDJS01000017.1:2899-3361 GCA_002339165.1 Cellvibrionales bacterium UBA2618 | reverse complement strand
GCCAACGCCAACGCACTGTGACCGTCGGCATAGATTAAAAATACCCACTAAAAGAGCCGCCATTGAACGAGCCTAAATTGCATACCCCCATAGCTGCCCACCAACGTCTGGAATCTATCGATATCATTCGCGGGGCGGCGCTCTTAGGGATTTTGGTTATGAACATTCAGTCTTTTTCGATGGTTGCCGCAGCCTACAGAAACCCCTTGGTGTTTGGCGATTTAAACGGCATAAATGGCGCGGTTTACTATGTTTCCCACGTCTTTGCCGACCAAAAATTTATGACCATTCTCGCGCTGATATTTGGCGTCAGCATTCAAATGCAACACGCGCAGCGCGTTACAACTGACGATCATCGATCGACCTTTCACTACCGGAGGATGGCTGTTTTAGGCATTTTTGGTCTACTTCATGCGTACTTACTGTGGCATGGCGATATCTTGTTTATGTACGCCGTCGCCG
>DDJS01000017.1:0-2574 GCA_002339165.1 Cellvibrionales bacterium UBA2618 | reverse complement strand
TCGCCGCGATGTTTAATTTACTGGGCGCTGGCACTGATCACAATCAATGCCTTTATCATCCACATACCTGCGCTCCCAGAGGCTTATCTGGGCCATCCAGATCTGCGTCAATTGATCGGCGAGTGGCAACCGACACAACAAGCCATCGACGGCGAGATTTTCACCAACCTATCCGGTTGGCTGGCGCAAAGCGAGCAGCGCCATGCCAAGGCGACCTCGGCCCTGCTGACTACGGTGTTTTATCAGCCGAGGGTCATCGGTTTAATGCTCATCGGAATGGCGCTGTCGAAAATTGGATTTTTCCATCGTCGCTTTAATAACCACCAAACACTACTGCCGTCATTCGGTCTGTTTATACTCGCCACAACCCTCAGTTTCTGGGGTCTTATGCGCATGCTGGATGCCAATTTTCCAAGCGCAGCAATGTTTCCACAGACCACCTACTGGTGCAGTCTGGCGCTCGCTGGCAGTTATATTGGTGGATTGTTAGCGCTGTGCCAAAGCCGGCGATTTATGCGCCTAAAAAAGGCCCTAGCAAACCTTGGGAGTCTGTCTCTGACCAATTATCTGTCTCAGTCGTTGATCTGCTGTGGCATTTTTTATGGCTGGGGTTTAGGGCAATTTGGCAGTTTTACACGCACCGAACAATTGCTGTTAGTGGTCGCCATTTGGGGGGTTCAGTTGGCATTTTCTCGCCGCTGGGTGCGCTCCTTTCACTATGGGCCAGCAGAATGGCTGTGGCGCGCCCTCAGCTATGGCGCTAGGCCGCCCATGCATAAAAGCGCTAACCCCAGCGCACCCAGCGTTTAAGTCAACACCTGCTCGGCGCAGGGCCTTTAGTTCTCCCTCGGCCGCGTCTAAACGCTGGCCAAGCTCACTCGCCATTCACCCGATCGGCGTAATCAAAGTAATCGGCGATTGCCAAGCCAGCAGCGACGCTAGTGAACGGATCATGCTCAACCACCTTGCCAGAAAATTGGTTTTCGAGGATATCTTTGACCGCTGGAATCAGCGACGAGCCGCCAGTGCGCAACACAGTATCAATATCCTCAGCGCACAGGTCAGCCTTAGCCAACACCACCGCAATCGCCTGTTCTAACTCAAACAGCATATCTGAGATCATCACCTCGAACTCCCAGCGTTCGAGGTAGACCTCGACATCGATTTCGGGAATATCCAGTACCGCTCGATCCACCTCAGACAGGCGCGCCTTGAACAATTTAATCGCCTCAAATACCTGATAACTGTAATTTTGATTGATCAGGTCGTACAGACGTCTGAATTTTATCGCACCATCATCGGTCTGAGCCATGCGCTGAATCACCGGCGCGGTATATTTGTTTTGATTGAGCATATAGCTAATCGGCCAATTGATTAGCAGATCTTCAAAATCACCAAATGGGAACAAGGTATCGACCTCGGCACCGTCTAAAGTACGCACCCAGCGTTCGCCCCGACCCAGCAATGGGAATATAAGTTCGCGAAAAATGGTCTGATCGATCCTATCCCCGCCGAGCGCTATGCCGTGAGTCGCCTCGACTTTAAACGTTGCACCGGCGCGCCTAAGAATACAAAAATCCAAAGTACCACCACCAAAATCGACCGTCAGTAAGCGTTCGTCCTCGGCGTCTGGGTGGTGGTGAAGGTAGCTTATGGCGGCGGCCGTCGGTTCCGGGCAGTAGCGCTGATCGACGATGCCCGCGTGACGATAAGCCTCGCCGAGTCGCGCCAGCGCCGCCTGATTACCAGCGCGTTGCGCGCCCTCAAAGTTTACCGGATGGCCAATACAGGCGTAGTCGGCAGCGCCCACTAGGCGCTGTATGGCGTCTCGAATACCCACCAATATTGGTGTAACCAGCGCCACCAAACGAAACTGACGTTCAAAGACTGGCGTCCTCTCACTCGTGGGATTACCGAGTAGGCGTTTAGTGCCTCGGAACAGCCGGCCGGGCAAACCCGCATCATTAATCGCCTGACCAAAGACCATCGTAGTTTCGCTATCCCCTGCGGGGCCATCGGGGCCGCCAGCGCTGCTGCGTGCCTCGCCCAGCACCTCGGCACTCAACTCGACGCGTCGCCCCTGATTATCGGCGATAAAGTCATCGATAGCGGTCTGGCCAATAGCGATAGAAAAATCCCGTTGGATATAATTTGCCGAAGGCATAATGGCCTGCGAACGCGCCAATTTGACCAATCGCAACTGGGTGCCGTCAAACACCGCAGCAGCGCTGTTGCTGGTGCCAAAATCGATACCGATACCGGGCTTGGATGTATTCTGATCAGAGTCTTGGGGCATACTCAAAGGGTGCTCAAAAAATCGACCGCTATGATACCCCAAGCAGAGGCCCCCGCCGAGCGCTAAAACTCGGTTAGATAACCCTAGGTATCAGTTTGATCATCCGATCGATCGGCACGAATATTGCCCATGGTGCCCATTACCGCCGACACCATGGTGGCAACATCGCCCAGTTGGGCCGGCACAATCATGGTGTTATTGGTTTTCGCCAATTTGCCAAACTCTTTAACCCACTGTTCTGCCACCCGCAGGTTAACCGCCTCGCGGCCGCCGCGCTC
>DDJS01000058.1:6337-6544 GCA_002339165.1 Cellvibrionales bacterium UBA2618 | reverse complement strand
TCTCCTTAAGATTATAAAAAATGGTATTTGGGTCTTGCGATGTCTATGCAATTCCTAAAAAAATTATTACAGCTTTATCGAACTCTGGCGATATCAAAAAGAGCCAAAAATAATGTTGTTTTGGGACAGAAGCATAGTAATTTGGGACGAGGGTTTCTTTTTGTGGTTTTTAGTATAAAAAACTTGTCATTAAAAGCTAAAATAAAA
>DDJS01000058.1:0-5914 GCA_002339165.1 Cellvibrionales bacterium UBA2618 | reverse complement strand
TCTAAAATTGTAGGCTTGGGCGCGCGATTGTCGGGTCTTTCAATTGATTCGATCTTTATTGCCTGAAAATCAAAACTTCCATCGTTAGTGCTATAGGAATTAAGAGGCAGCAGAAACTAAGAGTCAGCTTTCCCCAACCACATTTTAAACAATAAATTACATAGCATAGAGGTGGACAGTCGGTAGCACTGTAAAAACATGTCACTCACAGATTGATTCGCGCACTGTGACTGTTGTGTTGCCTTAGATAGTAGTGTTGGTAATGACTGTGCAGTCGTCCCTATTAAGTTCTGCATAGGCAAGTAGGGTAACTGCGGCGATTATTGCGACGCAAAAATTTGCTACTGCGAGGGTTTCATTTGTACCAATAGCGAACATTAATAATTCATTGTTAGGCGCTGGCGATAACGGCGTTAGAACGACTCACACAACTGGAGAGCATTAAAATGATTGGATACGTCACCCTAGGTGTTAGCGATATGCAGCGGTCAATCGCGTTTTGGTCAGAATTACTGGCTGACATGGGATGCACTGTGCAGATAGAGATGGATCGAATTGCGATGATTGGCAAGAGCATGAACGAGCCAATGGTGGGCGTGTGTTTGCCCTTTGATGGCAACGACTGCCACCCCGGCAATGGCAACATGCTATCGATTAACGTCGCGGATAACCAGACGGTGCAAAAATTACACGCCAAGGCGCTCGAGCTCGGCGGCACCGATGAGGGCGCGCCCGGTGTGCGTCTACCCGACGTCTGGTACGGCGGTTACTTTAAAGATCCCGACGGCAACAAAGTAGCGTTTTTTAACTGGGGCGGCTAATCACTGCGCGGTGTCCGCCGCGTTTTGTGCATGGACACCCCGACGGCGGGTTGCAGCGGGTTAGCAGTTGCAGGGTGGGGGGTGCGCAGACGCTTTTCTGACTGCACGTTGTCTCTGCCCGTGACTTTTGTCTGCAGCCTTTGACTGCGTTGTTGGTTTGCAGGCTCTGCCCGCAAGCTCACTTACAGCGCGTCAATTGTTACCGCCGTTATAATATAGAACATATCGGTCTGACCATCGCCTGTTCGTGGCTACGCGTTGTTGTTACCATCTCGGCCCTTTTGTAACAGCGCTCCGACGAGGTCCCCATGGAACTTGATTTAGCGGCAGTGAATGCCGAGTTACGCGATAAAGCCCCGGCTCAAATTGTCGACTGGGCGCTCGCTCACGGCCAACGACCGGTAGTGACAACCAATTTTCGCCCCTACGAGGCCACCATCTTGCACGCCTGCACCCAAGCGATGCCGTCTATGACGGTGATCTGGTGCGATTCTGGTTACAACACAGCGGCCACCTATGGCCACGCCGAGCAATTGATCGCGCAGCTCGACTTGCAGGTGGCGTTGTACGTACCGCGCCAGAGCGCCGCGCATCGAGACGTGGTGATGGGCGGCATACCCGGGGTTGACGACCCAAAGCATGATGCTTTCACCGAGCAGGTCAAGCTCGAGCCGTTTAAGCGCGCCATGGGCGAGCACCGCAGTGATCTGTGGTTTACCAATCTTCGCAAGGGACAGACCGCGTTTCGCGACTCTCTCGATATCGTCACCCGCGGCGGCGATGGCGTCCTCAAGGTGAGCCCATTTTTCTACTGGAGCGACGGCGAACTCGACCAGTATCTGGCGCAACACTCGCTGACCAGCGAAGACGACTACTACGATCCGACCAAGGTGCTCGAGAATCGCGAGTGCGGCCTGCATACTCAGTAGCCCTTTTCCTGTGGGCCTTAACCAGCAGCAAAGAGCCAGTAATACGGAACCAGTAGCGCTGCGTGTCATAAAAGGCAGCGCTGTATCCAGAACAGGCAGGGCGGCGGTTGTTAAAGCAGGCTCTGCGGTTGTGAACCAGTGGGCTGCCATCGATTAATCTTGCGCTTAGTCGCAAAATAGTTTCCAACAGAGCGCCGTCGCAACGCGGCAATCTAACCGTCAATAACCGTCGCATGGCACACTGCGCCCGCGGTTATGGGGGCGCTTTTTTAAGGTGCACGACGCATTAGCGGCGAATCCTTGGGGCTGTTGCTTTGCCCGCGCTTAAATGCCAAATGCTGGTGACCTTTGATCAACGACCTTCTATCGCAGGTATAACAGGGCCGAGCCACAAGTGGCGGGTTCTTCAACACAGCGATCTATTTTAGTGCGGCGCTTGATATTAGCACGGACGTGCATTTCAGCGCGGCGATGCATTACACCGCGTTAGGAGAACATAATCCCAGATACGACGCGCGTCTCTAATCGACGATACTGTTGGCGATGACGTCGCTGTGCAAGGTCTTGCCCTTGCTTTTGCCGAGGGGTAGGGCGGGCCAGTTACCGTTGGCAAACACAAACAGTATGGTTGCGCCCTCTGGGCCTGCGAGCAGTGGTCCGTAGCCACGGTTGGCGATACCAACGCGAATATCCCCGGCATACAGCCATTTCCGACCGACCTTTTGCGAGCCCTCGAGGATCATTTCGGTGTAGTCGCAGTCGTGGGTGTGGGGTTCGATCAGAACGTCGGGTGGGTAGTACACCTTAAACACCGTGGGCGATGCCTGTTTGCTCGGGCTGCCGACGCGGTACATCTTTGACACCACGCCATTTGGCAGCGTGACGGGTTGCACATCGTCCCAGTTAAAGGTCACGTGTCCGCGGCGCTCGAACTTATCGTCTAGAGCACGGGTCGATAGGTCGACCGGTTTTTTTTCGGTTGGTACGGGAGTGTCGATGGGCCACCTCTTATTATTTAATGCCATAATTAGGTCGATCATACCTTATTTTTTACTGGTAATTACAGCGCGCGTGACGATTGCTGGCCGACGGCATAAGCTGCATAATCGTTAGCTCTTATTGCTGGGTGAGTCTTCTATGGCGAGCATGACTTTTATCGATGTAAAGGGTGCCGGTGGTCCCGAGCAACTCACTATGGCGACCGGGGACGTGCCCGAGTGCCGTCCAGGCGAGGTGTTGATTAGAGTGCTGGCCAGCGGCATTAATCGCCCAGATATTTTACAGCGCCTGGGCTTTTACGCCCCGCCCGCAGATGCCTCGCCGATCATCGGTCTGGAGGCGGCCGGCGAAATTGTCGCGCTAGGTGCTGGAGTTGATCGCTGGTCGATCGGCGATCGCGTCTGCGCGCTCTGCAATGGCGGCGCTTACGCCGAGTATGTGGCAGTGCCGGCCGGCCAGTGCCTGCCGATTCCAGAGGGTTTGAGTATGCTCGAGGCGGCCAGCTTGCCCGAGACATTTTTTACCGTGTGGAGCAATTTGTTTCAGCGCGCGCGGTTAACCGCCGGCGATAGCCTGCTGGTTCACGGAGGCACCAGCGGTATTGGTGTGACCGCTATACAGCTAGCCGCGGCCAGCGGTGTGCGGGTGTTTGCCAGCGCGCGCAGCGCTGCCAAGTGTCGGGCCTGCGAGGCGCTGGGTGCCGAGCGTGCCATCGACAGCACGCGCGACGATTACGTTACCGAGGTGATGGCGCTCACCGACAACCGCGGCGTTGATGTCATCCTCGACATGGTCGGCGGCGATTATGTGCAAAAAAATATCGCCTGCGCGGCGCTAGACGGCAGGCTAGTGAGCATTGCCTTTCTCGCTGGTGCGCGGGTCAAGCTCGATATGATGCCGGTGATGCTCAAACGGCTGACAATTTCCGGCTCGACGTTGCGGCCGCAAAGCGTGGATGCCAAGGCGCGTATCGCCCGAGAATTGCTAGAACACGCCTGGCCGTTACTGGCGTCAGGGGCGATTGCGCCGCAGGTCCACGCCAGCTTTCCGCTCGCCGAGGTGGCCGAGGCACACCGCTTGATGGAGAGCAATCAGCACGTGGGCAAGATTGTCTTGCAGGTGGCTACCTAGGGCCTTGGCAAGCGAAACGCCACCAGCGCATCGCCTTGATCGGTGCGCATAGAGACGTGCCCGCCCGCCGCTATGACCACGAATTGATCGCCGCTGGTCGGCGAGACAAAGCTCATAGGCCCAGCTTGACCGCCCGCTGGCAGCGCGCCGCGCCAGAGTTCTTCGCCGGTCTCGCTATCAAAGGCGCGCAGATAGTTGTCGATGGTACCTGCGACAAAGGTCAAGCCACCGCGGGTGACTGCGGTACCGCCAATGTTAAAAACGCCGGTCGGAAAGGCCAGCCCGAGGGGCGCGTGACCGTCGGTGGTGCCGAGTGGCCGCTGCCAGAGTACTTTGCGGGTGGCGAGGTCGACGGCGGTTAGCTCACCCCATGGCGGTTGGTGGCAGGGAAAGCCGAGCGGCGATAAAAACGGGTTGCTGGTTACGCCATAGGGGGTGCCTGCCAGTGGCCATGCCGCGCCGGATACCGAGTCTGCCGCGGCGAACCGGTCGTTGTAATCGTCGTTCTCTACGGCGCTGGCACCAGTATTGTCAGCAGCGGCGTTGGTCTCTGCGCTGGGTGGGCTGTCGTCGCTGCCCCAGAGCTTAAAGCCGAGCCTATCGGCATCCTCTCGGGTGTAGAGAATCTGCTCAAACGGCATGCCGGTGCTGTTCACCAGCATCAATTGGCGCTGGGGATCGATCGATACGCTACCCCAGTCGACGGCACCGAAATTGCCGGGATTTTGAATGATACCTTGCAGACTTTGGGGCGTGAAAAGCCCGTCATAGCGGCGTTTTTTAAAGGCGATGCGGCACCATAGCTGGTCGAACAGGGTACTGCCCCACATCTGTTGTTCGCTGAGATCTTGCGGTGCAAAGCTTGGAAAACCCACTGAAAAGGGTTGCGTGGGCGATAGCCATTCGCCGTCGGCAGGGTTCTGCGGCACCGGTTTTTCGACCACCTCGGTAAGCGGCTCGCCGGTGCGCCGGTCGAGCACAAAGACGTCGCCCCACTTGGTGGCAACGATCACCGCCGGAGCGGTGGTGCCATCGTCTAGCGGGAAATCGAGCAACACCGGTTGAGCGCCCACGTCGTAGTCCCAGATGTCGTGGTGCACGGTTTGAAAACTCCAGCGTACATTGCCTGTGGCGGCCTCGAGCGCGACCACAGAGCTTGGGTAGCGGTCCTGCTCGGGGCTTCTAAAGCCGCCAAAAAAGTCCGGCGGTACATTGCCCGTTGGCAGGTAGATCAGGCCGAGATCTTCGTCGACGCTCATTAGCGACCAGACGTTAGCCGTATTTATTGGGTAACTTTGGCCCTCTTTTAACGGCGGGTGAGCGGTCGCTTGAAGCACGTCCCAGGCCCACGCCAACTTGCCGCTGTGCACATTGTAGGCACGCACCACGCCGGGCGGTTGGCGGTTTGATTGGTTGTCCATAATAAAAGAGCCTACCACCGCGATATCGCCGATTACCGCTGGCGGTGAACTGACAAAGTGATGACCGCGCATGATCTTGCCGAGTCCTTGGCTGAGGTCGATCTCACCACCGTTGCCAAAGTCTGGGCAGGGCTCGCCGGTGTTGGCATCGAGCGCTAGCAAGCGGTCGTCGACCGTGCCCATCAGCACGCGACTCGTGCAGGCCGCAGGGTTGTTTACAGCGCTGTCGAGGGCGGCGCTAGCGTTCAGAGTGCGGTGGTGTGCCAGACCGCGACAGACAAAAAACGGCACCTTGTCGCGTTCGACTTTGGGGTCGTAAACCCAGTTTTTCTCGCCGGTGTCGCCGTCGAGACTAAACACCCGATTACTCGGCGAACAAAAAATCAGATTGCCATCGATCTCGATTGGGGTGGTCTGAAAGGTATTGCTGGTGGCTGCGTCTTCATCGGTATTAAAGGTCCAGACGTGCTGCAGCGTCGCCACGTTGTCGCGATTGATCTGCTCGGCTGAACTGTAACTGTTGCCGCTAGCGGACGCACCATAATGGGTCCATGCCGGCGCGTCGGTGCGCTCGGCGAGCACGCGTTGGCCGGCGTCGACGGGTTTAAATTGG
>DDJS01000053.1:2831-4966 GCA_002339165.1 Cellvibrionales bacterium UBA2618 | reverse complement strand
GCTTGCGAGCCAGTTGATCGCTCTGCGGAACAGCGTGCCAGCGGCCAAGAAAAGCCCGCGCAGATCGACAGTTGCGATAATGCTGAACCCTTGCGCCAGGCGCTGTTTGGTGATTTACACGTGCACACCAGTTATTCATTCGATGCCGCTGCAAACAGCACTGGAGCAACGCCCGAGGATGCGCAACGCTACGCTCGTGGCGGCGAGATTCCGTTTTTTCCGCTAGATGAAAACGGTGTTGCGATTGGCCGCGCAAAAATCGACCGACCGCTGGACTTTTTGGCGGTTACCGACCATGGCGAATTTCTGGGCGAACGCGCGATCTGCCGTACCGAGAGCTCGCCGATGTACGACAATGCCTTTTGTCGCGCCTATCGTTCCAATGAGCGTCAGGGCATGATTATGCTTGGCCAAGTGGTTACCACCGAAACGCCAGCACGCCTGCCGGCAGTGTGTGGCGAGGATGGTAGCCTCTGCCAGCAATATGCGCTATCGCCTTGGCAGGATATTCAGTCGGCTGCCAACAAGGCCAACAGCCCTTGCGAATTTACCAGTTTTGTCGCCTACGAATACACCGGTACGCCAGGCACCTCAAACTATCATCGCAACGTCATCTTTAGAAACGCCACGGTGCCAGACTTGCCTGTCAGTTACATCGAAGCGCCGATCGATAGCCAACTCTGGGGGCAACTCGACAGTGTCTGTAAGATCGACCAAGGGTGTGACTACTTGACCATTCCGCACAACAGTAACCTCGCCAACGGTCGAATGGCGCCCTATCGTAAAATCGAGCAGACCATAGAGGCACAGCGCGCGTACGCGCAACAACGGCTGGTGCGCGAACCGATTATGGAGATCTTTCAGCACAAGGGCTCCTCCGAATGCATCAATGGCTTGAGTACAGTATTTGGTGCGCCAGATGAACTCTGCGCGGTCGAGGCGGTGCGCGAAATTGGCGTCGAAAAGGTCTTTCCTGTGATAGCGATACAAGATGGCGTGCCATCGCTGGTCGAGACCTCGGAAGTGACCGAAGAGTGCGCGGCTGGAACGGTCGGTAGCAATGGCTTGTTGGGAGCCGGTTGCGTCGATGCCACTGATTTTCAGCGGTCGGCGCTGTTGGTGGGCTTAAAAGAGCAGCAACGAATCGGCTTTAACCCAATCAAGCTCGGTATTGTTGCTGCCACCGACACGCATTCGGCCAACGCCGGCGGCGTATTAGAGTCGTCTTGGGGTGGTGCTGTAACGGGTGAGGGCACGCCGGACGAACGCTTGAATCCAGGGCTTTTAACCAGTGGTATAGACGGCAATCCGGGCGGCCTAGCCGGCGTCTGGGCGGTCGAAAACACCCGCGATGGGGTGTTTGATGCGATGCAGCGCAGGGAGGTTTTTGGCACCTCTGGGCCACGCATTCGGCCGCGTTTATTTGCCGGTTGGGGGCTGGACGAGGCGCTTTGCGACGACCGCAATATGTTGGCTAAGGCCTATGCTGGCGGTGTACCCATGGGCGGTGATCTGGCCGCGCCAGACGGTGAGTCCGGTCAAAAACCCAGACTGCTGGCGTATGCGGTAAAGGACCCCACGGGTCGCCAGCTACAATCGCTGCAACTGATAAAGGGTTGGGTGGACGCCGATGGGGGGTTGCACAATGACGTGATTCCTTTGGCTGAGGTGCCTGCAGGTGCCGACAGTTTGTGTCGCGTTTATAGCGATATCGGTTTTGATGCTCGGCAACCCGCCTATTACTACTTGCGCGCGGTAGAGCCTGAGTCGCCGCGCTGGCATACCTTTGATTGTGCAGCCCTGGCCGCAGATCAACGCCCGCCGGTATGCAACGATGGAAGTTACCCTGCAACGATCCGCGAGATGGCCTGGACGTCGCCCATCTGGTACCGCGGCGATTAGACAGTGATGCGCATGTAAGACCTGAGCAATCGGGCTGATGGCAAGAGTAATTCTGAATTATTCACACCTGTTTATGCGGATTACCCCCAACCAATTTAACGCGACTCTGCCCGCAATGCCCCGGCAAATTTGTGATGCTCAGATATGGCATTAGGAAGTGGTGGGTAAAGTGCCAAAGGGACTTTGATAGAGCGAAATGAGTCATCTGAAAAACCAAATTTCTTTTTGGTTTG
>DDJS01000053.1:0-2499 GCA_002339165.1 Cellvibrionales bacterium UBA2618 | reverse complement strand
TTTGTTGCACTTAAAGTGTAGTCGAAACTATGGTCTTGTGGCACAAGGTATGGAATATTCGGGCGTCAGCTGCGTTGTCTTGTTTTACATTCGTGCTTTGCTTATAGACTTAGCATCCTGACGCTAGGGGCATAGGCCTATGTTTTGTTGGCTTTTTTTTCCTTTTTTTCCTTGCGCTTTTCTTTCATTGTTTTCTCAGACTTTTTCTTGACTGCCTTTTTTGAATCTTGACCCTTAGCCATAAATTACTCCTTTAGCTTTGTTGTCACAACACTATACGTTAAATAAACGTCTGTATTTTAAATATAACGTCGAATTCGCCGGTGATCCACGCAGTCGGCAGGCTTACCTTGGGCGGTATTCAGCGATGGGTTAATCAATCGACTTAGCTCCCGTTGATTCTAATTTACCCGCACCGGCGCAATGCTCAAACAGTGCATTGAGCATGCTAATCAAGACCTGCGTTGCCGGCTGTATGCCCAATCCTTGATGTTGGCGTAGGCGGTTCCACATCTCGAACGAGGCGATAGCATTTGCCGATTCATGCGCGGTTGGGTCGAGCTTTTGCAATTCGGGTAGCCACTCAGTCAAATTTTCACGCTGCGCTGTCTGGGCGCGTGCATAGTTTCTGCTGATTGTTTTCGACCGCCAAAATTGAACGTGAGCGGACAGATGCATGTTTGAACGCAACTCCCAGGTTTCGACTCGTTGTTCAATCAGGCGAGTTATACGCTCTGTCATCGACAGGCTATGGTCTATCTCCTCGACCCGCTCTGGGTAGTCCTCGTTGATCAATTGCACAAACGAAGAATGCAGGCTTTCCATATCCTCAAAGTGGCGAAAGACCGAACGAATACCGACGCCGGCTCGGTCGGCAATTTGCTGTGCGCCGGGAATGAGGTTGCCTTCTTTGACCATTACAAGGGTGGTCCGAAGA
The DNA here is from genome assembly GCA_002339165.1 of Cellvibrionales bacterium UBA2618. Lineage (GTDB taxonomy): Bacteria > Pseudomonadota > Gammaproteobacteria > Pseudomonadales > Porticoccaceae > TMED48. The sequence continues at coordinate 1,562 of DDJS01000053.1, read as the reverse complement.
ATGGCCGTCTTCATCCGTTCGCTGCGTGCTCTGCGACCGTCTTTCTGTAATGTTTTTTTTACTTCTGACAGGGCAATCATAGGTCCAAGCGGGATTGGGTAGGGGCCGACATAGTGGCAGGGTACAAGCCGTAATTCCACCCGTATCAGCGTAGATCGATTGTCTGTCGAACATGCAAAAACAGTGTTTGCGCGCTACAAATGGTGTGCTGCGCGGGAAATAACGGGTATCGTTTTGCAGATACTCTGGCCTCTATGCGCGGCTTTAAATAGTGATGTGAGCGGTAACGTCGAAACGATTTAAGGTAACACGACTGATGATAAGAGCAATGACATCTGAGGATTTTGAGCGCTTTTGGGGAACCTTTTCGCAGATAGTGCAGGCGCAAGAAACCTATGCCTTGGATGCTGAAGTGAGCTATCAGCATGCGTTTGAACTGTGGTGGGCCAGACCGCTGAAAACCTTCATTTTTGAGTCGCGGGGTGACGTTCGTGGTTCATATTATCTCAAAGCCAACGGCGAAGGGTACAGTGGGCAGATCTGTAATTGTGGTTAGATGGTGAAAGCCGCGTTGCAAGGGCAGGGTATTGCTAAAAGGCTCTGTGAGCATTTGCAAGCAATCGCCAAAGAGCTTGGGTTTGAGGCGATGCAGTTTAATTCTGTGGTCTCGACCAAGGTGGCTGCGGTACACCTATGGAAAACCTTGGGGTATCAAATAATTGGTACGATACCCAAGGGTTATCAGCATCGGCAGCTAAGAGACGTAGACTGTTACGTTATGTATCAATTTCTTTAGTTCTGAGTGCGCGCTTTTGGCGCAAAATCCAAAAACAGTTGAGGTATTCGTTCTGTGGCCATCAATAAAATCCTATTTACCCTATGCTTACTGACGCTGGTAACAGCGTGCGCCGAGAAAAATAAACGGATGGATTGCCGCAAAATAGCGCTTGCGCTTGCCACGGGTGAAGACGCTCATATGCGCGCGCTTGACGTTTATGAGAGCCAATACGTTTCTGACTTCAGACCTGTGAATGGCTCAAAGCGCAACAATTTTACAAGTTACTATGAAGAGTGTCGCCAATGGACGCGTTAAGCGTACCCGTGGGTTCACCGCTATGACTGGCCGAAAAAAAACTCCGGTTTGTAAGATTACTGTGAATTTTTATCACCTAAAAATATCCGTGTGTTTCACATCTTGAGTGATTTTTTACGCCGCTAAACGCTTTGCAGATTTGTTGTGTTTGGCGTCTAAGGCGGGCAGTTGATTTTTTGATTTAGGCCACTACCCTTTAAATTGTGCTATTGCAATTATGCTACTGTAATTAGGCTATTACGAGTTACTGGCATCCATTCAATATCAAAATATAGCGCAGAACTCGGAGATACTGCGCCGTTATCTGCCTCGTAAGATATGCCATTAAAGAGGCCCAAAATCGCATCGATTCTATTCGCATTTAAAGCGTATCCGATGCTACAGTCGCTAGATAAACCACGCCAATTTAAAAGGCTTTGTGTCCGTTGTCATAGTTGAGAGGTCAAATGTCATAGTCTAGAGGCCGAAT
>DDJS01000121.1:9802-14310 GCA_002339165.1 Cellvibrionales bacterium UBA2618 | reverse complement strand
TGTGTAAGTAATTAATATAATTAAATCAAAGACTTATACATAAATAACTACTCCCACTCAATAGTCGCTGGCGGCTTGCTGGAAATGTCGTAGGTGACCCGTGAGACCTCGGCGATCTCGTTGATGATCCGCCCCGAGACGCGCTCTAGCAAGTCGTAGGGTAGGTGGGCCCAGCGCGCGGTCATAAAGTCGACGGTCTCCACCGCCCGCAGCGCAATAACCCAGGCGTAGCGGCGGCCATCGCCAACCACGCCGACGGATTTAACCGGCACAAACACGGCGAACGCCTGGCTGGTCTTTTGGTACCAACCCGAGGTGTGTAATTCTTCCATAAAGATCGCATCGGCCTCACGCAAAATATCCGCATAGTGCTTTTTGACCTCGCCTAAAATACGCACGCCGAGACCGGGACCTGGGAATGGATGGCGATAGACCATGTCGTGGGGCAGCCCTAGCTCGACGCCAATCTTGCGCACCTCGTCCTTAAACAATTCGCGCAGCGGTTCGACCAGCTTTAGCGCCATATCGTCGGGCAAGCCGCCGACGTTATGATGGGATTTAATCACGTGGGCCTTGCCGGTCTTGGACGCCGCCGACTCGATGACATCAGGATAAATGGTACCCTGAGCCAAAAATTGCACGTTGTCGATTTTTTGCGACTCTTGCTCGAACACCTCGATAAAGGTATTGCCGATCAATTTACGCTTTTGTTCCGGGTCCTCGACGCCTACCAGCCGATCTAAAAATTTATCCTGGGCGTTGGCGCGAATGACCTTGACGCCCATATTTTTGGCGAACATCTCCATCACCATATCGCCCTCGTTTTTGCGCAGCAGGCCGTTGTCGACAAATACGCAGGTCAATCGATCACCAATCGCGCGGTGAAGCAGTGCTGCTACGACCGACGAATCGACGCCTCCGGAGAGGCCCAGCAATACATGACTGTCGCCGACCTGCGCCCTGACGCGGGCAATTTGGTCATCGATAATGGCCGCTGCTGTCCAGCGCACCGGACAGTTACAGATGTCGAGGACAAAGCGCTGAAAAATCTGCTCACCCTGCAGCGTGTGGGTGACCTCTGGGTGAAACTGGATACCATAAAAATGTCGTTTACTGTCAGCCATACCAGCGATAGGGCAGGACGCGGTCGACGCCATCAGCTCGAAACCGTCGGGCATCGTTGCCACCTTATCGCCGTGGCTCATCCATACGTCCAACAGCGACTCGCCATCGGCGCCGACGTGATCGGTGATGTCTTGTAGCAGTGGCGACGGACCCTCAACGACTACTTGGGCATAGCCAAACTCGCGCATATCCGAGGTGTCGACACGACCGCCCAACTGGCTGGCCATGGTCTGCATCCCGTAGCAAATACCCAGCACTGGCACGCCCATTTGAAACAGCGCATCCGGCGCTCGCGGCGCGCTATCGCCGCCGGTGACCGACTCTGGTCCGCCGGAGAGAATCACCCCGCGTGGGTCGTATTCGCGCAATTCCTCGGCGCTAATATCCCACGCCCTAATTTCACAAAACACCCCATTTTCGCGTATTCGCCGCCCGATCAACTGGGTGTACTGGGAGCCAAAATCAAGAATTAGAATCTTTTCAGCTTGCAGGTCGTTCATGCTCTACCCTTATCTCTTGCCCATTGTGTTGTCGCTGGGCGCGGCGCGTTGTGGTGGTTTTGGAAACAGCTTCTACAGCAACTAAAAAGGGCCGCCCACGGCGACCCTTTAACGTTCAAAGGGCGGGTCGATCAACCACCGCTTACCGGATAGTTGGGTGCCTCTTTGGTAATGTGTACATCGTGCACATGGCTTTCGCCAATGCCGGCCGAGGTGACTCGCACAAACTCTGGGCGGGTGCGCATTTCCTCGATCGTGGTACAACCGGTATAACCCATGGCCGAGCGCAGCCCACCGGTCATCTGGTGAATAATTGAGGTCAATGGGCCTTTGTATGGCACCCGTCCCTCGATACCTTCGGGCACCAATTTTTCGGTGCCGGCGTTGGCGTCTTGAAAATAGCGGTCGCTGGATCCTTGAATGCGCGACATGGCACCCATCGAACCCATACCTCGGTATGACTTATACGAGCGGCCCTGATAAATCTCGATCTCACCTGGGGCCTCTTCGGTGCCCGCCAACATAGAGCCCATCATCACCGAGCTGGCGCCGGCGGCTATTGCCTTGGCCATGTCACCGGAAAACCGAATGCCGCCATCGGCGATGACTGGAATACCGGTGCCATCTAGCGCTTCTACCGCCGCTGCAATCGCTGAAATTTGTGGTACGCCGATGCCGGTAACGATACGCGTGGTGCAGATTGAACCTGGGCCAATACCCACTTTGACTGCATCCGCACCAGCCTCTGCCAGGGCTCGTGCACCGTCGGCGGTGGCAATATTACCACCGATGACTTGAACGTCGGGGTAGTGCTGTTTGATCCAGCGCACACGATTGAGCACATTCATCGAGTGACCGTGAGCGGTATCGACCACCAGCACGTCGACATTGGCTTTTACCAGTGCCGCGATGCGTTCGTCGGCATCCTCGCCCACCCCGACCGAGGCTCCGACTCTCAAGCTGCCTTGATCGTCTTTACAGGCATCAGGATACTGCTCGGCCTTGTCGATGTCGGTCACTGTGATCAACCCCTTTAGGGCAAAATCGTCGTTCACTACCAACACCTTTTCGATGCGATGTTGCTGAAACAGCGCGCGAACCTGATCCGCGCTAGTGCCTTCTTTGACCGTGATAAGGCGCTCTTTAGGCGTCATCACCGAGGTCACTAAGGCATCCATATCAGTGGCAAAGCGCACGTCTCTGCGGGTTACGATGCCGACTAGATCGCCGTTGTCGAGTATCGGTACGCCGGAGATATTGTTCGCTTGGGTAAAGGCATGAAGATCCCTAAGCGTCGCCGACGCGTCGATGGTAAACGGATTTTTTACCACGCCACTTTCGTATTTTTTTACCGCCCAAACTTCGCGCGCTTGCTGCTCGATACTCATGCTCTTGTGGACGATGCCGATGCCACCTTCTTGGGCGATGGCGATGGCTAGACGCGATTCGGTCACCGTGTCCATGGCGGCGGACAACAGCGGGATACGCATGTTAATTGAGCGCGTCAACGGCGAGTGTAACGATACGTCTTTGGCGGTGACCTCAGAATAGCTGGGTACCAACAAGACATCGTCAAAGGTTAGGGCTTCGTGAGTGATACGTAACATGGTAGACGCCTACCTCTACAGTGATTTTAAAAAGTAAGCACGCCATTATAGTTTAGCCGTAGCGCCTAGGTAAACAATTATTTGGCTTCGCAGCGGGTTAGTTAAATAATTGATTTAACGCTTTTTTCGAGTTCTATCGCGGCTCTAAAGCGGTGACTTATGCCCCCTCGGCAGCCTATACTGTAAACATGAATAATACCTCTACCGAGCGTCGTGTACTTAGCGTTAGCCAGCTTAATCGCAGCGTCCGCCAGTTACTCGAACAGAACCTGTCGATGCTTTGGATCGAGGGTGAAATCTCCAACTTGGCGCGCCCCGGCTCTGGCCACTGGTACCTGACCCTCAAGGACTCCAGCGCCCAGGTGCGCTGCGCCATGTTTCGCAATAGCCAGGCGCGGGTGCGCTTTGCGCCGAGCAATGGTATGCAGGTATTGGTGCGCTGCAAGGCCGGTCTTTACGAGGGCCGCGGCGAGTTTCAATTAATTATCGAGCACATGGAAGAGGCCGGCAGCGGCGCTCTGCAACGCCAGTTTGAGCAACTTAAAGCGCGCCTGAGCGACGAGGGCCTGTTCGATACGCAACATCGTCAACCACTGCCCACATCGATCGCCCGTATCGGTGTGATTACGTCGCCGAGCGGCGCTGCAATCAAGGATGTTTTGGCGGTATTGGCGCGACGATTTCCGTCCACAGCGGTCAGTATTTATCCATCATTGGTGCAGGGCGAGCAAGCTGCGGGCCAACTGGTCGACGCCATTCAGCGCGCTAACCGCGATGCCCGCTGTGATGTTTTACTCGTCACTCGCGGTGGCGGATCGCTGGAGGACCTGTGGTGTTTTAATGAAGAATCGGTGGCCCGTGCGATCTTTGCCAGTCGATTGCCAATCGTCAGCGCCGTGGGCCATGAAATCGATGTCACGATTGCTGATTTTGTCGCCGATCATCGCGCGGCGACGCCCTCGGCAGCGGCCGAACTACTGAGCCCTGACAGGGTTGAGATCGACCGCCAGTTTAAAGCTTTGCGGGCTCAATTGGCCGACGCCATCGGTCGGCGAATTCGTGACCTGCAACAACGCAATGATTTTTTGAGCCAACGACTACGCCATCCAGGCCAGCGCCTTGGTGAGCAGCGCCGCCATCTTGAGCACCTTACAGGGCGGTTACTGCGCGCCCAGACCCTGTCGTTAGAACGCCGCCAATTGCAGCTTGCAGCGCTGCACAGCCGTGTTCAGCGCCAGCATCCGCACTTTGCCGTGAATGCTCATAAAGACAGCCT
>DDJS01000121.1:0-9408 GCA_002339165.1 Cellvibrionales bacterium UBA2618 | reverse complement strand
CGCTACACCCAAACCGCCCACCTACTTGACGCGGTGAGTCCGCTAAAGACTGTCGCTCGTGGCTATGCCATCGTCCGCAATGGCCAGGGCGCGGTTGTCAAATCGGTAAAAGGGGTGCGCAGCGGCGATCAGTTAAAGGCGCAGGTCGGCGATGGTGAGATAGTGTTTGCGGTCACCGACACCACCGCATTGACTCTTCTGGACGAGGGCCGGCCGTAGACCAGCTGCCACCTGCGCTCGCCGTACTCGCGAGGGGAGGTTTAATCGTTGCGTTTGCTGTACTTGACGATTTTTTTGCGCTTCATTCCCTGCCGGTCGCCGGCGGCAACCGCCTTGTGCTTGTAGGGGTTGTCGCCGGTACGATACTCGACCCGCACTGGCGTACCTTGAAGCCCGAGTTCGCGGCGAAAAATCTTCTCTAAATAGCGCGTGTACTGGGCCGGCACCGCGTCGGTTTGATTGCCGTGAATAATGATCACTGGTGGGTTGCGACCACCGGCGTGGGCAAACCGCAATTTAACGCGTCGACCATGAACCATTGGCGGTTGGTGATCTTCAACTGCGCCCTCCAGGACTTTGGTCAGGCGCGAGGCACTCAGGGTGTCAGTGGCCGCGGAGTAGGCGGCCCCGATCGAATCGTACAGATTGCCAACTCCGGTGCCGTGCAGTGCGGAGATAAAGTGGACCTTGGCAAAATCGGCAAATATCAGACGGCGCTTGATCTCGACCTTGATGTGATCGCGGTGCTGCGGTTCGAGGCCATCCCACTTGTTGATCCCAATCACCAGTCCGCGCCCAGCGTCGATCACCGAGCCGATGAGGTGTAAATCTTGTTCTACCAATCCCTCTTGGGCATCGATCATCAATACCACCACGTTGGCGTCGTCGATGGCTTGAAGGGTCTTGACGATGGAAAACTTTTCAATCGCCAATTTGATGTTTTTGCGCTTGCGCACCCCAGCGGTATCGATCAGGGTGTAGTTTTGGCCACGGCGTTCAAAGTCGATATAGACGCTGTCGCGGGTGGTTCCCGGTTGGTCAAACACCACCACCCGATCCTCGCCGAGCAGGCGGTTTACCAGTGTTGACTTGCCGACGTTGGGCCGCCCGACAACACCGATCTTGATGCTGTCGGTGCGGTCATCGGCGTTATCGCTGGGCACCTCAAACGCGGTCAGCACCTCCTCCATCATCGAGCGCACACCGCGTCCGTGGGTTGCGGTGGTGGCGAACATGCCGGCGAATCCCAGCTGATAAAAATCTGCCAGCGCGGCTGCCGGATCGAGGCCATCAATCTTGTTGGCGACCAAGTAAACCAAGCGGTTTTTACGCCGTAATTTTTCCGCGATCATGTAGTCCGCAGAGACGATGCCAGAGCGGCAGTCGACGATAAACAGCACCACATCGGCCTCGTCCATCGCCAGCAGTGACTGCTCGGCCATCTCGACGTCGATGCCTTCTTCTTCGCCGCTAATGCCGCCGGTATCGATGACCATAAAGCGGCGATCAAACATCTCGCCATCGCCGTACTTGCGATCTCGGGTGAGGCCCGAATAGTTAGCCACCAGCGCATCGCGACTGCGGGTGAGTCGATTGAACAGCGTCGATTTGCCAACGTTCGGCCGGCCGACTAAGGCGATGACCGGAATCATCGGTTAAAAAAAACCGCGGTTGTTGACCTCGGTAGTCCGGATGCTGTGGTGGTCATTAACGAGCCTCGATGCGGTAGGCGGTAAGCGAGCCGTCGTTGGCCTGAACGATGAGGCGATCCGAGCGACTGAGCATGGTTGCGGCAACGCCGCTGCCATCGACTTTGGTACGCCCGACGAAATGTCCGTCAACGGAATCTAAAAGGTGTAAATAACCTTCTGCATCGGCCACCGCGACGGTCGAACCAAACACCGTTGGTGCGGTCAGTCGGCGCAAAAATAATTGCTCATTAGCCCACACCGGTCGGCCACTACCGGCCTGAAAGGCGCGCATGGTGTCGTCGGCTTCGGTCACGTAAATTTGTTCTTGGCCGTGCGCTGGGGATTGGTGCGAAGAGCTATCTTGAAACCACAGGTTGCGACCGGTGCCACGGGTAATCGCGCCGACCCGTCCTTGATAGCTGACCGCGTAAATGACATCACCCACAAGCAGTGGGTCGCCGTCGATATCCACCATTCGCTCGAGTTCGGTGCGACCCTTGGGCAGCGCCAGACGCGCCTCCCAGATCAGAGCGCCGTTTTCTGGGTTGAAGGCGATCAGTTTGCCGGAATCAAATCCAGCAAGTACCATAGTATCGGTGACCAGCGCGCTGCTGGTGCCGCGCACCGACAGGATCGGCGCGTCGCCATCGTGTTGCCAGCGCTCTTCGCCGGTGGCGGCGTCCAGCGCATAAATTTTGTCGTCGATGGTTTGCACCACCACGACCTCGCCGTTGCTCTGCGGGCTGGTGAGTACTTCAGAACTCAGTTGGCTCGACCACATTACCCTGCCGTCGTCGGCATCCAGCGCATACACCTCGCCCTCGATGCTGCCGACCATGACCATCCCAGCGCCGTAGCCTACGCCCCCCGATAAGCCGATTTCGAGGTCGGTGCGCCACAACTGCCGGCCGTCGGCTATCGCTAGAGCGCTAACCTTGCCTTGGTGGTTAGCAGCATAGACCACCTCGTCGCTGGCGCTCGGTCTGAGACTGCGCCAGAATTTTTGGTCGGAGCTACCGACAGATTTAGACCACACCCGCTTGAGATCAACCTGCTCGGTGAAAGATTCGAGTTCGGCTGGTTGAATCTCGTTATCGTCGTCATCCCCAAACCAGCTACAGCCGGATATCAGGGTTGCCGCTAGCGCTATCTGAAGCCAAGCTGGAATGCGCATCATGGGGTACTCTCCGCCTCGCCTTCGTCAGCATCAGGCGCGGCGTCGTCATCGGCACCGGCGGCCATCTCTTGACTCTCCGAACCCTCATCGGCTGGCATCGACGGTTCGCGACTAACGGACACTTGATCGAGTTTCATTTGCAACACGCTGGCGATCACGTTGTCGCGTGAGTCGTTCGATGCCATTGCCGCCTCATAGGCGGTCAACGCCGCCGCCGCATTCCCCTGTTGGGCGTAAAAATCGCCCTTGGCTTCTTCGTAGAGCGACTTTAGCGCGCCGGGATCGATCCCCTGGACCAGCGAGAGGGCAGTGTCGAAATTACCTCGCGCCGCCTCAACTCGGGCCAATCGCAGTCGCACCACGCGCTCTTTAATGGTATCTGGGTTATGCTCCAACGCCCATTGTAATTCGCTGGCGGCGGTGTCTAAATCGCCTTGTTCAACCGCTACTCGCGCGGCTGCCAATGCCCCTAAGTGGGCATAGCCAGAGTTTTCATGTTGGCTTTTAAGGTCCTGCGCGGCGTTCACTATCTTCTCGCCGACCGCCGTTTCGAGCGCTGTGCCGAGGGGTTGTTGATCGAGTAGGTCGAGCATGTCGGAATAGTCGTTGGAGGCAATCTCAGCGCGTTCGCGCTGTTGCTGGTCAACGTATTGCCAGCCGCCGTAACTGCAGACAACCAGCGCCAGCACCAACATGACCCGATTGCCGAATTCAGCCCACCATCGCTTCAGCGCTTCGATTTGTTCTTCTTCAGTTTCATGTTCTGCCACAGGTACTCCTCACTTAACTAAAAATAGTTGCTAAACTGCTGATCAGTCGATCCTGACCAACCGTCTCTTGGGCGCGCTTTTCGCGCAAATACTTGATGCCAAAATTGCCGCTGGCGCACTCGTCTTCGCCAAGGATTACAGCGATTTTGGCGCCGCTTTTGTCGGCCTTCTTTAACTGCGCTTTAAAACTGCCGCCGGCGCAGTGTTGCTCCACCCGCAATCCGGAAAACGCGCTGCGCAATTGCTCGGCAGTGGCCGATGCCTGGGCGGCGACATCGCCGACCGCTACAAGGTACACGTCGACTTGACGACCGACACTATCGGGGACAGCGTCCAAGGCGTCAAGCAACAACAGCAGCCTTTCCATTCCGAGAGCAAAACCAACGCCGGTGCAGGGCTTGCCTCCGATCTGTTCGACCAGGCCATCGTAGCGGCCGCCAGCGCAAACCGTTCCCTGCGCGCCGAGCGCATCGGTCACCCACTCGAACACCGTCTTCGAATAATAGTCTAACCCACGCACTAACCGAGGATTAATTTGATAGCGTACGCCAGCGGCGTCGAGCAGCGCGCGAAGCTCGGAAAAATGCGCTTGCGAAGGAGCGTCGATGTATTGATCTAGCGTCGGTGCATCTTTGAGCAACGCCTGAGTGGCCGGGTTTTTGCTGTCGAGAATGCGTAGCGGGTTGCTCTGCAAGCGCCGCTGACTGTCTTCGTCTAACTGCTCGTGCCGATCGCCAAGATACTCGGTCAGCGCTTCGCGATAGCGCGCCCGATCCGCCGCTTCGCCGAGCGAGTTAATTTGTAGTGTGAGGGCCTGATCGACCCCTAGCTGGCGCCATAGGCGCGCGGTCAATATCAGTAGCTCGGCATCGATGTCCGGCCCTGCGAAGCCAAACGCCTCCACGCCCAACTGATGAAACTGGCGCAGACGGCCTTTCTGTGGGCGCTCATGACGAAACATTGGCCCCTGATACCAAAGCCTCTGCGTTTGGTTGTGCAGCAGACCCTGCTGGATACAGGCGCGCACGCAACCCGCGGTGCCCTCGGGTCGCAGGCTGAGGTTGTCGCCATTGCGGTCCTCAAAACTGTACATTTCTTTTTCGACGATGTCGGTGACGCTACCAATCGAGCGTTTGAATAGCTCGCTCTGCTCGAGAATCGGCAAACGTATTTCTCGATAGGCGTAAGCCGCCATCACCTCGGCCAAGGTGTGTTCGAGGTATTGCCAGATGGCGGACTGTTCCGGGAGAATATCGTTCATGCCCCGGATCGACTGGATCTTCATCTACTCATCTCAATTGTTATTGGCTGATATTGCTGTTCGTTAACACGGCTATTGGCAAACAAGCCCATCCGTGGACCGCCATCGGCATCAAGCCTTGGCGATAATGTCCTTGGCGTCGGCATCCATCTGTTGCTGTTTGGAGGCCGCCTTGGCGCGGATCTCGCGCTCTAAGCGATCGATCAAACCATCCTGCCCAATCTTGTGGTCTGGCATGCCGTCGATGTAAACCAGATTTGCCGGATCGCCACCGGTCAGGCCAAAATCAGATTCTTTGGCCTCGCCCGGGCCATTGACAATGCAACCGATAATCGACACATCCATGGGCACGGTAATATCTTCAAGACGCGTCTCCAGCGCATTCACCGTCTTGATCACGTCAAAATTTTGTCGCGAGCAGCTCGGGCAGGCAATAAAGTGAATGCCCTTGCTACGCAGGCGCAAGCTACGCAGCATGTCCCAAGCAACCCGAGCCTCCTCGGCGGGGTCCGCGGCCAGCGAGATGCGCAGGGTATCACCAATGCCGTCTAACAGCAGGGCGCCGATACCAATCGCCGACTTGACAGTGCCCGAACGCAGCCCGCCGGCCTCGGTGATGCCGAGGTGCAGCGGTTGCTCTATTTTTGTTGCCAAAGAGCGGTACGCCTCTACCGCCATAAAAATATCCGACGCTTTGACGCTGACCTTAAAGTCTTGAAAATCGTATTTATCCAGCAAGTCGACGTTGCGCATCGCCGATTCGACCATGGCTGCTGCCGTGGGTTCCTTGTACTTGCGCAATAGATCTTTGCCGAGGGACCCGGCGTTGACGCCGATACGGATTGGAATCTGTAGATCGCGGGCCTTGGCAATCACCTCGCGCAAACGGTCCTCTCGGGAGATATTGCCGGGATTTATGCGCAGGCAATCGACCCCGAGATCGGCCACCCGCAGCGCAATTTTGTGGTCGAAGTGAATATCCGCTACCAATGGCACACTGACCCGTTTGCGGATCGCGCCAAACGCCTCGGCCTCTTCCATCGATGGCACCGAAACCCGCACGATATCTGCGCCGGCCTTCTGGATCGACTCGATCTGCGCCACTGTCGCGGCCACATCCCCGGTGCTGGTATTGGTCATGCTCTGCACCGAAATCGGCGCATCGCCACCCACCGGCACGTTGCCGACCATGATCTGTCGCGATTTGCGCCGCACTATGGGAGTTTCGCTAAACATCGGTTACGCTACGATTCTGCCTGTTGGGTTGTATTGGATTGTCGGTGACCCGCATCGACGCGGCGATACTTTAGACCGCGTTTTAGCGCTATGACCCTAGCCAATCACCTTGACGATCTGCTGCTCTTCAAGGCGCTTTTTGTAGCGCTCTTGACGACGTGTTTTATCGTTCACCTGACCGGCCAATTGGCCACAAGCGGCGGCGATATCGTCGCCACGAGTGGTGCGCACAGTCACAGTGTAACCCTCCCCATGGAGAATGTCCCTAAAGCGATTGAGCGCGGTATTGGTGACCCGCTTGAACTCGGAACCGGGGAATGGGTTAAACGGAATTAGGTTGATTTTGCAAGGTAGCTCGCGGAGTAAAACGGCTAATTCGCGGGCGTGTTCGCTGCGGTCGTTGACCCGATCCATAAGGGTGTATTCGACGGTGATTTTGCGGCGCTTATCGGGCATTTTTTCGAGATAACGCTGCGCGCTGGCGATAAACTGATCGAGCGAGTACTTGCGATTGATCGGCACCAGCTGGTTGCGTAATTCATCATTTGGCGCGTGCAGTGAGATCGCTAGTGAAACGTCGGCAACATCGCCAAGCTTTTCCAGCGCCGGCACCACTCCGGCGGTGCTCAGTGTTACCCGGCGCTTGGACAGTCCGTAAGCGTTGTCGTCGAGCATGAGATTCATGGCGTCGACGACGTTGTCTAAATTCATCAGCGGCTCGCCCATGCCCATCATCACCACGTTGGTTACGCGGCGCGGCGCGGCGGTTTCGAACTGGTTAAACGAGTCTGCGGCGATCCAGACCTGACCGATAATTTCCGCTGCGGTCAGGTCGCGGTTAAAACCCTGTTTGCCGGTGGCGCAAAAGGCGCAATCCAACGCACAACCGATCTGCGACGAAACGCACAGGGTGCCGCGCTCGCGCTCGGGAATATAGACCATTTCAATACAACTGCCGCCGTCCATGCGGATCAGCCACTTGCGGGTGCCGTCGACCGAGTCCTGGCAACTGACCACTTCGGGCACGCGCACTTCGCCTACCGCCGCCAAACGCGCACGCAAGGGTCTCGACAGGTTGGTCATTTGATCGAGATCGCAGACCCCCATCTGGTGAATCCACTTGAGGATCTGAGTGCCGCGAAAACGCTTTTCACCCATCTGCTCAAAGAGATCGCCAAGACCGGAGGCGGAGAGACCCATCAGATTGATCTTATCAACCTCTGGGGTGGCTAAACTGCTCGCTGGCTCTAGGGACATAAACCCCTATTATCTCCGTATTTAACGAGCGCAAATCTCGCTATCGTTGAAAAAGTAGGCGATCTCTCGTGCCGCAGAGGTCGACGAATCTGACCCATGTACCGCGTTGGCATCGATAGATTCGGCAAAGTCAGCGCGAATGGTGCCGGCCGCAGCCTCTTTCGGGTTGGTTGCACCCATCAGATCGCGGTTGGTCATAATAGCATTTTCGCCGGTTAAAACCTGTACCGACACTGGCCCAGAGGTCATGAACGCGACCAAATCCTTAAAGAACGGGCGCTCGCTGTGCTCGGCATAAAATCCCTCGGCCTGTTCGGTGCTCAGTTGCTGCATTTTGCAGGCGATAATCTTCAAGCCAGCGGCCTCGAAGCGGCTTAAAATTTGTCCAACCGCATTTTTTGCTACGGCATCGGGCTTAATAATCGAAAGGGTCTGTTCACTCGCCATGAAACAATCTCCGGTATCTGTGGTTGCGGCTTGCTGTGTAGGAATTTACTGGGGACTCAAAGGTCGCGGATTTTACCTTTCTAAGCGCAGACCCACAACTTGTTTATGCACCGGTTGATGCAGTCGGCGAACGCCGCTCCTGCAGTCGCGCGTCGCGGGCGGCAAAACGCTCTAGTGTGCGCCCCAACGCCGGCGCAGCGCCAACTGAAAAACCACGTCGGGCGCGGTGCCCACATCGATGTCTTCGATCACCGCAATATCCAGCGCATAGCCACTCGGCAGATGCAGGGTGCCGCCGATACTGGCTGCGGTCGAGTGCCCCAGTGCACGCATTCGACTATGACTGTAAATCGCGCTGCGCGCGTCCAACTGCGCTTTAAATTCTAACCGTTGACTGTAGCGCCACGCCAAGCCATAACGCACGGTGCCGTAGACGCTATTGCGCATATTCGCCATCAGCCCGCCACTGTTCTCGATCGCCACCGCGGCCAGCGAGGCAAAGTGCGATACATCACCAAATAGGCGCTTGGAGGCCGATGCCCAGAGCGCGACATCAAAGGTGCCCGAACCGCTCAAGTCGTCGGCGTCGCCGGTGGCGAATTCAAGCCGTAGGCCGGCACTCAATTGATCGTGCCGATGACTCGAAAAATCGCGGATCAACGACAGTGAAATATCGCCCAACCCTGATTGCGGTTGATCGACGTCGATCAACCGCGCCTGTCCACGGCGGTAGGTCAGCGCAAAATCGTCGGCGTTGCGACTGGCGCGCGGGCCGGATGGGAATCCTAGAGCGCCATGAAAATCGTCAATAAAACCGTCCAGCGTGCCGCCGCTATGGCGCACGTAGGGGACTTCGAGCAATAGGTTCCAATGGTCGCGCAAGCCATACTCAAACATCGCCACATGGCGTTGGGTCTCAGCGTCGATCAACAATTGCTCGGCGCTTTCAGGCGACCCCTGTAGGTGCACTGTGTTGCCAACATCCAAACCCCACTGCCACTGCCATTGGCCGCGGTTGAGCGCTGCTGGGGAGGTCGACCGCGGGCTGCCGTAGTGCATGGTCAGCGGGTTCATGTCGGCGAATGGCAACGGCTGATAGTGAGCCTGCGCGAATGCCACGGTGGGCACATTTAAAAGGCCCCAAACCAGAGCGATAAATATAGATCTTTGCATAGCAGCCAGTGTACCTGCAGGATGGTTTAAGGTCACCAAGCGCATCGGGCTAAACCGAGCGTATAACAAATAATGACTGAGGTGTCGCTGCGCGCGGTGATCATGCTCGTCTAGTCTTGGTCAGCCCAGCGATAAAGTAATGGAGCGCCTCAACAAACCTCAGATTGATTAAATTTCGGTCCTTGCTAATTATCTGTCTATTCTGAATTCAGTTATAAATGTATTTAATTTTTTTACACTTGCCAGAATAGACTTTTTCCACTCCCAATAGCGCCAAGATTCATCCGACACAGTCAGCGTTAAACGCTCAAAAATAGATTCAATATTCCAGTATGGAGGCTAGGATTATGTTGCATATACCACCAGCAGCATACTGGTTTACGGTGCTTGTCGCAC
>DDJS01000092.1 GCA_002339165.1 Cellvibrionales bacterium UBA2618 | reverse complement strand
CAATGCTAAACGTTGCCTTCAGTATCTAAGGAAGCACTTTTCTCAGATTGGATTCGCTGATAAATTTCTTCACGATGAACAGCCACATCCTTAGGTGCGTTGACGCCAATTCTGACCTGATTTCCACGCACACCCAACACTGTGACTAACACTTCGTCACCAATCACCAAGGTCTCACCTACCCTTCTGGTAAGTATCAACATAACAATCTCCGAGCAATCTACCCTTGCATTTACGAAATAGTACTTCCTAGACATCTCCCTTGTCAGGGTAGACACTCATTATACCGTCCAATAAAAGTATCTTATCCTAAAACGTACTATACAAAAAGTAGTAGCACACTTATATTGCCAAAGTGAGAGGCATGTAGCATTTTAAACCTTAAAGAAATCAGGTTTGAACGTCTAACTCGTACTTAGCGTGCAGCGCCCTGACCGCCAACTCTAAATAACGCTCCTCAATCACCACCGCTATTTTTATTTCCGACGTCGTGATCAATTGAATATTAATACCCTCGCTCGCAAGGCATTCAAACATTCGAGCGGCCACCCCTGCATGCGAACGCATACCGACGCCAACAATCGACACCTTGGCGATTTTGCTGTCGGCATGAACCGCTTCGGCGCCCAATTCATCGGCTATGGCGCGCAATAAAAGCTCTGTTTGATCAAGATCATTGCGGTGCACCGTAAACGTAATCGACGCCGAATTGTCTCTAGCAACATTCTGGACAATAACATCAACCTCAATGTTTGCCTCGCTGATCGGCCCGAGTACTTTTGCTGCCACGCCGGGCTGGTCGGGTATACCTCGTATGGTCAACTTCGCTTCATCGCGGTTGAACGCGATGCCTGAAACTACCGGCTTTTCCATGTGTTCATCATCCTCAAAAGTAATAAGGGTCCCTGGGCCGTCGACAAAACTCGACATAACACGCAGAGGTACGGCGTATTTTCCGGCAAACTCCACAGCCCGAATTTGTAATACCTTCGACCCCTGACTGGCCATTTCAATCATTTCTTCAAAGGTGATTGCATCCAATCGTCGGGCCTCCGACACCACCCGCGGATCGGTAGTATAAACGCCGTCGACATCGGTATAGATTTGACATTCATCGGCCTTGAGTACCGCAGCTAGAGCCACTGCCGTGGTATCGGAACCACCGCGACCCAACGTGGTAATATTGCCGTCGCCATCAATGCCCTGAAAACCTGCGACCACCACCACTCGACCCGCCGCGAGATCGGCATGGATCCGATGGCCATCAATATCCTGAATACGCGCCTTGCCGTGGGCACTGTCGGTCAAAATGGTCACCTGCCCACCAGTGTAAGAGCGCGCATCTACACCGAGCTTTTCTAAGGCAATACACAACAGTGCAATCGTCACCTGCTCGCCAGTAGACACCAGCACATCCATCTCTCGTGCACTCGGTTTATCATGTAATTCGCCCGCCAACGCTATCAAACGGTTGGTCTCACCGCTCATTGCCGACAGCGTGACCACCAACTGCTGCCCCTGCGCGTGCGCCAAGGCCACTTTTTCGGCCACCGCCTGTATCCGCACGATCGAGCCTACCGAGGTGCCACCGTATTTCTGTACCAGTAATGCCATGTTGTTCCGTATGTGTCGTTAGTTATCAATCTATCGAGTGTCAAAAACCCTTTAAGTTACGTCAACCGCTGCGCAATCCAACCGTGCACCGACTCCAAGGCCGCAGGCAGTGCGACGACATCGCCGACCGATCCCTGCGCCATATCTGGCCGCCCGCCGCCCTTGCCGTCGGTTTGGTCGGCAATGTGTTTAAACAGATCACCGGCCTTGATCGTCTCCGTGAGGTTGCGTGTCACGCCTGCCACCAACGCCGCCCTGTCACCCTCTATAGCAGCCAGCACGAACACGCCCCGCTCTATCTTTGAACGTACCTGATCGGCCACGCCTCGCAGCGCCTTAGCATTGGCGCCTTCGATCAGTGAGACCAGCACTGAGACACCATTAATCTCGCGCAGATTGGCCATTAAGTCGCTTCCCGACGCATCCGCTAGCTTAGTTTGTAGCGCTTGAATATCTCTGTGTAGCCGTTTATTTTCATCCACCAGCGAGCGCACTCGCTCGCCAACAGTATCCCTTGAGGCCCGCAATGCCCCGGCTGCATCCTCCAGAATCACCTCGGCGCGATGGGCATACGCCAGAGCCCTATCGCCACTGACCGCTTCGACCCGCCGCACCCCAGAGGCTACACTAGACTCAGCGAGGATACGCACGGTGCCAATTTCGCCGGTACGCTGCACGTGGGTACCGCCGCAAAGTTCCAACGAGTACTCCCCGCCAATCCGCACCACCCGTACCACATCGCCGTACTTTTCGCCGAACAGCGCCATAGCACCGAGATCTTGGGCCTGCTCCATCGCCATTTCATCGGTTTCGACCACAGTGTTGGCGAAGATATAGGCGTTCATACTGCGCTCGACCGCGCGCAATTGATCACTGGTCACCGACTCGGCATGCGAAAAATCAAACCGCAGACGCTGGCTGTCGACCAGCGACCCTCGTTGATGGACGTGCTCGCCGAGCACTTCTTGCAACGCGGCGTGCAATAAATGGGTGGCCGAATGGTTACTGCAGGTAGCAGCCCTCGATGTAGCGTCCACCGATGCGGCAACGCGCTCACCCACCGCCAGATGACCCGAAATAACCCGGGCAAAATGCAAGTGGTGATCGCCGGCCTTTTTACAGTTATAAACCTCGATTTCGGCGTTCTCCGCCGTCAGGCGTCCGCGATCGCCCACCTGACCGCCCGACTCGGCATAAAACGGCGACTGATCAAGCACCACGATTATCTCACAGCCCTCTTCAACACGCTCTATGGCATTGCCGGCGGTATACAGGGCAAGCACTTCGCCATCCCCCGCGAGGACCTGATAACCGATAAAATCAGTGCGTCCCTCGACGCGAATGCTAGCGATATCATCGCTGCCAAATTGACTGGCCGCGCGCGCTCTATCCCGCTGCTGCTGCATGCATTGCTGATAGCCATCCATATCCATCGCAAGACCGCGCTCGCGAGCAATGTCGTTGGTCAGGTCGGTGGGAAAGCCATAGGTATCGTAGAGCTGAAAAATCAATTCACCCGGCAGCGTATCGCCTGAGAGGTCAGTCAGTGCGCTCTCCAGCACACCCATCCCCTTGTCCAAGGTACGCGCGAACTGTTCTTCCTCGGCGCGAATCACGGACGACAATTCGTCCTGCCGTGCTCTAAGTTCTGGGTAGGCATCGCCCATTACTTCGGCCAGAGCTGGAATCAAGCGGTAAAAAAATAACCCCTTAGCACCCAGGCTATGCCCGTGACGCAACGCTCGCCGCAGAATCCGACGCAGTACATAACCGCGACCTTCGTTAGCCGGTAAAACGCCATCGACCACCAAAAAGGCGCAGGATCGAATATGATCGGCAACCACTTTGAGCGAATTTTCCTGCAGGTCGGCACAACCGATGATGCGCGCCGCCGCCGCGATCAGATGTTGAAAGAGATCAATATCGTAATTGTTGTGAACGCCCTGCATTACCGCGGCGATTCGCTCGAGCCCCATACCGGTATCAATCGACGGCTTTGGAAGCGGCGTCATACTGCCGTTTGCATCCCGTTCATACTGCATAAACACCAGATTCCAAATCTCGATGTAGCGATCGAGATCATCGTCTTCACTCCCCGGGGGGCCGCCGGGAATATCATCACCATGATCCCAAAATATTTCGGTGCAAGGCCCGCAGGGCCCAGTGTCACCCATCTGCCAAAAGTTGTCTTCGTCCAGCCGCGACAAACGCGCCGGATCTATACCAATCTCGTCCACCCAAATAGCCGCCGCCTCATCATCGCTGATGTGAACCGTCACCCAGAGCCGCTCCTTCGGCAACCCCAGCACCTCGGTTAAAAATGCCCAACCAAAGCGAATCGCATCTCGCTTGAAATAATCGCCAAAACTGAAGTTGCCGAGCATTTCAAAAAACGTGTGGTGACGCGCTGTGTAGCCAACATTTTCTAGGTCATTGTGCTTACCTCCGGCTCTTACGCAGCGCTGCGAGGAAACCGCGCGGCGATAATCACGTTGCTCAGCGCCCAAAAACACATCTTTAAACTGCACCATCCCCGCGTTGGTGAACAGCAGGGTCGGATCGTTGCCCGGCACCAGACTACTGCTGTCGACGATACGGTGTTGTTGACCGGCAAAATACTCCAAAAACGCACTGCGAATATCAGCACTCTTCATGATGTGTTCCAGTTGGTGAGCTCAACGCTCGAGTTAAAAGGTAGCTAGATTTGTTTCATCAAACTGCGTATTACCGAGCACATGAAAGTGCAGATGAAAGACCGTCTGTCCTGCACCGGCGCCATTGTTAATCACCAGACGAAAAGCCTCGTCCACACCGCGCAAACGCGCAACCTCGCCGGCGACCCAGAGTAAATGCCCCATGACCATTTTGTCATCCGGCTCAGCATCGACCAGCATGGCTAACGGTTTGCGCGGAATCACCAACATGTGTACTGGCGCCTGAGGTGCAATGTCATTAATGACGATGCATTGATCGTCTTCATACACAATATCTGCCGGAATTTCGCGGTTAATAATTCGCGTAAAAAGACTGACTTGGGCATCACTCATGGGCTAATTCTCCGGTTATTTTTCGCCACGCCGCTCTATCGAGCATCCGGCGACACCCTGTTTAATTTTTCGTCTGCGGTCATCAACCTTGCCTCGGACTCAAGCATCACCGGGATGCCATCGCGCACTGGATAGGCCAGGCCGCTGGCGGCACACACCAGCTCCTGATTTGCCTTGTCATAGACCAGTGGCGCTTTAGTGAGTGGGCAGACCAAAATGCTGAGTAATTTTTTGTCCATGATGTTCACTTTGTGGGCAGCTCTATAGTGTAATGAAAATCGCCGTGGATCGCTACGTCCACTGGCCTAGTGAGTGAGCCTATTTACTCGTCTAGCGCGGGTAAAGCCTGAAGCACCAACAGGGGGTCAATGCGCACATCGCGTAAGTTCATCCGCCAGTCGAGGTGAGGGCCAGTAGCCCGACCGCTCGCGCCGACCTCGGCTATCTCTTGGCCACGGGTTATCGCATCGCCCTGCGCTACCAAGATCTTGCTCAAATGCAGAAAACTTGAACTCAGACCATGACCGTGGTCTACGATCAGCGTACCGCCCGAATAGAACATATCGTCGTGCGCAAGCGTGACCACGCCAGACGCAGGCGCCAACACTTTGGCACCCGTCGGCGCTGCGTAGTCGACCCCATAGTGCGGATTTTTGGGCACACCGTTATACACCCGCTGACTACCATACACGCCGGTCAAGGGACGCTGCATAGGCGGCTTAAAGCCGGCTAAAAAAACTGCGCTTTTATCCCGCAGTGAACGAGCGCGGACGACTTCACCGGCCTCACTGCGGATTCTCGCTAATACTGACTCCGGAGGAATAACGCGATCGCTGGGAACACCCTCGATGCGTTGAATATCATAACTACGCGTGGCGACGTCAAAATTTAGCGTAGTCGGTGCTTTCCCAGGGGCGACAACCTCCAGCACTATCTGCTTTTCGGCATCCCGCGGTAACCCAAGTAGGAATTCGCCGGTGGATGTGATCGGCAAGTCGACCCCGCCGTAACGCACGCGATACTCTTGCGGCACCCGACCAAGCAATAGGCCACCCTGCTGCCAACTGCCCTGCCAAGTGATGGCAAGGTTGTCGGTTGCAACGGCGGTGCCGGAAAAAAAAAGCGCGGCCATAAAAAGCAGCGGTGACACAACGGCAGATCGCAGCCCCGAAAACACACCAAATAGTCCGAATACCGGTTGGTTAACGTTCTTCATTATTTAATCTCACATAGGGTTGCAAGGATTCAATTTCACATTGCATTCCGGTTTGCAAAACCTCAAAGCGGTCGAATTTGGCGCACAACCTATTCCCTCTGGTTGTCTGGATATACCCCTGTTTCGAGATCCCTCGGCACTCCCGACGCAGCGTCAAGATAACCTTGCGTCGTCGACCCATATCGACAATCGCCGTCTGATCATCCTCGAATTGAATACTGCGAATTCTATCGGCTTTAATGCAGTTGTTGCGGATGCCATAATTGCCCGAACGGTGTCCATCCAGCGCCCGCAGCTTTTCAATCAGAGCACTATTGGGCGTCGGCTCAAGCCTGTCGCCGCTCCATGCGTTCGCTGACGTCGTGCATAACAGCAAAAAAACAACCAAACTCCCACTGCGCGAGCCGCGCCATCCATCCTGCGCCAATGGCGTCAAGCCGCTGCGCCCAACACGTGGCTTTTGGCTGACGCCGTATCGCGCAATCCATGCGCTTATATCAGACATATTTGCACCTCAGGAAACCTTACAGTATGGTACACAACCTTCGCAAAAAAACGCTAAAAATGCTTCAAAAAGCCACATTTTCGCCGCCCATATACCTCAAAAACCGACACGTTCAGAGTATCATGAATAGCCTTGGTCCGCGAAAAATTCGCGCCGCTCAGCTACTCGCATCACTCGACTCAGAGCGTTTAATTCTGACCGCTAAAGATGGCACTCGATTACTGGCTGACCACGATCGTAGTCACGCGCATTGTCGCGCTGTTGTGATTTTGTTGCACGGATGGGAAGGGTCGAGTAACTCGGCCTATCAGGTCACCACTGCCAAATATTTACTCGACCACAGCTTTGACGTATTGCGCCTTAACCTCAGAGATCATGGCGATAGCCATCACCTCAACCGAGATTTTTTTAATTCCACCATGACCCAAGAGGTCGCCGACGTAATCGAGAGCTTTTTACAAATGCATCGCTACGAGCAGGTATTTATGGCTGGCTTCTCGCTCGGTGGTAACTTCACCCTGCGCATCGCAGCAGATCACGGTCGAGCGCTGGGCCTCGACGCCGTAGTGGCAATATCTCCACCCGTTGACCCGGTAAATGCGATGCTTACTATTAACAAAACCTTGTTTATTTATCGGCGATACTTTTTACGCCGTTGGACTCGATCGCTACGCAAAAAATTGCATTATTTCCCGGAACACGGCTCTATCGACGAGCTCTCCGCAGCGCGAACGCTCGATCAAATCAACGCGACGTTTATACCAAAGTTCACGCCGTTCCCTAATCCGACGGCGTACTTTACAGCCTATGGCATCACCGGGGATCGACTCGCTGCACTCGACCTGCCCGCCTATCTAATCGCCGCGGCCGACGACCCAGTCGTACCGAGCGAGGACATCACCAAGATTAACGCGCCACAACAGTTAACCATCGATGTGCAGTCGCACGGCGGTCACTGTGGGTTCATCCAAAACTTATCGGCTGAAAGCTGGATCGAGGCGCGCTTAGTAGATATCTTTAACGGTTATCGCACGGCCAATCAGGCTGTTTAAGCACCTTGCATTAAACGTCGTCAAAACCGTCCACCGCGGCGACAACATGCCCTAAATTAAAACCGCGCGACTGTAAAAAGCGCACGCGCTTGGCTTTTTCGGCTGGATCTTGTGGGCGCTCTAGGCCATATTTACGACGATTCACCTCGGCAACAACGCTAAACCAGTCGATTTCCATTTCCGCCAACACCGACGACAGTAATTCTTTATTGATACCCTTTTGACGAATATCTGATGCGATCCGCAATGGCCCCTGACCGCGCATCCTACGCGAGCGGATAAACGCCTCAGTATAGCGACGGTCGCATTGCAATTGATCGGCGACAAGACCATCTAGCACCGCGTCTATGCTGCTGTGGGCGTCAAACTTGCGCTGTAGCTTTTTCGCTAATTCGTGGCGTGAATATTCGCGACCGGTGAGGATATCAAGTGCTGCCGAACGAATTTTGGCCGCCGAAACTATGGGAGCATCATCCATGGTCAACCTCATCGGGGAAATAACCCATCGGTGAGCCGCCAACTACGACATAGCGCCGGAAATCATAACCAAAAAAAAGCGCCCAGTGAGCGCTTTTTTTTGTTTTTCTTCTTTTTTCTAACGGCAAAGCCATGGCGCTATTCGGCATCCAACGCCTGCTTGGGACTCTCGGCCTCCGGAGTCAAACCAGAGAGCTCTTTGGCGCGAATCAAGGCTTCAATCTCATCCGCCATTGGCTTATTATCATTTAAAAGTTTGCACACATTGGCCTTGCCCTGACCAATTTTATCACCTTTGTAGGCATACCAAGCGCCGGATTTATCGATCAAACCATGCTTGACACCAAGATCGACAAGTTCGCCGTTGTGGTTAATACCCCGGCCGTAGAGTATCTGAAATTCGGCTTGTTTAAAGGGCGGTGACACCTTATTTTTAACCACTTTGACGCGGGTTTCGTTACCAATAATTTCGTCGCCCTCTTTGACCGCTCCAATGCGCCGTATATCGAGTCGTACCGACGAATAAAACTTCAGCGCGTTGCCGCCGGTTGTAGTTTCTGGACTACCGAACATCACACCGATCTTCATGCGAATCTGGTTAATAAAGATCACCAAACAGTTAGCGCTTTTAATGTTGCCGGTAAGCTTTCGCAGCGCCTGCGACATCAACCGCGCCTGCAAGCCAACGTGATGATCGCCCATCTCACCCTCGATCTCGGCACGGGGTGTGAGTGCTGCGACCGAATCGATCACCAATACATCGACGGCACCAGATCGGACCAGCATATCGGTCACTTCCAGCGCCTGCTCGCCGGTATCCGGCTGCGACACAATTAAATCGTCGACCACCACACCGAGTTTTTCGGCGTAGCCAGGGTCTAGCGCATGCTCGGCGTCGATAAACGCACAGGTACCACCGGCCTTTTGCGCCTCGGCAATTACTTGCAGCGTCAGAGTAGTCTTACCAGACGACTCAGGGCCGTATATTTCGACCACGCGCCCCTTGGGTAGACCGCCGATCCCAAGCGCGATATCCAAACCCAGCGAACCGGTCGAAATCGCCGGTATGGCCGGACGATTTTCCTCGCCCATGCGCATGACGGTGCCCTTACCAAACTGGCGTTCGATTTGACCTAGCGCAGCTTCTAGCGCTTTCTCTTTGTTCGCATTCATGGTGATTACCTCGTAGTCGATCGATTGATTCATCGAAGCTGGCTAACCCGCAGCCTCAAGTCAATTACTGTATAGCTGTACAGTAGTCTATTCAGATGCTAGATGCAACAGCTGTTGCAAAGAATATTCTACGGCCTGCTCCCGCACTGAGCGTCGGTCGCCGTCAAAATGCCTGCAAGCGGCGTCACTGCCAAGTGGCCCCTGCCAGGCAAACCAAACGGTACCCACGGGTTTTTCGACGCTACCACCACTTGGCCCGGCAATGCCACTAATGGCAATGCCATAATCCGCTCCCGAGGCCTGCAGAGCCCCATCGACCATGGCAAGCACGACGGCTTCGCTGACCGCGCCATGCTCGGCAAGGGTCGCCTTGGCAACGCCCAAAACTTCATGTTTATGTCGGTTTGAGTAGGTCACATAACCCACCTCAAACCAACCAGAACTCCCGGCCACCTCGGTCATAGCGCTGGCCACGCCGCCGCCGGTACACGACTCGGCGGTGGTCACGCGGCGACGTCTTTTCGCGAGTTGTTCGCCAAGCGTAAACGCCAGGCTACTAATTTCTGTATTCATGTTCAAAGTGTAACGTCAATCGGCGCTATAACACAGAGAAGTGGGTAAATTAATCGCCCCGATTTTGGCATTTTTTAACCGCACAAGTACGCCGTCAGACACCGCACCGAGATACCAATGAGACCATCTTTAAGGCACGCCCATTCCTCAAAAAAATCGCCTGCAAAAAGCAAACGTAACGCACACCATGAGGGCGAATCTGATAGAGTACCGACACTCAAAAATCGTCAGAACTTACTATCCATGACTAGCAAAACCGCCGCAGACAACCATACGCCGATGATGCAACAATATCTGCGCATTAAAGCTGAACACCCCAATGATTTACTGTTTTATCGAATGGGCGATTTTTACGAGGTATTCTTCGACGACGCCAAGCGTGCCAGCGAACTGCTGGGCGTAACCCTAACTGCCCGAGGCAAGGCGCAGGGCAAACCGATTCCGATGGCAGGCGTACCCTACCACGCCGCCGAAAACTACCTTGCCAAATTGGTCAAACTCGGCGTTTCGGTGGCCATTTGTGAGCAGATCGGCGATCCCGCAACCAGTAAAGGACCGGTCGAGCGGCGCGTGGTGCGGGTGCTCACCCCAGGCACTCTCACGGACGAAGCGCTGCTCGACGATCAGAGCGACAGTTTATTGGCGGCGATCGTCGCCCACCAAGCGCATTATGGGGTGGCCACACTGGATATGAGTTCCGGGCGCTTTCAAGTATTAGAGGTGATTGGCGAAGACGAGTTACTAAGCGAATTGCAACGCCTTAATCCGGTCGAGTTGTTGGTGTCTGAAGAAGTTAGCGCGCTGCAATTTGCGCCGCGCCAAACGGTACGCAGTCGACCGCCATGGGAGTTCGATCTCGACAATGCCCAACGGTTGCTCAACCGTCAATTTGGAACCCGAGATCTCAACGGCTTTGGCTGCGACCACCTGCCCCTCGGCATCGCTGCCGCCGGTTGCCTGCTGCAGTATGCCCTTGACACGCAGCGCGGTGCGTTGCCACATATTCAGGCGCTGCATGCAGAAAATCGCCTTGACAGCGTTGCCATGGATGCCGCCAGCCGCAAAAATCTCGAGCTCGACTGCAATCTCAGTGGCGGCCGCGACAATACCCTGCTCGAGGTCATTGACCACTGCGCCACCAGCATGGCCAGCCGTCTGCTACGCCGCTGGCTAAACCGACCACTGCAAGACTTGGCGACGCTAGAGGCGAGGCAATCGAGCATCGCCGGGTTGCAAGACGACTATCGGTACGAGCAGTTGCATGGCCATTTAAAACAGATTGGCGACATGGAGCGTATCTTAACGCGCGTTGCGTTGCGTTCTGCACGCCCCCGCGATCTCACCCGACTGCGTACCGCCCTCACCGCCTTGCCGCAGGTGCAACCGCTACTCGCTGTGGCCCAAGGAGCACGCCTGCAACATTTGGCTGCGCTGGCGGGACCACTGCCCGACTTGCAGGCACTGCTAGAGCGTGCGCTGCAAGATAATCCGCCGATGGTCATTCGCGAAGGCGGAGTAATCGCCGATGGTTACGATGAAGAGCTCGATGAGCTTCGCGGCCTTAACACCAACGCCGGCGAATTTTTATTGGCCCTCGAACAACGCGAACAAGCGCGCACCGGGATCGCCACATTAAAGGTCGGTTACAACCGCGTGCACGGCTATTTTATTGAAATCTCGCGTGGCCAGAGCGATAACGCGCCGATCGATTACATTCGCCGTCAGACTTTGAAAAACGCTGAGCGTTTTATCACCCCAGAGCTAAAAGAGTTTGAAGATCGGGCCTTGAGCGCCAAAAGCCGATCGCTAAGTCGTGAGAGATGCCTCTATGAGGCACTCCTAGAGAGCCTTGCTGCGAGCCTGCCGACGCTACAAAACTGCGCCACCGCCGTCGCAGAGATTGACGTTTTGGCGACGCTGGCCGAGCGCGCCCATGCCCTCAAATTCAACCGACCGACGTTGCAAAACGAACCCGGAATAGAAATTCGCGCCGGCCGACACCCAGTAGTCGAGCAAGTATTGAGCGAGCCATTCGTCGCCAACGACCTAATTATGAATAGTTCACGACAGATGCTGATCATCACCGGCCCAAACATGGGCGGTAAATCCACCTACATGCGCCAGGCCGCCCTGATCGTTTTACTTGCCCAAATTGGTAGTTACGTACCCGCGCAAAGCGCCACTATCGGCCTTGTCGATCGCATATTTACCCGTATTGGATCGTCTGACGATCTTGCCGGCGGCCGCTCCACGTTTATGGTCGAAATGACCGAAACCGCTAACATTCTCAACAACGCCAGCGACCGAAGCCTGGTACTTATGGACGAAGTGGGTCGTGGCACCAGCACCTTTGACGGGCTCTCGTTGGCTTGGGCCAGCGCCTATCATCTCGCCGAAAAAGTGCACGCAATGACGCTGTTTGCCACCCACTATTTCGAGCTAACGCGACTACCCGAACAGGTTGATGGCGCCATCAATTTACATCTAGACGCCACCGAATACGGCGACGATTTGGTGTTTTTACACAGCATTCAAGAGGGCCCAGCCAGCAAGAGCTACGGCATTCAGGTGGCCAAACTAGCCGGCATACCGGCGGTGGTGATCGCCCGTGCACGGATCGAATTAGCGGCATTAGAATCCGCCAGTCAAGCCAACAAGAGCGCGTCACCATCGCCCAACACGCCGAGTCAGCCAGAACTCTTTGCGCCGCCGAAAAATACTCAGCTAGAACAGATACTCGACGGTCTCCAGCCGGATGAAATGTCTCCCAAAGAGGCGCTAGAAGTCCTCTACCAGCTAAAAAAAGCGCGCCAATAAAGCGGTATAATATAGATCAAAATATCATCAATAGAGTCCTACACAGGCTTTATTCACCTGCTATAATGCCGCGCTGATCACGGGCACAAGACATTTATGCCCGCGTAAACAACGTCTTAGGCGAGCCACCCAGAGCACCACATAGAGAACGATTTGCATGACATTTATCGTTGGCGACAATTGCATTAAATGTAAACACACTGACTGCGTCGAGGTGTGCCCGGTCGATTGCTTTTACGAGGGACCGAATTTTTTGGTCATCCACCCCGACGAGTGCATTGATTGTGCTCTGTGCGAGCCAGAATGCCCCGTTGAAGCAATTTTTGCCGAAGATGAAGTACCCGAGGGCCAGGAAATATTCCTTGAATTAAACGCCGAACTCGCCGAAATATGGCCGAATATCAGCGAGCAAAAAGAACCTCCAGCAGATCACGCCGAGTGGAATGGCGTGCCCGACAAGCTCCAATATTTGGAGCGATAAGGGTCGATAGCAATACCCTAAAAGACAAAATCAGGTACAATAATCGCACAGCAGTTTACGCACCCGTAGCTCAGCTGGATAGAGTAGGTGGCTTCGAACCACTTGGTCGGGAGTTCGAATCTCTCCGGGTGCGCCAATTTTTAAGAATGAAGCCAGTATTTGCGAGTGCTTCAGGCAGATAAACCTTTGGATATGTACACACACATGTACACACACCAAGGGTTTTTTGCGTTATTATGCAGATTAATATTGGCTCATACTCCATTTCAATGAAATATCTATTTAAACGAACAAATAGAAACACTTTTTATTACAAGCGTCGTGTTCCTAAAGACTTGAAGTTCGCCTACCCCAAACCTTTTATTGAAATCTCGCTAAGACAAACTGACAAAGTCATGGCGGCGATAAAATGTGAGCAACAACACAAAACTGTAGAGCAAGAATTTAAGCGGTTACGCCAAGGTCTTCCAAAAACTGAAATGCTGACAAACTATCAAGCGGCCCTAAAACATCTTGATACATTTAAACTAGCACCGCAGGATGCAAACATTCATAACAATGCTGCAGAACATGCGAGAGATCGCTTCTACGAAACACTAGATGACACTATTAGACAAAAAACGACGTTAGAGACATACAGCGCCATTGACGCAAATGAAATCGCCTTTCCCACTCACCTTTTAAATGATGAGCAACGTTCGGCATTGGCGATAATTCAGGGAGAGTTCAGATTAACTGCGTCCCAGTATCCTTTAGAATATTTACGCTTAACCGATAAAGCTGACAATCGCAAAAAAGTGACCGAGTGCAACAGAGCGATTGCTTCATTAATTAAACACTGCGGTGATAGGCCTCCGGCTCAATACGCCCGTTCCGATCTGAATCATTATATAAAAGAGAGCGGCGCTACTAAAAAAACACAAACCGTTAGCAGACAATTAAAATCGATTGCAGCCATGTTTAATCTCGTGTCGCTTGAAATGGACATCGCGATTGACCGGCAACATGCTTTTACTGATTTTAAAATCCCGGGTCTTGGCAATGATGCGAAAGATAAATCGGAGTTTACCAAAGAACAAATCCAGACTATTCGTAACATGCCCCTGTCTAAAACGCCGGAAATTACCCACATGATACAGCTGATGCTTGACACAGGAATGCGTATAAAAGAATGCTGCGGGTTAATGATAGACGACATCATCATAGATAAAACGACTCCCTATTTAATCTTATACAGAAACAATGTTCGAGATATCAAGAGTAAAAATAGTAAGCGTTTTGTTGCTTTGGTTGGTTCATCTCTCTCAGCTATGCAACAAGCGGTTACTAGCTGTGCAGGTAAATTCATCTTTCCAAGATATGTAGACGAGATGAGCGGTAAAGTTAAAAATGACAATGCCTCTGCTGCTTGTAATAAGCGGTTGAGTCTGCTGTTAGGAGAAGGTGCACCACAATCCCATAGCTTTAGACATACCCTGCAAACCAGGCTACGAAACGTCGAATGCCCAAAAGATATAAGAGATGAACTAGGTGGTTGGGCCAAAGACATTAGCGACAACTACGGATCTCCCGCAGATTTGACCGTTAAACAGTCTTGGTTATTACGGAGTTTGGACGCGCCGGAGGGTGTGAAACGTTTTTGAGTATTGAAAAGGATAGCGAGGGAGGTTCAGGTTGGCTAGGCTATATAGGTGTTAGTCGCTACAAAAGTTCGTTTTTTTAAAGAGGATCGATACAATCCACATGATTATTGTTCGGTGAATTTACCATCGTGTTTACTGCGTAAAAATGAATACTTTTATGTAAGGTTGAATCAAATAGATCGTGGCCCTTTAACCAGCCCTCTCCTTCATCATAACGCAACATTACAGGCATTCTACCGTGAACTTGAGAAAGTTCTTCACTAGCTTCTCTCGTCACAATGGCACACCCGTTTTCTCCGTTATACTCATTATAGATTCCACCAAAGAGAAATAACTCGCCCCTCATATGTAAATAGTAAGGCTGTTTTTTTTGATCTTGCTTTAACCACTCATACCAACCATCCGCAACAATCAAACATCGTTTGGCCATTTTAAAACTTGGTTTCTCTCGTAACGTTTCAGATCTTGCATTAATTAGATTCATCGGCTTTTTAGCCCATGATGGATTGTATGACCATTTCATTGATTGAGGTTGATCGGTGATCGTGAGAACCGAGTTGGATGGTGCGATGTTATAGCTAGCCTTCAGATCTATACCAAAACGTGCGCTTACTTTTAGTGAATCTCTTAGCGTATAGCGTCCGCACATGATCAAAATCCTATTTATTAATATCTGTCCCAGACATCATATTTTTCCCAGACTTTACAGTCGGTGTCGCGCATCATCATTTCGCCAAAGTCTAATCCGTTGATTTTGCAATAACCCACCAACCGATCATATGTTTTTGCGCCGGTAAGCTCACAGACAACCTCCAGCCCTGCAAA
>DDJS01000101.1:4900-10975 GCA_002339165.1 Cellvibrionales bacterium UBA2618 | reverse complement strand
GCGTCGTCACCAGCGGAATTAATTCTCATTCCGGTCGACAGTCGCGTCATGGCCTGACTCATGTCACGGTCATTCCTCGCAAGCGTCTGGTGAGCTATCAGCGCACTAATGTTCGTGTTAATAACGGTCATCTTCACTTTCCTCTTATATGGTTGCGCACACTTTTCGTCTTTGCGTGCCGCGCAACCAGTAATTGCGCATTTAAATCTAAAGTTTCTTTCCCAACTACCGATCTAATACTCTGTCGGTGGTTGCATTACCTGTCTCTCCAGACCTAATGCTATCGCTTACTCGTCTCAAGCCGGCTTGGGGCTCTCAATCCCAACACTTTCAGACCTACACAGGGTGCTGAAAGCGGAGCCGTTCAACAAATAAAGCGCTCTCACTAGATACAATGCAATTGAGGTGCCAACTTTCTATCATTGCCACCGGCAAATTTATTTATCTAATAACATCAGCAGCTTAAGAAAAATACGGAATCTCAATATAAGTCGGTGCCGGAAAAGTGGCAGGCATTTTTAGCCGCATTTTGCCGGATTGTCAGGTTTTCGGCAGACGTTTTTAGATTTTTGGCATTTACCCGATAGATTTACTAAAAGACCTGCGAAACAAGCCATAAGTAACGGATTTTTGACATGTTTTAAATATTTTCAGGTGGCGAGGGCGATTGCTTACCCAAAACTGTCTAATAAACGTCGTCGAACAACAGGCCTTTGAGAGCGTCCAGAGTCGCCGCCGTGCGTAACACCGCCTCGCCGGGAATGTGGCGGATGAGTTGGCCGGTTTTCGAGTCCTTGACCTCAACCACGAACCGCTTGGATGGCTCATCAACAGAAAAACTAAGATCGATCGCCTTGGTTTTAACCGCGTCATTGAGTTCGGCAGCCGCAACCCTCAGCGCGCCAAAATTCCGCTCGTCTTGCTTTAACGATTCGAGCTTATGTAACGTCGCCGCTTTACTCATTACACTAACGGAGGATTGCGCGTTGGCGTTGACATCTGGTTCAGACGACACCACGGACGCGACCTGTACCGCCGACGTCACCTGTGGACGCGGAATACTCGCAACAACTGCCGATGCCGGATTGGGCACCTTGATACTGCCTTCAAAGCCTGCCATGACATTTCACCTCCGTGATTAACCACTAATTCTGTTAATTTTCTGGAGCTAAGGGCCACTAAAAATCGACCAGTTCACTCTCAGCCATCGGCAGAAGTGTGGTGAGCTTTAATTCCCAATACCGGAAACCGCCCACCAAAGGCATGTTGAATACGCTCCCTGGCGCCTGTCAGGATGGCTGCAATCACGCTATACTCGCCGCGCCAATACCTTGAAAACACACCCAACAACACAGAGAAATACAGCGCGTCGTGAGCCTCTTCATCTACATCGCCGACCGCATAGACGCTGCCATCGATCTCATCGGTCGGCTACTGGCATGGCTCAATCTGCTGATGGTACTGGTGGTTGTGACCATCGTCGTGCTGCGCTACTGCTTTGCCGTGGGCTCGGTCGCCCTGCAGGAGTCGGTGAGCTATCTGCACGCCGCCATTTTTATGCTCGGCATCGCCTACACGCTGCAGCAGGGTGGCCATGTCCGAGTGGATATTTTCTACCGCCAGTTTAGCCCGCAGCGCCGTGCCATGATCGACCTGTTGGGTACACTGCTGTTTTTACTGCCGGTGTGCCTGGTCATTTTTATCGGCAGTTGGGACTACGTTGTCGCCAGTTGGAACATCGCCGAGCGCTCGGAAGAGCGCAGCGGCATTGCCTTTGTCTATGCGCTAAAAAGCTTGCTGCTATTGATGCCCGCGCTACTACTATTGCAGGGGTTCGCCGGCGCGTTGCGGCTGACCTTAACCCTTGTGAACGGGTCCGCCGATCGACAAACACGTCCGGTGAACGATGGCTGAGATGATCCCATTTTTGCTGTTTATCTGCACCTGCGCCGTTCTTTTGGCCGGGTACCCGGTAGCGCTCTCGCTGGCGGGTACCGCTCTGTTGTTCGCCGCTGCTGGCAGTTACAGCGGGCATTTTGACGGCGCCTACCTGCAGGCCCTTCCCAACCGGTTGTTCGGTATTATGGGCAACACCACGCTGGTCGCGGTACCGCTGTTTGTAATGATGGGCGTGATGCTGGAAAAATCACGGCTGTCGGAAGATCTACTGGAAAGTATGGCGGACCTGCTCGGCGGCCTGCGCAACGGACTCGGTATCTCGGTGATCTTAGTCGGTGCGCTGCTTGCCGCGAGCACCGGGATTGTTGGCGCCACCGTGGTGACCATGGGCTTAATGTCGCTGCCGACACTGCTAAAACGTGGCTACTCTGCGTCTGAAGCCAGCGGCATGATCTGCGCCACCGGCACGCTCGGCCAGATCATCCCGCCGTCGATTGCGCTGGTGCTGCTGGGCGATACCCTGTCGAGCGCCTACCAGCAGGCGCAGCTTAATATGGGCATTTTTGCACCAAAAACCGTTTCCGTAGGCGATCTGTTCGTTGGCGCAATCGTGCCTGGATTACTTCTCGTCTGCCTTTACTGCCTCTATGTGCTGCTGATGGTCAAACCACAGCGCGCAACAATTGCCATCGATGAAGCCTTCGACACGCGATTGCGCCGCGCCTTTAAAAATCTCTTGCCGCCGATTTTACTGATATTCGCGGTCCTCGGGTCGATTCTTACCGGCGCCGCCACCCCGACAGAGGCCGCCGGCGTCGGTGCCTTTGGCGCCATACTGCTAGCAATGATCAAGGGTCAATTGGATTGGCAGAACCTCCGCGCCGCCGTGCAATCCACCACGCAGGTTACGTCTATGGTCTTTATGATCCTGATCGGGGCTGCAATATTTTCACTGGTTTTTCGTGGCTTTGGGGGCGAGCAACGGGTCGCTGAATTTTTTCAGCAAATGCCCGGCGGGCTGTTCGGCGCAACCTTGCTGGTGATGGTGGTGATCTTTGTACTTGGTTTTATTCTCGACTTCATCGAGATTACCTTTGTGGTGGTGCCAATCGTCGCGCCGATCCTACTGGCCATGGGGCTCGACCCCATCTGGCTGGGCGTGATGATCGCCATCAACCTGCAGACCTCGTTTCTAACCCCACCCTTTGGATTTGCGCTGTTTTACCTGCGTGGTGTCGCGCCGGAGACCGTAAACACCGCCGATATGTATCGCGGCGTGCTGCCGTATATTGGCTTGCAAGTCATGTTAATGCTGATGTTGGCGCTGTTCCCCGCGATTGCAACTTGGTTGCCCTCGGTGGTCTACCCCTGATGATGACAACAGCTCTGGCGCTGTCGACGTGAATACGATCCGCAGATGCGGCGTAGATCCAACCCCACTCGGGGCTAGTTAGCTGTCGTAGGCCTTAGAGAGTGATTCTAACTGGCCCTCGAGATAATCCCTGGTGCCGTTCATCGAGTTCATCATGCCCTCCATCGCGGCGAACTGCGACAGGTAGCGATCGTACACTGCCTCCATGCGCTTCTCTAAATCTGCCAGCTCTTCTTCGTAGGTCTCGATGGAGTTCTCGGCGGTAGTATTTCGGGTGCTCAATACGCTGCTTGTATCGCCCAGCCCGTCGAGAACCTTGGCAATATCCTGAGCCAGGCCTTTAGCGGCCGTGCTGTACTCACTCTGGTTGGTGGTGTCCGCGGTCAACATGGTCACAACCTTGTCGTAGCTGGTGGTGATCGCAGTATCGTACTTCTTCTCATCAAAGGTCAGGTTGCCCGATTTGTCCATCGACACACCAATATCCCTGAGGCCTTCGACACCACCGGATGTGGTACTGGAGTTGGCCAATACCGCGGTCCGCAGGGCGTTTTGCACATAGCGAACCGTTGCGGTATCACGCCGCAGAGCACCCATCATATCGTTGTCGTCGTCGGTCGCACTGGAGCCCAGCTCAGACATCAGCCCATTAAAATTGTTGTACTCGCTCACCAGCGACTGAACCTTGGTCTTGAGCGTGCTGGTGTCACTCGAAATCGTTAACCGCGCAGGGTTTGACGTGCCGCCGGTCTCGGTCACCTGATTGATTGAAAGCACTGCGCCTGCGACCACATCATTAATCGTGTTACTCGAACGGGTAATGGTCAGGCCATTGAAACCGATCACCGCATCCGTCGCCGATTGCATGGTATTGCTGGCCGCGCCGGCAACCGCTTGCGTTAGGCTTACCGCACTCCCGTCAACCGTCGCCGTGGGGGCACTGGTTACCGCGCCAGCCGCATCCTGGGTGAAAGTAAAGCCACTGCCATCACTGCTGACAGACGCAGTAAAGCCAATCCCTTGAGCGTCCAACTGGGAGTTGATTGCCGCCAACAAATTGGCATCGGAAAGGCCGCTGTAGCGCGCCGCGTTGGTACCACTGTCCTCGTTATAAAGGTCGACAGTGGCGGTTTTCCCGCCGAACGAAAAGGTCAAATTTTGATCGCTGGACGCGCCACTGGCGTCACCATTGACAAACGGCATGGTGTATTTTGCACTAGCGCCAGCATAACCAAACCCAAGGTCCGGAGTGCTGGTGATAGTATATGCCTTTGCTGTACCGCTTGAGCCAGATAAAATAATCCGTTGATTGGTGCCCGCGGTTCCGGTATCAACCAGCGTTGCTGTGACCCCATAATCGCCGGCGTTAATCGCATTTACAACGCCCTGGGGCGTATCCGTCGCCACCGCAATTGTGGTATTTGCTTGAGTGCCGCCCGTGGGCCCCACCCCCAGTGTAATATTGAATGCCGAACCGCTGTTCAACTGCTGGGTAGCGCTAGAATACTCGGTCGATTTAGATTGCTGACCATTCGCCAGCGACGAAACGGTCACGTCATAGGATCCGACCTGGGCGGTGCCATCCAACGACGAAAAATTGACCGCAGTCGTGTTGGTGGATGATGCATTGTTGGTGGCCATTTCGTTGGCGTCATTCAGTCCCTCAAACGACAGCTTCAGTACTTCAAGCTGATACTTGACCAGCCCATAAGCAGAGACCTGAGCGGTGCTTGCCTCAATCTTCTCGTTAATCTTCTCTTGCTTTGGGAGCTTTTCAACATCTGTTAAGTCCCTCGACATCTTAAAGATATCGATACCCGAACCCGCACCAAGGGTCGTTAGAATCGTCGATGCGGCGGTTGAACCCGAGTCACTCGAACTTGTTGAATCTACCATGCTGAATCTCTGTGCCTTACCTATGGTTAAAGAACGCTACCTGTTTTCGAGGCCCGATTAACGAATATAATCAAATAAGTTCATCTGCGAAATTTTGGCGAACGTCGCCTGCCCTGCCTCTAGCGACAGCATCTCGGCCGTCAGATCAGACACCGCCTTGGCATAGTCGAGGTCTTGTTCCTGCGAGAGCATCGCCGAATAACGGATTTTAGTGTCCGACAGCACATCGAACTGCGACTGAACCTCGCCCATACGCCCGCCAACATTGGCCATCGATAGGGACAGATTATCTGTTACCTGCGACACTTCTTTAAGCGCGCGTCGAGCGCCGTCGCCGTCGTTCGCCAACAAGGCCTCCATAAAATCTTCGACCACAGTAAAGAACCCGACTCGTTGCGGACCCGAGCTGCGGTTGACTGACTCGGGATCGACCACCCCGGTAACCCCTTGCTGTATTTCTGCCCTCGCCGAATTGGTACTCACAGACTGGCTGAATGTCGGCACGTTGCTAACCGTTTTGACACCCGTATGCTTGGCGTCAAACACCAGTTTACTGCCTGTCGAGTCCAGCTGAACCGTGTAATCGAACGAACCGTAGCCCGCTGCCTCGGTTATTTCGGTCAACATTTGCGCTGCCGACGAATACGCCGCACCGCCATTGACGTCGGTGACTGCGGTCACGCCTGCTGTGGCCTGGGTTACGGTAATAGTGGAGGGAGTAGCTCCAATCTTTGAGGTCGGAACGTCAGAAACTGAACCGACTGCGTCCTTGGTCAAAATTACAGTGCCTTCGGCGGACGATGTCGCGGTGTATGCAATAGACTGCCCATCCAAGGCGGTGTTTAAGGCAGACAAGAAAGCGGCATCAGTCGATTTTGCGTATGTTGCATCGGCAGAGGTTGGGTGCA
>DDJS01000101.1:0-4571 GCA_002339165.1 Cellvibrionales bacterium UBA2618 | reverse complement strand
CGGAATCGATGCCGTAGCACCACCCACCGTTACAGTAAAGGTATCGCCTTCTGCTGCGCCCCCTAGGTTAGCGTTTGTAACTGGGACGGTATATATAGCAGCCACACCCGTCACACCTGCCGCTGGGGCCGGTATGTTCAGAGTAGTGGTTCCATCGCTCAACGCGAGCGCATCGTTGGCGCCCGTCGGTGGCGTAAACGAGTACCTTGCCGCCATCGGGTTAACAAGGTAAGTGGCCGAACCACCCTCGAGATCGACCGAATCCCGCAGCACCGGAGTGAATACGTCATTGCCCGGACGGTTGACCGACATACGGCGCTGATCGGAGACGTTGACCTCCATGATGTTACTGTCGCCCTGGTAGGTCACGGCGCCCGAAGAATCCGCCTGATAGGGCGCGGTGCGCATCTTCGACCCAGAGAAAACGTAGTTGCCGGTGCTGTCTTGGATATTCGTCAGGCCCAGTAATTCGCCGCGCAGTGACTCTACCTCAACCGCCAGAATTTTTTTGTCTGCCGCAGACGTGGCGTCACTGCTGGCCTGCACCGCTAGCACGCGCACGCGCTGCATGACGTTATCTATCGAACGCAACGCTGCATCTTCGGTGGCGAGGCGATCATTCATCGTATTGAGGGTCTTTTCGTAGCTGTCCTGGCGACCCGCCGCAGTTTTAATGCGCTGGATCGTACCGGCTTTTTCCGCATCATCGCTGGGCTTGATAATCTGCTTGCCGGTACTTAGCTTGGCCTGCATCTCAGTCACCTTGGTCTTTTGATCGCTCATCTGATCGACACCGCGGGCAAACATTTGTGCTGTAGAAATCTGCATATTAAGGCTCCCCTTATCTTAGCCCTAGTATTGAATCGAATAATTTTGAGGCCACTTGGATGACCTGAGCAGAGGCTTGATAAGCCTGTTGAAAGCGTATTAAATCGGCCGCCTCTTTGTCCAAGCTCACGCCCGATATGGCATCTCGAGACTCCACCGCCTGATCGTAAACGACCTGCAGCGCCTCCTGCGAAATACGGCTCAGAGTGGCTTTGTTACCCACGGTGCTAACGACATCAATGTAGGCATCGCTGATGGTTTGATAACCGTCAACGACTGGTTTATTTTGCAAGTCGACCATTAACAATATATTGCCGTTGTTACCCACGCCATCGATGTTCTCTTCAATGGTGAAGGTATCGCCCATAGCCGGCTGGGAATCTAAGGCCAACGTGAAATTCTGGTAGGTTATCTCTTCGCCAGGCTCGAATGCTCGCGTCGCAACCACCGTGGCACTGCGGGTATCGGTGATGGTGTACTCAGAGTCCGACGTAAAGGCGACCATAAACGGTGCATCCTTCTGCCGCTCGTTACTGGCATCCATTTTTTGCTGCGTAAAGCCTACCGAAATCGAGGCAACACCTTCGCCCGCCACAAATACAGCGAGATCTTCCGAGACCGTGCCATCGACGTAAAGCCCCGTTCGCAAGCCAAGTTCCGCAAGATCCGAAGGCACGCCATCGGCGCCGAAAGTAAACCGCACCTTATCGTCACTGCCCATACTGAGCGTGCCGGTATAGATCTTATTTAACTGTCCGAGTGCGTTAGTGGTCGACCCACTGACCGGATTGGCCAATGCAATATTTTGACCCTCGTAACCGGCTGTATTGGTCAACGAGAGACCGCCGTCGCTGTTCGCAGTTGCCACCACATGGGTGGTCGCGCTCTGTGCATTGATTAGCGCCGCTAAACCGGCCGCGGTGGCATCTGTCTGGTAATTGCCGGTAATGGTCGTGCCATTAATACTGACCTGCTGGGCAAAATCCAAATTCAATTTTGTGGCATTGATGACAGTGCTGGCGGTCGCCGTAACACCAATGCTGGTGTAGGTCTTATTGGCTTGGCCCAGACCGTTGCTGTTCGACGTCTCATCTGGATTACCAAGGCTAATTGGCTGGCCCTCATAACCCGAAGCGTTGCTGAGCGTCACCCCACCGAGCGCTGTTGCAGCGGCCACCACATGGGTGGTCGTCGTTTTGGCATTGATCAGCGTCACTAGGTCGCTAGCCGATGCCGGCGCGGTGCTGCCGTGGGCGATAGTGGTGCCATTAATCGACACTAATTTGTTGTAGTCCAGATCGTCTGCCTTGGCGGTCAGCTTAGTTGCTTGAGTGACCCCGGCAAGTGTGGCAACAGAGCTGTTAATCCAGCTGGCCATTGCTGCCGCCGAACTCTCGGTATTCGCTGCCAGCGTCAGAGCGCCTAGCGAATGACCGTTTAACTTCAAAGCGCCGTTAGTGATTAAGTCGATCGAGCTGGCGGCAGGGTTTTCAGTCAGCGTCACGCGATCACTGTAGGCGTTTGCCGGGATCGCGGTGTTGACCATATCCAACCCCGTGCCCGCCGCATTATTTTGGTAACTTATCTGATTGCTACTCTCGGCCAGGTAGCCGTAGGTTAACCCCATGTTGAGGTAAGCATTATCGCCCTCACCATTGAGGTAGCTGCCGCTGTACTGACTGCCATCGCGAAAACCACCGTCTAGCGACAGAATGCCTGCCTGGGTGTCACTATCGATGGCGTGGCCCAGAATATGTACCCCTTCATGCGTCATAACTTGAAACTGAAGGCGGCTGTTCTGAGGTACGTCCATCATCAGGGCTACGTCCGACACACCGCGAGGTATGACAAAAGCCGGTTGTATATTGCTGCCAATCACATTGGCATCGGATACCGCGTTGGTATTGTTGATCAGTTGCGTAACGCTCTTGCCAAATTGAAAGCCCTCGAACTCGAGGCTCTGATCAAAGCTCACGCTTCCCTTGGCATCGCCGACATTGTTATTTGCCGGAACCACTCGCATAAGCGCCGCAGCCGCAATCGACATGGGGTCTTTTAGCGTCATCTGCATGCCCGCTGCTGGACGCATCTTTGGGTCGATAAAAAAGCTGTCGCCGTCGCTGAGGTTGCCATCAAAAACCAGACTCAGTCCAGCGTGCTCGACTACCGATACGCCGGGGGGCGAGAAGCTAACCGCTCCAGTCGCCTTGTCCTGGATCTTCCAAACCTTGTCTGCGCCCATGTACTGCATTTCAAAGGGCGCATATTTAAACGCGTCTGGGTCAACCACCTCGATAGCAACATCGACATCGCCGGCGATGGTCGGGGCAGAAACCTCGAAGATAGCCTCGATCTTGAACAGCTCCTCTCCACGCTGCCCATAGGCGTCAAGCCCGCCCCGATGTATTTCGTTGACTTCTTTTACCAACGTCTGCGCAAGCCGGTCAAAACTGTCCATCGCCGGGGTCAGCGTCTGGCTCCGTAGGCTCATTAATCCGCCCAAAGCACCGCTACTGACGGTGCTTGTGACCTCAGGGTCACCGTATGGGTTCGCAATAAGGTCGACACTGCCGGGATCGCTCTCGGAAAACTTTATACCCAACATCGTCGCGCCGGTGGGTTCGACCAGGGATGTGCCGCCGCTGCTGCCAAGGCGAATCGACACCTGCCCTGACACTTGTTCTGTAACGTGCACTCGGGTCACAGCGGACATATCTCGCAAGATGGCATCGCGCTGGTCAAGCAAACCCGGGGGTTGCTTTTGCGCGGTGCTCTTTCGCGCTAGCTGCTTGTTGACGAGCACCATCTGTTCAGTGAGCGTATTCATGGTAGCGACTTGCTGATTAAGATCGGCGCGAGTTTCTTTGTCAATCGTCGCCAAACCTCCTGCCAACTCGCGAAATCGCGACGCTAACACATCGGCGTCACGTAAAAATCCACCTCGCGTGGTCACCGAAGCGGGATCGGTGCTCAGTTCAGCCGCACTGGCAAAGAACTGATCCAATGCACTAGAGAGGCCCGCGGTCTGCGAGCCCATCAAATCAATGATTCGATTGGCGTATTGGACCTGCGGTTGCTGGGTCTCTAGGTCGCTGTTGCTATTGCGCAAGCTACCCTCAGTAAACTGATCGTAGGAACGCACCACGCCTTCGAGACGAGCGCCTGTGCCAAGAAATATGTTGCCCTTCTCGACCGGTGCAGACTCAGACACGTTGGAAACTTGCCTTGAATACCCTTCGGTATTCAAGTTGGCGATGTTATTACTGACGGTCGTCAGTGAATGACGATACTGCTGAATCGCATTGGCGCCAATGGAAAACATATCACTCATAGCGCTGACCTAAGAGTTGGCATAAGAGCGGCACATAATAAAATCATCGCCTGCATCACTTAATATCCTGAGCATTCGTCATGAAATTACGCTTAGACTGTTCGATTGGCATGGCACGCTGTTCAACAGGCGGATTTAACGGCATTGACGACGCCTTCTGGTAGCTATCGATCGCCTTTACGTTGCCACTCTGCTGTTGAATGGTATCGGTCAACCACTCGGCGAGACCAAATACGCCGCGCTGCGACATCTCCTGAGCCAGTTCCTGATGGTACATTTCTTCGAAGGTATCCTGCGCCTGAGAGCCCATCAAATCGCTCTTTAACGGCTCGTTTGCTTCGCGTACCGACTTAAGCATCATCTGGATAAACATCGCCTCAAACTTCTGACCAACCTCACGCGCGGCCCCGCT
>DDJS01000006.1 GCA_002339165.1 Cellvibrionales bacterium UBA2618 | reverse complement strand
AGCAGCTGGAAAAGACCGGAGATGCAGCGTTTGCGATACTTTGACAGCGCATGAACATGCTGCGAAGAGCTAGACGAGCATGTACTCGTCGATTGGCAGCGCATAATGTGCGTGTTGTTCCAGTCCCAGTATAAAATTGTGGTTGCGACCGATAAACATAGCAGCGCTAGTCAATTTATGCTTTTTTTCTTGCCCTTCGAACGTTGAGCGCTGGGTGCTGGGTGTCGAGGTATTGCTGGGGCCCAATCAGCATAGCTGCAACAACCTTGTTGATAATCTTTAGGGACTGGACGAGTGTTTTTGCATACACTGGGCTTGGCCGCGATTAGCGCGCGGATCGGTCAGCCTCCAAGGGCGATGAGGGACATGATATCGATCGCGCTATAAGTGTAGGAGATGTTAAAACTGCTTGTGCAATTTGCGCGTGTGCCCAAACGGCGCGTGGGTAGAACCGAGTAATTTTGGGTAGATTCCTGAATCACGGGTAAAGGGTACAAGGTAAAGGCGATAAACGTAGTCATTTAATCGCACTGAATGGGAGACAAATAACATGCCTAGAAGGCTAAAACACTGTCACAACTTTGCCGATTTGCGGGATCTAGCGCGGCGGCGGTTACCCGGCCCGATATTTCACTACATCGACGGTGCCGCTGAGGACGAGACGACCTACAGGCGCAATACCACGGCGTTTGAACAGTATGATCTGGTGCCCAACGTGCTGGCAGGGGTTGCCGATATTGATATGTCGGTCGAGGTTATGGGGTTTAAATTGGGACTGCCGATTTTTTGCTCGCCCACTGCGCTGCAGCGCTTGTTCCATCACGAGGGTGAAAGAGGGGTGGCGCTGGCGGCGGAAAAGTATCAAACGCTGTTTGGGGTTTCCTCGCTGGGCACGGTGTCGCTTCAAGAAATTGGCGAATTGATCGATACGCCTAAAATGTTTCAGTTTTATTTTCATAAGGATAGGGCGTTAAACGCCGCGATGTTGGCGATGGCCAAGGCGGCCCGCTTCGATATTTTGACGCTGACCGTCGACACCATCACCGGGGGCAATCGGGAGCGTGATCTACGCACCGGATTTACCTCGCCACCGCGGTTGACGCCCAGCAGCTTTTTTGAATTTATGCGTAAACCATCGTGGGCTCTGAATTATTTTTTGAGAGAAAAGTTTGAGCTTGCGCAACTCAAAGATCATGTTGGCGAGGGCTCGAATATTGCCATATCGGTGGGCGATTATTTTTCCTCGATGTTGGATCAAAGCATGGACTGGGACGATGTTGCTGCCCTCCAGCAAAGCTGGGGCGGAAAATTTTGTCTCAAGGGTATTATGAGCCCCGCCGATGCCCGCCGCGCAGTTGAACTGGGTGCCGATGCGATTATGATATCCAACCATGGCGGGCGTCAATTAGATGGCAGCCGCAGTCCCTTTGACCAGCTCGAAGAAATTGTTCAAGCGGTCGGTGGTCAGATCGAAATTATTCTCGATGGGGGTATTCAACGCGGCACGCATATTCTCAAGGCGATGGCATTGGGGGCCACCGCCTGTTCGGGTGGCCGAATGTACCTTTATGCGCTGGGTGCGGGGGGCGGAGCCGGTGTTGAAAAGGCACTGGGAAATCTTAGCGCAGAGATTGAACGCGATATGAAGTTGATGGGCATTAAACGTTTAAACGAGCTGACGCCCGATATGCTGCGGCGTAGATAGTAGAATTGGCGTTAATCAAAAGGTTACTGGCGGCAGCCATAGCTTTTCAGAATAAAGTATATATCGTATCATGAACCTCGGTAAAGGCTGTGTCACAAGCCTATTTCAATCTAACCCGGGGTATTTTTCTTGTTTAAAAATTATTTTTCGTCGGCAATTTTATTGTTGGCTAGCGCTTGTGGTGGCGGAGGTGGCGGAGGCGGTGTAGCGAGTAATCCAAGCGTAGCTGATACGCAGGCACCGGTGATAACGCTGGCGGGAGCTGCGAGTCTTTCGATCGAGCAAAATAGTGCATACGAGGATGCGGGCGCCAGCGCCACGGACAATATTGACAGTAGCGTCGAGGTGTCCTCTAGTGGTGCGGTTGACACCTCGATTCTTGGCGAGTACATCATCACGTTCACGGCGACTGATAGCGCTGGCAACAGTAGTACCCTCGATCGGTTGGTGAATGTCGTGGCGGTGGATATCAGCGTCGACGCGGCCAAGTGGTTCCATCAAACGATGTTGCCGAATGGCTCTGCGTGGTTCAACCGTGAACAACAGCACTACACCGATCGCACTGACAATAGCTACGTCAGCGATGGCACGCTAAAAATCGTCGCGTTGAAAGAGTCATTTAGCGATCAGGGGGTGACTAAAAACTACACCTCAGCCAGACTCAATTCAAAATACAGCTTTACTTATGGTCGCATCGAAGTGCGCGCCAAGCTACCTAGCGGCGTAGGCACTTGGCCTGCGGTCTGGTTGCTGGGGAAAAATATCAGCGAGACTGGCGCCTACTGGCAGACTCAAGGGTATGGCGATACGCCTTGGCCGGCCTGTGGTGAGGCCGATCTTCTCGAACACTGGGGCAGCAATCAAAACTATGTTTCCAGCTCCACCCACACGCCGTCTAGCTTCGGCAACACGGTCAACGTTGGCGGGCAATATGTTGGCACTGCTTCGAGTGAGTTTCACCTTTACGAACTCGATTGGAGCGCCGAACAGATGGTTTTCAGCGTCGATGGTGCGGTCCATTTGACCTATGCGCCGGTGGTTAAAGACGCCGATACCTGGCCGTTTGACGGCCCGCTCTACCTACTTCTAAATGTAGCCATTGAGCAAAGTGTGAGTGCGGAATTTGAAAGTAGTCAGATGGAAATCGACTATGTCCGTGTCTATGCGCCGGGCGCTGGATCAAACGCGTCGC
The DNA here is from genome assembly GCA_002339165.1 of Cellvibrionales bacterium UBA2618. GTDB lineage: Bacteria > Pseudomonadota > Gammaproteobacteria > Pseudomonadales > Porticoccaceae > TMED48. The sequence continues at coordinate 2,212 of DDJS01000006.1, read as the reverse complement.
CGGTGTGGTCCGACGAGTTCGATTAATCGATCAGCTAAGCCAAAAAAGCGTTCGCGATTCAGAGCCATTGGTTTGATGATTGCACCTTCTGAAATAGTGTAAAAGCACATTAGAAAAATGCGGTCGTAGCGACAAGCGTGGCCATTGGCGATGACAAAGCCGGTTGCCAGTTAGATTGCAGAGGTTCTCCACCTGAGCGTTGTGTATTGTTTGCAACAGGTTATCTGGCCCTAATCGAGACGCTAAATAATCTTACAACTGCTTTAACAATTCCTTCACCTGTTCCACCTGCTGATTGGCTTGGGTCATGCGTGCCATCACTGCTTGCTCGGTAATTTGTGCGCGGGTAATTTCGGTGGTTTTACTGGCGTCACTGGTACTGAGTATGCGATTGTTTGCCGATTCTGCGGTTATAACGGTGTCGGTGAGTTCCTGCGAGATACCGTCGAGTTTTTCGATGGCGATGCTATGCTGCTCGGTGTGCAGCGCGATCGCTTGAACTGCGATATCCAACGCGTCTATCACTCGACGAGTATCGAGTGCATGGTCATACATGGCAAGTTGTCTATGGGTGTCAACACCCGATGCGGTGGCAGACATCGCCAGCGCACTGCCACAGGCGTTCATTAACAGGGTCGACCCACTGGCCCCTGAGGGATCGATGGCGAACTCGCTGGAGAGTTCGATTGACAGAACGTCGCGGCGTTCGACCCAGGAATGACCATTCCAATCGCTCGCGTAGACCTGCATGGTCTGTTGATTCTCCTCCAATACTGCATAGCTGACGGTGGCTCCGTCACTACTCAGAGCGATTGCATCGTTTGTCGAAGCTGGCGCTGGAGCAGTGATACCGCTACCAAGTTGCTGCCAATCGGAGTCGTTCCAACGAAATACGCATATTTCATCAAAATTATGACGCTGATCGTTAATGCCCAAAACTCTGAATGCAACGGTGTTGCCATCACTACTAACGGCGGTAACGCATCCAAATTCGCCGCTAAAATTGACCGGTATTTCAGTCCCTTGCTGGGTCCAGTGGCTGCCGTCCCAGACCAGCATAAAAATCGCAATTTGTGGGGAGGTGGTGAGCATTGCGATAATGGTACCCAAGTCATTCATGAGGGTCAGGGTTTGTTGGCCAGTCGCTGCTCCCGGTAAATCGCTGCCGCACTGCAGCCACTGGCTGCCATTCCAGTCGAATACCTTAGATTGGTCCGGATCTTCCAGGGTGTAGTCTTGAGGTCGGCTGCTAACGATGAGCGTATCTCCGTCACTGGAAAGTTTAATGCCGGTTATATCGGTCCCGGTATCGTCGTCGTCGAGCGCATCGCCACGCTGTATCCAAAGCGTTCCATCCCAATCGAAAACAGCTGTCCACCAGGAGTTTAATCCGCTGCGTTCTAAGCGCAATTCGGCGATGCAAAGGCTGTTGCCATTACTGTTGAGGTCAGCATCGATAATCGAGTAATGGGATGCGCTTTGCGCCGTTTCATCGGTAAAAATATTGCCACCGCGCTGCCACCAATGGCCATCCACCCAATCAAATACGCGCACTCGACGGTGGTTATCTGGATCGGATTCGCGGGTCACATAGGCCGCGACTGCGGTGGCGTCGCTGCCGAGGGAGGCAAGCGTCAATTGTTCGTCGGAGTCATCTACCGGTAAGGTTGCATTGCGCTGCTGCCAGGTAGAAGTTGCGGTAGCACCTGCGATATTCAGAGAACTCAAGGCGGTGCCAAACAAGCTAGCGATGGAGTTGTGCGTGAGGTCGCCAAAACTCAGTTCTATACCGCCCTCGGGGAGGCCGTCTAGCTGAAATTTGATTCCGTGAGGGTAGCTCCTACCATCGAGCAGTGGCTTTCCTCGCCACTGGGTATGGCGCGTGACCAGCGCTATTGCGTCGATCAATTCTTGAAATTCATCGTTTAACAGGCGCCGTTGGTCAGCGTTGATGTCGCTATTGGTGGATCGTATCGCCAAGGTGTGCATGGTTGTTAGGTCAGTTGCAATGCGTAGGCTTGCGCTCTCGGCGAGTTGTATCATCGAGCTAGCGGCATTGGCGTTTCTGACCGCCTGCTTGAGTAAATTGATTTGCTGAGTCATGGTGGAAGAAATAGTTACTTCCTTGCCCTCAGCATCGGGCACAAGCATGGGGTGTACCATAGTTTACTTGGACAGATTCAATGCTAGTTTTGCTCGATGAAGATGTCAA
>DDJS01000077.1:4590-5473 GCA_002339165.1 Cellvibrionales bacterium UBA2618 | reverse complement strand
CCGTGGGTCATGCGACAGAATCATGGGCCTTTTGACAAAATTATTGGCCTTGTGACAAAAAGCTACCGCCCTGTTACTGTCCCTCGACCCGGATATAGGGCGAAGGTAGCTTTCTAATGCCGCCCCCCTTAACGCCCTTTAAAAGAGCATAGCGCCTCGTCGATCGATAATCGATGGATTAGATTTACTTTAACTTAATTGCAATAAACGGTGGCTCGCCGCCACTCCCTAACGCTTAACGCAAACCGCAGCGAAACGTGAATTTTATCGGATAACTCCGTTTAGCGTTGTGATCCGGTTGGCATTTTGGCGAGGCATAGTGCGATTTTAGCGGCCGTTATCGCGTCGGCTTGCAGTCGGTTTTCGACATAAACACATAGGCTAAATTGGTTTGTAATCAGATCCGACCGGCACGCTCCAATATCACCGCCCCGGTACCTTTCGCGCTCATCTTGTCGTCTTTATTGTATAGCGGGCAGCGCGTCATCGACAGGCAACCACAACCGATGCAACCGGTTAGCGAGTCCCGCAAACGCTCGAGGTAGGCAATGCGCGCATTGAGTTCGGCCTGCCAATCCGAGGACAGTTTTTGCCAGTCGCTGGCTGTCGGAGTGCGCTGCTTGGGTAAACTCGCCAAGGCTTTTTTGATCGATGCCAGACTGATGCCCATTTTCTGCGCTGCTTTGATTACCGCCACCCGCCGCAAAATATCGGCTTTGAAACGGCGTTGGTTACCGGCGTTACGGGTGCTGTAGATAAGCCCCTTTTGCTCATAAAAATGCAAGGTACTGACGTTGACGCCGCAGCGTTGCGCGACATTGCCAACGGTCCATTCCATGTAATCTTTCCTCCATAACGACGTATTTGATGGTAGTCAAAAAAC
>DDJS01000077.1:0-4205 GCA_002339165.1 Cellvibrionales bacterium UBA2618 | reverse complement strand
ACTATGCTGTACATCGAACATTTGAATTTGGTTGTTAGTGACCTACCCGCGAGCCTATTATTTTACCGAGCTGCATTTCCCCACTGGTGGGTTCGGGACAGCGGCGCCGACGTTTGGTCGGGGAAGGCTCGCAAATGGCTGCACTTTGGCGACGATCACCAATACCTTGCGTTTAACGACGGTGGCGACGGTGAAAATCGGCATTTGGCTGGCCACATGCCGGGTCTAGCGCATTTCGCCTTTGTCACCAGCAATATTGATGCCGTTGTCGAGCGACTGGCCGATGCTGGCTTCAGCGTCGTCAATGAGGGTGCCGATGAGCCCTACCGAAAAAACGTCTACTTTGTCGATCCCGCCGGTTTTGAAGTGGAGTTCGTTGAATACCTTAGCGATCTACCCCAACAGCGCAACCTTGCCAGTTCCCCTCAAGGATTGCAGTGAGGCTCAGGCGCTGATTTTATGCACCAGTCAGTATTAGCTATGGGTGTCTTATTGTCTGAAGGTGGTGCGCTTGTGGTCTGATTGGGTCATCTGTTTGAACTGCCTGCGCCGTTGGCGCGACTAGTACTTTTTGATCAGGGCCCTGCGCGGCGTTGGGCTGTTCGACGTTCACCAACCTGTTTGCCAAGTGTCGCGCGGCGCGAAGTTTGCTGTGAAAGGTTTCATTGCCAGCTGCGGATGCCCTCGGCTGACTTGAAAACCACACCATCACCGAATCGGTGTGGCGGTTGATGTAGATCACTTGCCCATGAATGCCGACAGCGCAAAACTCGCCCTTGTCTGCGTCTAGAATCCACCACATATTGTGGTAGGCCTGCCAAGGGTCGTCGCGGTATTTGACGTTTGCCGACATATTAGCCACATGCCGGTCGTCAATGTCGACGATGGCATCCATCCAGGATGCCGGTAGTACTTGCTGACCACCAAAGACGCCGCGATCGCGAATTAGCATGCCATAGCGCGCCGCGTCGCGCGTTGTGGTGTTCATGCCCCCCGCTGCGACCGACGTATAAGCTCGATCGACCACCATATAGGCATCGTGCTCTGCGCCGAGCTTGGCCCAGATATGGCGCTGTAAAAAGGTCTGCAAATCCTGACCACTGATGCGTGCGATCAACCAGCCCAATAGATCGGTATTACTGGAGTTGTAGTCGAAGGCGGCGCCCGGCTTTAACCGCGCATCGGGGTTAATGAATTGGCTTAAAAAATCGTGCACCCCATAGATTTTCGATTGTCCCGGTTGCACATCGGCGGCACCAGGTAACCAGGCCATGTTCAGCGCCGGAGCGTAGTGACGAAAAAAATCTGATGTCGGGTCGGTGTAATTTTCTTTAAAGTCGATTGCGGTTGCATGGTCGAGCACCTGTTGAATGGAAACCCGCTCAAATCCACTTCCGACAAGTTCCGGTATGTACTTGGCTGGAGATTCCGCAAGATCAATTTTACCTTGGTCCACCAGTATACCCAGCGCACTGCTGACCAAAGACTTGCTCATCGAAAACCAGATATGCTGAGCATGTTCATCAAAGTCGTGAAAATACTCTTCGTAAACTAGCGTGTCGCCGTGCACAACGACTAAACCATCGGCAAATTGTGCCGCAAACAATTGCCGTAAAGACACGTTGTCTCCGTGCATGTCGATATAGTTGTTGCTCAATGCGAAGGCAGCTGAGTCGTCTTCAAACGGGTATATGTCACCTTCGCGGGGAATCATAACCACGTTGAGGGGCGCACCGATATTGCGAAAAGCCCATTGGCTCATGGGATAGGTGCGGTAGTTGGCCATCGTCACCTGCGAATCTGTCGAGGGAGGTATACCCTGCATGGGGCGTTGGCCATCGGCGCTGACCAGCGCTGTAAACACGATACTAAAGACTATAATGCCCAGTGTTCCGAGTATTTTCATGTCGACGCTCCTTGGTTTAATTGGTCATTGCTAGGCGGTTAAATCCGCGCGTTCGAGCGATTGTAGGCAACCGCACAGCAGGTTCGAAAAAAACTGTCAGTTGACAGCGCCTAGATTCTCCGCAAAGGCCGAGTAAGGCATGTGGGTCCGCCCTCGCCCTTGCGGCTAATTTCTAACCCACTGTAGGTGATGATCTTGACGCCGGCACCTTCTAATCCAGATTTAACAGCGGGTAAATTCTCGAGCATGATGGCGCGGCGCGGCGCTATAGCTAGCACGTTGCAGCCCATAGTCGGGTATTCAGCATCCGTTACATCGACAAAATCTATACCCAATGCCTGCAGCCAAGCAATGAACGTGGGCGGCATCAACGGCCGATAGATCAGCGCTAAATCGGCATCCAGTGGCGAGATGATCGACATCAGGTGCAGCACATCGTCGGGGTGATCGGGCTCGGGCAGCGTCACGACGTGCAGCTCTACCGCGGGTCCGAGGAGCGTGCGCAATTGGTCGATCCCCTCGGCGTTGGTGCGGGGGCCAAGGCCGACGGCGGCATGATGTCGGTCCAGCCAAATAAAATCACCGCCTTCCAGAGTGCCTGGTGCAGTGATTTGACCGGCTACTTGGTAACCTAGGGCGCGGTAGGCGGCGGCGTTTTCGCTAGCCTCTGGGGTGCGACTAGCGCGGCCCATGTTGCAAAGTATTAAACCCTTAGGGCCGACCAGAATACTGTCTCTGGTGTAAATACTGTCGATGGTGAGTTTGTCGCTGGCGTCTAGATCGATAATTGTGGCGCCAGTGGCTCCGAGTAAATCGCGAAACCGGCGGTACTCATGCACGGCCTCTTGGAAGTCAGGTTTGGCATGAAAGCGCAGCTCCTGCCACTCGCGCTCGAGTTTTTCATCGTCGACAAAGGCATGCGCGGCGCTGCGGATACCCACCTCGGCCAGCGTCGCGTACTCGTTGTATTGGGCTGGCGCTAGGCCGGCGTCTTTGGGCATATTATCTCCTCGCCAGAGCATACATTGGCATGCCGATTAAGATCAACAACAGCGAGTAAAACGCAATCTCTGGGCCGGCGCCCCAAATCGCAAAAAAGGCATAGGCAAAGGCTGCAATCGATAGGCCGATGGCTCGGTTGCGCTCCGGTCCCGGTTGATCCGATTTAAGAAAATAGAATTCGGCGATGGCACAAAATGCGTAGGCCAGAAGCGTCGACAGGGTCGATAGCATGGCCATAAAGGTAAATGCTTCCACAAGGCCTTTGGTGAAATTCATTATTAGCAGCAGACTGACGCACAGGCCGGTGACTAAATAGGCAAAAGTAGGTGTGCCATTGCGCCCGAGTTGAGAAAATTTGTTCGGTAACAAGTGATCACGAGCGGCAGCCAGCGCAATGTTACCGGCGGTCAGCGCGTTGGCATTTAATGAACCGAGCGTCGATATCAGTGCGCCTGCAGTGATAACGGCACCGCCGACGGGCCCCATTACCTTGGTCGCGGCCAGCGCGAATGGCGCCGTGGAATTACTCAATTCTGCTGCCGGTACGATCAGGGCGATGGCAATACTCACTAAGAAATACAGCATCATGATGGTCAGTACCGAGGCGACCAGAACGCGGGGAATGGTTTTTTCCGGATCGACCATATTATCGGCCGGCACCGATGCGGTTTCTATGCCGATAAAAGACCACATCACCAGCGTTGTTACGGTGGCCAAAATCGCCGCCGGATGCACATCGGCGGGGTAGTACTCGGGCACGTTAGCGGGTTCCATGTAGATCGCGCCCATGGCGATCATCAGCAACAGCGGCAGTATTTTTAACATCGTCGAGATCAACTGAAATTGACTACTACTTTCGAGACTGCGTATATTGAGTGCGAAGATCATCCAGATCAGCCCCAGCGAACATACTAGCGCCATGCCGTTTGAGTCGCCGAGGGCCGGAATAAACACTCCGAGGTAGCCGACAAACGCCACGGCGATGCCGGCAACTGCGGCAACGCATGAAATCCAGTAGGTCCAGGCGATCAAAAATCCAGCAAAATCGCCGAGTCCAGCGTGCACATAGGCGTAGGGGCCACCGATTTTTGGAATCCTGCGCGCCAGTCGAGATAGTGACAAGGCCACCAAGAGGGTGCCGGCACCGGCGGTTAACCAACCGGTCATACCCAACAGACCGTAGGGCGCGAGAAGCGTTGGCATCATGAAAATGCCCGAACCTATGGCGCAACCTACGGCGATTGACCAGCCGCGCCAAAAGCCAATGGCAGGTGGGGGGGTGCGCGTGTCGAGGGTC
>DDJS01000085.1:6640-7490 GCA_002339165.1 Cellvibrionales bacterium UBA2618 | reverse complement strand
ATTCTTAGATTAGCCATTCTTGCTCACGCGTGATCGTCAACCGTCAACCGTCAACGATAGCTAACAGACATCGTCTGCGCTCGCTGGGTATTTGATCGCTGAGTCGGCAACCGCAGCGCCGTCTTACCTTGACACCATCACGAACAATCTGGCGATCAAGGTTACTCAAAGTCAATGCCTTAAGGCTTTTACTTATCGCCCGCGACTTGCCGCCGAGCCCGCGCTATTTAGCCATCTTAAAACTGAACTTATAGCGCACACCACCGACTTCTTGAGCTACGCCATCGACAACACGCGGGTTGTACTTGAGTTTGGTCGCTGCCTGCAGCGACGCTTTACCGAAACTCCACCCCTCTGGATATTCCTCGATCAACACCGGCGCTCGCACACTTCCAGTCGTGGTAACGATCACCTCGACTACCGCATAACCCTCCATCCCTCGAGTTTGTGCGCGGCGTGGATACTTCGGTTGGGGCGTATAGACTGGAATGTATTCGGAATCCGGTCGCTGCGATGGCGCAACTATTATAGGGCCGGGGCCGGGCGGCAAAACTCGACGAACAACATCCTCTGGAGGAGGCTCGTTCTCCGAGGGGGGCCTTACCGGAGGCGGCGTAGGCGCTACCGGCGGAGTTATTGTTTGCGGCGCAGGAATCGGCTGCGGATCGCGTTCAACGTGCAACACATTGGGTAATTTAGGCGGCTCTTCAAGGTCTATTTCAACATCGGAAGAATCGATTAAGGTATACATTAACACGATCAGTCCGAAGGTTGCCAAGATGCCGAGAATTGCCGATGTACCGAATTTTACTATCGCCATTTTTGCACCACTCCCTGTTTTAAGTGCTTT
>DDJS01000085.1:0-6275 GCA_002339165.1 Cellvibrionales bacterium UBA2618 | reverse complement strand
TTTAACGACTTACTGTTTTAACTATGCATACTGCAATCTACGCAGACTATAAACGCTAACCGTTGCTTGGACGGCATTGCAACTCCTCGCATGCTGAATTGTGACGCAGTCGACATTTTTTAAATTATTTAGCCAAACTCAACAATGACCTCTTTTAGGCGCTAGACTCAGTTAGCAAAACCCCTTAGATTCACTCGACCCTTTGAGTGCGGCGATCTATCTGACGCGCTCTATGCCTATTCACATAATTACCAAGATGAGTAACTCCATGGCTGCGAGTCAAAGAGCGACCAATAAAACGCGTTTATTGCCCGCGGTAAACGGCGCGAATCGGATCATTGGCGTCACTGCCTTGCACGGCGGCTGGGACTGTTGTGTTCGCTAGCGGCGGCGTTATCGACAAAGTAACGGCGCGATGCGGTGCGCTTGGTGGCTGTTTTGCGCGCCAGCTAAGAGCAAATCGGCTTTGTCGCTCCGCTAAAATACCAATGGCGCTGGGTGCATTGTCGCGATTTCCTCGGGCCTTATACCGATCGTTTCAAAGTGGCCGCAGCGCAGGATGTTTATCGGACAATTGCGCATACCGCGCTGCTCGCCCGAGTTTGCCGGGTGTTTTTTGGCGCAATCTGCCTATCTTAGTCACGCTCGCCATGCTGAGCGCATCGGCCCACACATCCTGTGTCATTTTGTTGCATGGCTTAGCAAGGACAGCCAACTCGATGACAGTGCTCGAAGATGGTTTAGTGGGCGCGGGTTACAAGACCGTTAATCTTGGCTATCCGTCCAGGCAGCACAGTATTGAAGTTTTGGCCGACAAAGCGATCAAGCCGGCGCTCGAGGTCTGCGGCAGTGCAACGCCGATTAGTTTTGTCACCCATTCGCTCGGTGGCATACTCGTGCGCCAGTACACTGCGACCCGAAAAATACCCAATTTGCGCTATGTGGTGATGCTTGGCCCACCTAATCAAGGCAGTGAGGTGGTCGACAAACTGCAGTCTATGCCAGGCTTTTATATGTTAAATGGCGACGCTGGAACCCAATTGGGCACGGCACCCTCGAGCGTTCCCATGCGTCTTGGCAAGGCCAATTTTAACCTAGGTATTATCGCCGGAAACAGGTCTGTAAACTGGATTTTGTCGTTGTTAATTCCGGGGGACGATGACGGCAAGGTCGGCGTTCAACGGACTAAACTCGAGGGAATGAATGACCATATCGTGCTTGCCGTAAACCATCCGTTAATGATGCAAAACCAAGAGGTCATTTCACAGGTGCTCTACTATCTAAAAAACGGTCTCTTCGAACACCCCCCTAACCATGAGTCACCTATCGACAGTGCCGCTGCGCCCGCCGCACATTGATCGAGCCAGTGGGTAATAGAGCATGCGCAAAGTAGACTATCTTTGCAATCGAACCAACACGCCATAAATCGTACAGCCGAGCAATCTTTGCTATCATTGTCACCGCCGGTAGCGTGCTCTGTGGACCGTATCAGGGGTGTATTTAAGCGGCAACGAAGTGCGCGAGACAGATGAGCAACGAATAGTTGAGGCGCGCTGACACCAGTGCAGACCATAGCAAATAAAATAATCGCCGTTTGAGCGCATACAATAGCCTGCATGCAATGATTTATACACAATGATACAAACACAGTCCGTTTAAACAGACCAATCCAATAACAATAGCCGATTGAATATGCAGCACGCCGTCACCTCCATCGACAGTAGCTTTCAAAAACGCCGAATCTATCTTCGAGTAGTATTGCATACCCTGGGTTTGAGCATTGGCTGTGCCGTGCTATTTTTTCTCGCCAGACTTGCCGCGCTCTGGGTCTATGGCCCCTTAAATGGCGACGTTCCAACCGTCGATCTGTGGTTGGCACTGTGGCTTGGTCTACGCTTTGACGTTGCCGTAGCGCTTCGCATTTTACTCTTGGGTGTGCTGTGCAGTCTGGCCGCATTGGCGTTACCCGGCCATCGCCCAAGCGAGCTTGCCTGGGCCTTTAGTCGCCTGCTCGGCTACCTTTTAATCTGTTTGACAATCATCCTATCTGCCACCAATTTTGGCTATATGGGCTTTTTTGGCGGGCCCTTGGATAGCTTTGTGTTTGAAGGAATGGAATACGGTTTTGAGGCTGCTTATAAAAGTATCACCGGGGTCCATAACGTCTACCCGACGCTACTGGCGACCGCGGCACTATTGGCTGCATGTTTCTTTGTGTACAACACGTTTAACCAGCACATCATTGAGAGAGTCAGCGCTACCGCGTTGACAACTCGGGGCTTTATTTATCTATTGATCGTGTCGCTGCTGGCAATAGCCGTACTCGCCCGCGGCACGGTTTCGACGTTTCCACTATCCTACAGACACCTCGCGATATCGGCTCACAGCCAGATCAATAATTTGGTGCCTAATGGAATTATCGCGCTCTATTATGGCCACCGGAATTTTCAGAAATCGCAAAATCAACCGGTTGCTGACGACGCGGTGGGACGCCAACTATATACGCGTTTTTATGGCCGAAAACCGACTGATAGTAAGCTTTTCGAGCAGTTTTTTACCACTACAAAACGGTCGCCATTACTCGAAAAAAAACCGCCCCACGTGGTCTTAAACGTGCTCGAGGGTATGGGCCAAGCGCTTTTGCTGGAGCGCTTTAACCCCGGCAATCACCTCGCCGGAGCCCTCCAGCAGCACCTCGCCGAGGACGTCTATTTTAAACATTTTTTACCCGCCTCCAATGGTACGCAACAATCGTTAGTCAGCTTGTTATTAAATTCTCGCTACAGCAATATCAGCCGCAGCATTCACCAACGAGTAGAACTTAAAACCTCAGCCGCCAGAATATTTAAAGCCGCCGGCTACAAAACAGTGTTTTTGTTCAGTGGATTCGAGGGATTAATGAACCGTGCCAGTTATTTTAAGGCTCAGGGCTTTGACGAGTTTATCGGCGCCCACCAATTGCACCGACGCTACCCAGACATGCAAACATCAGTTTGGGGGGGCGACGATCACTATCTATTTAAGATTGCGAGTGAGCTACTTAACGCGCACAAAAGTGGTGAAAAGCCGTTATTTATTGCCACTTTAACAATCGTTAATCACCCGCCCTACAAAATGCCATGGCTCGAACAATCTACCGCTTTCGATGGCAATTTTGCCGCTAGTCTACTCGACAGGATGGACGGTTTACCGCTAGAGTCCCTGCATACCTACAGGTACACCAACGACCAACTGGGCCAATTTATCTCCCGTATCAAAGCGAGTGACTTAGGCCATAATACCCTGATCGCGGCCACTGGCGATCATGCCATACGCGGCATGCGTTACGCACCTAGCGAACAGCTCCATCAAAAGAGCGTGCCCTTTTACCTGTATATCCCACAGCCCTATGCAGCCGGCATCCACGTCGACAGTCACTCCATCAGTTCGCACAAAGACATTATGCCAACCCTCTATAATCTGGCGCTATCCGAGGCCCGATACCCCGATCTAGGACGCAATTTATTGCAGCCAACCACCCCAGATTCAGTGCATAATTTTGCCTATAATGACAACTATCTAGTGGTCGCTAACGCCGCCTATGGCAAACTCGACACCGGCACCCCCCACGGCAGCATAATTAACGGAAATTTCGACATAACCGATCAGACGGCACAGTCGACATCGGCGAGACTGCGTCAGGCGGCGACCTACCCTCAGATACTCGACTGGCTGACTCGCTATCAATTAAATCAACCACGGCAAGCGGAAAAATGATGCATGTTTTTGTTATCAATCTCGACCGATCGGCCGGTCGGTTGGCGAACATGTCGGCTCATCTGCAACGCTTGGGGTTGAACTTCACGCGGATCTCGGCGGTTGATGGCAGCGCTCTGACAACGTCGCAGCGCACCTTAGAATACAGCCCAGACAAGAACAGAAAAACCTACCGACGGGCGCTCTCAAATGGCGAAATCGGCTGCTATTTAAGCCATAGAGCCTGTTGGCAACGGATCGTCGATGACCACCTTGACGTGGCGCTGGTTTTAGAGGACGACGCGGTACTGCACGAGCACCTGCCCGGCCTGCTAACGACGATCGAACAACTCTCTAGCCCTTGGGACCTTATAAAACTGTGCGATCCGCAAAAAAACAAAAAAGCCCATAGTTGGCGCCCACTGAACCAAAATTTCCAACTCAGCGAATACAAAAAACTCCCCTCGGGTGCCATAGGCTATGCAGTGTCCAGCCATGGCGCCGCCAAACTGGTCGAGGCACGTGCCACCTTTGGCCGACCAGTCGACGACGATATGCAATTTTACTGGGAGTACCAGGGCTTAGTGTTTGGCGTTGAACCAAGCCCAATTTGGCACTCCGAAGCCACCGCCGGCAGCGACATTGACGCCTCGGGTCGCAGACAGCGTTCGAAAACGCTGTGGTCAGCGCTGAAGACACCCATACTGCGCCTCGCCTATGAAATAAATATCTTACATCATCATAGTAAAAGACAGCGACCGAATAAAGGGAGCGAGGGATAACAGCCTCAGATCAGCTCTATGGCTCAGCGTCACCGTAACGATCCAATGCAAAGATAGCATTCAGCTGCCCAGCGAGGCGCACGCCGGCCATCAATAGCCGCTGCTCGGCCAGTTGCCGGGTACGATCCGCGTAGTCGCGACCCAAAATTGGCGGGCCCTCTACATCCACTAATACAGTGGACCTCAGCTTTTTGCGTAACGAGCGGTCGATAGAATCAACGCCAAACGCGTAGGCGCGGGCGCGCAAAACTTTGGATTCCCTTGCCCATTCGACGATTGGCGTAGACTGCCAATCCCTGATCTGCTCTGAAGTCACGAGATTTAGATCCCGCGCATAGTGCTCCACAGACAATTTTTTCGCGGTCAACAAACCATCCCATACGCGGTGTAAATTGGTCTTTAGCGGCGGATGGCTGTCGCCTAACCAGATCACCGAGACTTGGTTGCCCCCGCGATCGGTGCCATTGCCTACGTGCAGCGGTTGATGAAGGTCGGCGATAAAATGTACCGTAAATGCCAGCGCCTGCCAGCGGCTTCGGCGGTCGAGCGACGCGTCGCGCAAGTGCATTTCGCTACTACTCAACGCGCGCAATATATCCCCGCGAGAATCGCGAACCATGGCCTCTAAGCGTTGCTGATCGCCTATCTCGATGTAGTGCCACGGCTTGGTGTGTCGCCACGCTGGTTTAGATTTGATTTGATCAGCCCAGTTGGCCAGATCGACTAAACCCCGGCCCTCTGTCAACACGCCAACGGCGTGACGAGATTCATCACTAAGATGCTCCTCGGCGATCGCGGCAACCACTCGATGCTGCTGTGCCCACCAGGCTTCCGCCACTGGCGTAGCCAACAAGGTGACTGTCGTAAACACAAAGACCCAGCAGCCATGGCGCATATCGGTTGAATCCTTGGTCGGGAGTAGTCTTGGATACCTATCGGCAGGGTATTTAATCGGCACCGTTCGCGCTGACACCGACAACGGTTAGAGGCCCGCGCCACATCTGGCCAACATAACGCCTTAACACATCGTCGCTAAGCGTATTTTAACTGTCGACTCGATTTTTTTGCACGTCTCTAAAGCGTTGCATACGATACTGTTGCTGACATCCAAAAAAGGTTGCCAGCGGTCTTGCGGTGCACGCCCCTCGACAAGGCCATGTTGGCAAATACACCAGTCAGAAATGAATCGGCTCAAAGGCGGTCGCGATCGACAAGTCTAGCCTGCGCGAGTCAATCGATTAAATGGACTGGGCCTCTAATAGACATGGTCACTAAACGCGTTGATAGTGCGCCGTTTTCGACGCCCACTTTCCTACACGCTCTATCTTATACGCTCTATTCTCAACAACCTATTCTGAACGCCCTATTTTAGATACTGAGTTCTAAACGCTAGATCTGATTATTCAGCTCTCGATCTTCCTTGACGCATTGAGCGCTGGTGACCACCGGAGCGACGCGTTCTTTGTCGGGTTGCTGTAGCACTTGCAAATGGCTCACTGCCATCAGCGTCTCTCGGTCAATACCCCAACCCTCGATATAATTCGACGTAATTACTTGAAAGCTGATGCGCAAAACGCCATTTTCAAAACGTACCCCGCGGGACCATGTGCCACCCCTAAACTCGGTAATATCTAGCCGTGCCGTATCCGTGTCGAGTATCATTTCTCGCTCACCGCAGGTAATCAATACGATACCACCCTCGTGAGCGGCGGTTGCGCTAGCCGCTACTAAAAACAGCGCCGCTGTAAAAAATCGTAA
>DDJS01000082.1 GCA_002339165.1 Cellvibrionales bacterium UBA2618 | reverse complement strand
TCGAGCTGTTTCGGACTCGCCTCTGCCCTCGGCTTGGGCCACCAAAATGGTCAGCGCTTGGGCGATACTCAATGGCACCATAAAGGCCAGCGAGTCGATGTTAATTGCCACTGCATGGGCGCCGATGACCGTCGGGCCGAGATGGGCGATCAGTAACGGAATGACGGCAAAAAAACCAAATTCTGCACCGATGTTGAGAGCGATGGGCACGCCGATAGCCAGCGTCTTTAAAATGTGCTGCAACCGCGGTCCGCCGAAGTGGCGGTAGAGGTCGATATCGCGGAGTGTCCGCGAAACTCTAGCGTAAATAGCCACGCAGGCTAGCAAAAACAGCATGACTAGCAGCGTCGCCCAACCAGCGCCGGCGCCCCCCAGTTCGGGCGCGCCTAGCTTGCCAAAAACCAAGGCATAATCGAACACTAGGTTGAGAACAAAGGCAACGCTGTTAAAAACCAGCACCGGCCGCGTATCGCCAACGCCCTCAAAGGTACTGCGGAACGCATAAAAAGTCGGAAGCAAGAGGGCTGTGAACAGGTAGGGTAAAAGGTAACCTCGGGCGATGGAAAATACTTGGTCAGATATGTCTAGTTGACTCAAAATGTAGATGCCCAGCAATACCCCCAATGCCGCTGCAAAACCCATGGGCACGGCGAGCCACACGACTTGTTGAAACTGCGAACGCAGTTCGGCAAGCTGTCGCGCACCCCAGTAATTGCCAATGATTGGATTGTTGCCAATCATTACGCCGATAATCAATAGCGTGATCATCGACCAAATATTGCCGCCCAACTGGACCGCGGCGAGGGACTCGACGCTGTATCGTCCGGCCATATAGATGTCGGTAACGGTCATGCCGACGACGGCAATCTGACCGCCTACCAGCGGTGTGGCCAGCCTTAAAATGGCCACAGAATCGGCTTTAAACCGGCTGTTGGATTGATATTGCATGACGCACCAAAAAACTTTTCGCGTCCCAGTTTGGGCGAACCTAGCTCGCAATGAAAGCTAAAACTATCTGCCGTGGCTATAGCTGAAAATCGGATTGTGGCTAGGTTTTATGCGCGACGCTTTATCAGCTTTAAAGAGCCGCTTAGAGGGGCTTTTTTTTGCTTATTTCGTGTGCTAATTGCGGTCGTTTTGGCGCGCCTGATAGGCGCTATTTAGGCGTTGTAAAAAGCTTGATGTAGGGCCTTTTCGGACGCTTTTCTCAGTCTTAAGACGGTCAGTCTGGTTGGGCTTTTAAGATGCATTTTTGCGCTGGCTATTTTGCACAACAGCACAATGCATTTCTGCTATACTCGCGCCTAAATGTGCTCCCGACCCGGCTCGGCACACCCCTCGGACTCGATTAAATGTGCAAAGACCTTGACTGAAAATACCGAAGATACCGCGACCACTACAAAATCGGATACACCGGCTAAATTGAAAGGCAGACGTGGAAGACGCCCCCAAGGCTGGACAATAGATCAGTTTGTGGTCGAGCCGGTAGAGGGCAAGGCGCGCTTTCACGACTTGGGTTTGCCGCTCAGTTTAATGCGCGGTATTGCCGACTCGGGTTTTGAATACTGTACCCCGATTCAAGCGCAGTCGTTGCCGCATGCCTTGAATGGTAACGATGTGGTCGGCAAGGCGCAGACCGGCACCGGCAAGACCGCGGCGTTTTTGCTCAACATTATTACCGACTTGATCAATCACCCGATTGAAGGTGATCGCTTCGTCGGTGAGGCTCGATCGATGATACTGGCGCCAACCCGCGAGTTGGCATTGCAGATTGCCGAAGACGCGGTGCAACTGACGCGCCATACCGGCTTGCATGTTCACGCCTTGGTTGGTGGGATGGACTACGCCAAACAGTTAAAAAAAATGGAGACTCGGCACTGCGATATTTTGGTAGGTACGCCGGGACGATTGTTGGATTTTGCGAACAACCGTGATGTGCATTTAGACCAAGTTGAAGTGCTGGTGATCGACGAGGCCGACCGCATGCTCGACATGGGGTTTATTCCCCAGGTTCGGCGTTTGGTACGACTGACGCCGAGAAATAACGAGCGGCAGACGATGTTGTTTTCTGCAACCTTCACGCCCGAGGTGATGCGATTATCCGAGCAGTGGACGGATTCACCGGTGCGCATTGAAATTGGTGCGGAGCGTGTTGCTACCGATACCGTCGAGCAAAAAATTTACATCACCACGAGCGGCGAAAAATTTAGCTTATTAAATGCCATTCTCAAGGGTGATAACGTTCAGAGTGTGATGGTGTTCGCCAATCGGCGAGATATTTGTCGCAGGCTGCATGAAAAGCTTGGCAAAAAGGGCTTTAAAGTCGGACTGTTGTCTGGAGATGTGCCTCAGACACGCCGCATGAAGACCCTTGAGGCGTTTAAAAACGGCTCGATTAAGGTCATGGTGGCCACCGATGTTGCCGGTCGCGGTATTCATGTCGACGGGGTTAGCCATGTGATTAATTACACTTTGCCGGAAGAACCCGAAGATTACGTTCATCGCATTGGTCGCACCGGACGCGCCGGGCAAACCGGCACGTCGATCAGCTTCGCCTGTGAAGATGATGCTGTTTTGCTTGAGCCGATCGAAAAGCTCCTCGACCAGAAGCTTCCCTGCATCATGCCGGATGAGGTTTTTGTAAAAACTCCGAAAGCCCCGAAACCTGATGAAGAACCTTCGGCCCCTCCACAAAAGAAGCAAGAGCCTTCAGCCCCAATGCAAGAGAAACAAGAGCCCTCAGCGTCTTTACAGAAAAATGAAGAGCCCTCAGCTCCAGTAGAAGAGCCTTTAACCAAAAAGGAACCCTCAGCGTCTTTGCAAAAAAATGACCAGCCCGCAGGAGAAGATAGGCAACCGCCGGCACAATAACAGGCGGTAAAAGGCGCATTTGAGACGTTAGACGGCGGCACTAAGGCGATTACAATGTCGCCCGCCTCAGCTTAAGGAATACATCGATTCGAGCGGTAGCGGCGTTTGTGCCTGAATCCTCACAAGTTGGATCTCGCGGCGAGGCGAGGGCAAGGATGGTCGCTCGACCGGGGTAACAAACATCTAACACTACGGAGGCTAGTAATTAGCATGGCACTCGATTGGAAGAATTTAGGCTTTCAATACCTAGATACCCACTGCCACATCAAATATACCTGTAAAGACGGACGGTGGAATGCTGGAGAGTTGGTGGATTCGCCCTATCTCAATATCCACATAGCGGCGACGGCTTTGCATTATGGGCAGGCCGCCTTTGAAGGTTTAAAAGCGTTTCGAGGTAGCGATGGTCAGGTGCGAATTTTTCGGCCTGATAAAAATGCCGAAAGAATGCGCACCACCGCCAGAAGAACCTTTATGGCGGAAGTGCCCACAGAACTATTTGTCAGCGCGATCAAAAAAGTGGTGACGGCCAACGAAGAGTTTATCCCTCCCTATGGCACTGGCGGCTCATTGTATATACGACCTTTACTGATTGGTTCGGGCCCGAAAATTGGCGTAGAGCCCTCTGCAGAGTACAGCTTTATAGTCTTGGTTAATCCTGTGGGAGCTTACTACAAAGGCGGTCTTAACCCAGTTAACGCCATGGTAGTCGACGGCTATGATCGGGCCGCCCCGAATGGCGTAGGCCATGTAAAAGTCGCTGGAAATTATGCCGCTAGCTTAGAACCCGCGTCTGTCGCCAAGCAAGCGGGGTTCCCGATTAACTTGTACCTAGACGCCAAAGAACATCGATTTATCGATGAATTTGGCACCTCCAATTTTATCGCGTTAAAAGACAACACCTACATCACTCCAGTCTCCGATTCGATTCTTCCGAGTATAACCAATATGTCCTTGATGCAGATTGCCGAGGATTTTGGTATGAAGGTCGAAAGACGACCGATAGAAATTGATGAGCTCAACAGTTTTGAACAAGTCGCCGCCTGCGGTACAGCTGTGGTTGTGACGCCGGTGCATAAAATTGTCACGGCAAATAAAATATATGAAGTCGGCGATGGAACGGTCACCAGCCAACTGCAGCAGCTATTCGATACCGTTACCGGTATACAGTATGGCGAAATAGAAGACCGGCATAACTGGTGCGAATTGCTCGATTGAGGCAAAGGGCATAGCAGATTTGTAAGCGCCATGCGTCGTGCGACTGTTATGGCGCGGCGATTAGCGGGTGTCTCTGTCTATGGTTTGGGTGGCGCGCTACGCTGAATGTCGCATGATACGCTGCTTTTGGCGATCCCAGTCGCGCTCTTTGTCATCCATTCGCTTGTCATAATGCGCCTTGCCTTTAGCCAGCGCGATTTCACATTTTATTAAGTGATGCTTCCAATACAGCGCGGTGCAGACGCAGGTGAAACCCTTTTGATTTACGCCGGCCTCTAGATTGTCAAGTTCACGTTGGTTTAACAGCAGTTTGCGGGTTCGCGTTGGGTCGATGACATAGTGTGTAGAGGCAGTGGCTAGCGGCGCGATGTTAGTACCGATGAGCCAGGCTTCGCCATTTTTAATGTGCACGTAGGTATCTGTCAGATTAACGTTGCCAGCGCGCAGACTTTTGACTTCCCAACCGAGCAGGGCTAATCCAGCTTCAAATTTTTGCTCAATAAAGTAGTCGTGCTTAATTTTTCTATTTAGCGCGATGGTCGATGAAGTCACTTTGGGTTTCTTTTTTGTCATGCATGGGATTATACGGTGAGTCTTGCGATTGTCATCGATTATTCACGGCTTTGCGCACTCTTACCCATCACAGTGTTGCAAGGATGTGCGTTAATAGCCATTGCGCGGTTGCGCGGTTGCGAACGGATCTCTTATGATCATGCTAAAGCGAATACCGAGCGTTACATGCCGTCACCATAGGTCGACAGTACCTCGAATAAGGAGTGAGTAATGAGTAATCAGGCGAAGGGTATGCATGGTATTTGGACCAGCCGCTGGACGTTCATAATGGCCGCGACGGGTTCTGCCGTCGGGTTGGGTAATATGTGGAAGTTCCCCTACGTTGCTGGTAGCTATGGCGGCGGAGCGTTTGTCTTTGTTTATTTGGTGTGCATCTTGCTCATCGGCGTGCCGGTAATGATGGCTGAAGTGCTATTGGGTCGGCAGGGTCGCCAGAGCCCAATCAATTCGATGCGCGAGGCGGTTGCCGCTAGCGATAGTCCGTCGGCATGGCGCTATATTGGTTGGCTGGGCATTACCGCTGGATTATTTATCTTGTCGTTTTACGCGGTGATTGCCGGTTGGGCGTTGGATTACATCGTGCAAATGGCCCGTGGCGACTTGCGCGGCGCAGACGGAGAGATGGCGGCGGCGCTATTTTCAAATCTCACCGAAAACCCACTGAGACTGATTCTTTGGCAGACGATCTTTCTCGGCTTGTGCGTTGGGGTCGTGGCCGGCGGTGTTAAAAAGGGCCTCGGCAGTGCCGTCGAAGTTCTCATGCCACTGCTGTTTGTGATGTTACTGGGCATGTTGTTATTCGCTATTTTAAAGGGTAATTTTTCTGCTGCTTGGAACTTTTTGTTCGCCGTTGACTTCTCATCGCTGACTTGGCGCGCGGTGTTAGAAGCCATGGGCTTAGCGTTTTTTACACTGAGCATCGGTATGGGATCGATCATGGCTTATGGCGCCTATATGCCGGCTGACGCGAGTATTGGCAAGACGGTGCTGATCGTTGCGCTGTTTGACAGTTTAGTGGCAATTATTGCCGGGTTGGTGATTTTTTCTATCGTCTTTTCGACCTCTGGGATCGAACCCAGCGCTGGGCCTGGGCTGATGTTTATCAGTCTTCCAGTGGCGTTTGGTAATATGCCTGGGGGCCTGTTGATCGGTGTGGTATTTTTTATCTTGGTGGCGATTGCCGCGTGGAGTTCGGCCATCTCGCTTCTCGAGCCGGCGGTGGCGTGGTTGATGGAGGCTAAACACATCGGTCGTATCACCGCTAATGTGGTGCTCGCAAGCCTCGCCTGGGTACTTGGTTTGGGCACGGTCTTTTCGTTTAATATCGCCGCCGATATGACCGTTGCGGGGTTTACCTTTTTTGACGCATTGGACTTTTTGACCGCCAATATCATGCTGCCACTCGGCGGGTTGGGGATTGCGCTGTTCGTCGGTTTTGTAATGAAGCGAGAGCTGGTCAGTGGACAAATGTCCGAGATGAATAGCACCGCTATGGGAATGTGGCGGCTGGCGCTGTGTTACCTCGCGCCGGTTGCTATTGCGAGTATTTTTGTCATGGGTATTTACGATAAGTTTTTTATATAGGACGGTAGTTTTGGCCCAAATTCAACGTTCCGCGCTGGTGATGCACTCGGCGCCACGCATGTACCAACTGGTTAACGACGTCGCCAGTTACCCGGCTTTTCTGGATGGCTGCGTCGGCACTCAAGTGCTAGAGCAAAGTGAACTACAGATGCTCGCTCGCATGGATTTAAAAAAAGCCGGTATCCAATTGAGTCTGCTTACCAGAAACCGCTTAGTCGACGCGTCTAAAATTATTATGACGTTAGAAGAAGGACCTTTCAGTGACTTAAAAGGTGAGTGGGCGTTTACTTCTCTCGCTGAAGATGCCTCTAAAATATCCTTAGATCTGCGTTTTGAATTCAGTAACAGTGCCCTGCGTCTGGCGGCGTCGGCATTGTTTACTGGGGTTGCCAACAACCTTGTCGACGCCATTTGTCGGCGCGCTGACAGCCTGTATGGGAGGGGTGGTGTTGGCGACTGATATTGGCGTAGAAGTTGTCTATGCGCTCCCAGATCGGCAAGTTGTTATTACTCTGCGGGTTTGTCAAGGCAGCACGGCGCGCGAGGTGATTGTGCAATCGGGCATTCTAAATGACTTTTCAGAGATCGATTTAGACAGTAGTTCGATCGGCGTATTTTCACAAATATTGGGCGCTGGAGGTATTGAAGGTCCTTCAAAATACCGTGTTCGTGACCTCGATCGATTAGAAATTTATCGACCTCTTATTGCCGATCCCAAAGAAGTTCGTCGCCGTCGCGCTAAGGTAAACCAGGCGACGCAGTCTTAGGCCTCGGCGATTAACATTAGGGAGTAGACAGCTCCAACTCGGCATCGGAAGGCGTGTAATCGCCACTTAAGCGCTGCAGTTCGTCGCTCTCATCAAAGTAGACGGCGAGCATTTTTTCGCTCTTCTCCGATCGAGCATCGATCATGCTGTAGAGATAGATCCAGCGCTGTTGGTTAAAACTGTCGGTGATGAGCGGTGTTCCCAGTACAAACCGTACCTGGCCCTTGGTCATTCCGGGACGTAATTTGTCGATCATTTCCTGTTCCAGAATATTTCCCTGTTGAATAGATATCTTGTGTACCCCGGGGAATTTAATGCCACTGCAACCGAGCATGACTGATAACAAGGTTAGGAGTAAAATAGTATTAATTTGCATAGCTAGGGGTTCCAGTTGGAGTGGCGAACAGCGATAATACGCTGAGTGATGGATTTAGAGAAGAGCAAATCATGGCAGCTGAAGATCAAGAGCTAAAAAAAGCGGGGCTCAAAGTAACCCTGCCCAGAATAAAAATATTGCAGATTTTAGAACACTCAGATTTGCACATGACCGCCGAGGATATCTATCGGAGTTTGCGCGACGCGGAAGAAGACGTGGGCATTGCCACGGTGTATCGCGTGCTGGCGCAGTTTGAGAGCGCTAGGCTGGTAATCCGACACAACTTTGACAATGGTCCCGCGGTGTACGAGTTGGATCGCGGCGATCACCACGACCATATGGTCTGTTCGGTGACCGGTACCGTGATTGAATTCCAAGACAGCGAAATCGAGGCAATTCAAAAGAGAATTGCTGAAGAGCATGGCTACGATCTGGTTGATCATAACCTGGTACTCTACGTCAAGCCCAGGGCCTAGCCGCAACCCTCTGTATCGTGTCTGTTGCCAATTTTCCTCTGACGACGCGCGTTGGCGATATCGATCTTAAACCGCCATCGCGGCGATGCCCGCTACTTACAAAAAGGCATCAATGCTGAATATA
>DDJS01000029.1 GCA_002339165.1 Cellvibrionales bacterium UBA2618 | reverse complement strand
AATCCCTTAAATGTAAACCGAGCTAATTTGTTATCGCCTATGTATTCGAGCGGTAAGCATCTGATAAACTCCATGCTCAATGAGGAGATTGATACATGTTGCGTTATGTTTTGGTAGTGATTGGATTGTTCGTATGTCTTAAAGGCATCGCCGACGCGTCGGCCATTGACACTTTGCCCGGTCACAAACAACTCTACAGAGAAATTGCTCAGCAGTTGGACAATCGACATTATCGGCAGACGGTCATCGACGATGCCCTGTCGCGACGCTATCTAGCGCGCTATATCGACATGCTCGACCCGCAAAAGAGCTATTTTTTGCAGGCGGATGTCACCAGCTTTGAACAGTGGGCCACCGACCTCGACAATCTATTGTCGGTGGGCGATGTCAGCCCCGGCTTCGCCATGTACAACCGCCTGCGCCTGCGCGCTCTCGAGCAACTCGAGAGTAATATCGCGCTGTTGAAAACTGATTTTTTGTTCGATCTAAAAAGTCAGTCGAACTTGCTCGTCGATAGCGAAAAGCGCGTCTGGCTGACCTCGCCCGAGGAGGCTAAAAGCTACTGGATCAAGCGTATGACCGACTCGCTGATTCGACTTTTATTGAACGACAAAGAGCCGGTCGCGGCGCGGGAACTACTGCTCAAGCGGTTTGAAAACCAATTGAAACAGTTTAAACAGCGCGACAGCGAAGATGTGTTCCAACTCTATGTCAATGCACTCGCTGGGCTCTACGATCCTCACACTGCCTATTATTCGCCGCGTACAAGCGAGAACTTTCAGATATCCATGTCGCTCTCCCTCGAGGGTATTGGCGCTGAATTACGCACCGAGGACGACTACACCTTAGTGGCGCGCATTATTCCGGGGGGGCCAGCCGACGCGCAGGGTATTCTGCAAGCCGGCGATAAAATCATCGGTGTCGGTCAGGCCGATGATACGGTGGTCGATGTGGTCGGTTGGCGTATCGACGATGTGGTAGACCTTATCCGAGGGCCAAAAAACTCCATTGTGCGGTTGCAGGTGTTGGCAGCCAACGACGACGGCGGTGGCGTTGCCAAGGTGTTTCCCATCGTCCGCGATCGGGTCAAGCTGGAGGAAAAGTCGGCGCAAAAACGCGTCATTGAAGTGCCCGATGGTGACCAGACGTACCGCATTGGGGTCATCGAACTACCGGCTTTTTATATGGACTTTGAGGCCTATCGGGCGCGAGATCCCGATTATAAAAGCACCTCTCGAGATGTCTTCAAGCTGTTGCAAGAACTGTCCCACGAAAACATCGATGGCATTGTACTCGACCTGCGCAGTAATGGCGGCGGCTCGCTACAAGAGGCGATTCAACTTACCGATCTATTTATAGAAACTGGCCCGGTGGTGCAAATTCGCGACACCAAAAAGCGCGTATCACCGGTGCAAAAAGCCACTCACCGAAGCGCCTATCGCGGGCCATTGCTGGTTATGATCAATCGACTCAGCGCCTCGGCGTCCGAAATTTTCGCCGGCGCTCTGCAGGACTATGGTCGCGCTTTGGTGGTCGGCAGCCAGAGCTTTGGCAAAGGCACGGTGCAAGACGTCACCGGCCTCAGCCGCGGGCAACTGAAGATGACCATTTCTAAGTTTTATCGGGTATCGGGAGACAGTACCCAGCATCGCGGGGTGGTTCCCGATATCGGCTTTCCGTCGGCCTTTGACCCCGATGAAATAGGCGAGAGCCATCAAGAGACCGCCCTGCCCTGGGACCGAATCGCGGCGCTGCCATTTAACGCCAACCGCCAACTCGGTGGCTATATAGAACCGCTGGCGTTACGCCACAGCCAACGCAGCCAAAAGGAGCCAGACTTTGCCCACTTCGTAGCGCAATTGGCCTTAAACGAGCAGTGGCGCGACGAATCAACGCTGTCGCTGAATCTCGAAACACGCCGCCAGCGCGTGACCGAATGGGATCTTGAAATGCTGGCGCTGGAAAACAATCGCCGTCGAGATTCAGGCCTAGCCATGTATGGAGACGTGCAAAGCTGGAAGGATGCCAAGACCATCGAAAACGCCAAAACTCACATTGTCGAGGACGGCGATAGCGTGTCTAAAATCGCCAAAAAGTATCGGGTGCCGGTCGAGCAAATCGTAGCCGCCAACAAGGCCGAAGATCTCGACCCATTAAAGGCGGACGATATTCTCAAGCTCGGTAAGCCAGAGCGTTCGGACAAGCCCGACCCACTGCTCAAAGAGGCCAGCCATATTCTGGTCGATCAAATACGTCTGCAGGCCGAGCCACCCGCCCGCCGTCAACTAGCCACTACTATGCCTCAGGATGTCACACCATGAACGTGCGTTTACTGTGCTTTAACGTCAATGGCATCCGTGCCCGACTGCATCAACTAGAAACGGTGATAGCCGAGCATAACCCAGAGATTATTGGCCTTCAGGAGACCAAGGTTGAT
The DNA here is from genome assembly GCA_002339165.1 of Cellvibrionales bacterium UBA2618. Lineage (GTDB taxonomy): Bacteria > Pseudomonadota > Gammaproteobacteria > Pseudomonadales > Porticoccaceae > TMED48. The sequence goes on along the minus strand of DDJS01000029.1, from coordinate 816 downwards.
GACCCAGAGTTCCCAATCGAAGCGGTCAATGCACTCGGCTACGAAGTCGATTTTTATGGCCAAAAAGGCCACTATGGCGTGGCGTTGTTAAGCCGGCGGCCAGCGCATTCTATTCAGCGTGGATTTCCCGGCGACGCGGCCGACTCGCAGCGCCGAATGATCCACGGCTGCTACCACTTTGGCGATGCCAAATTACACGTTATCAATGGTTATTTTCCCCAGGGTGAAGGGCGTGCGCACCCCACCAAGTTCCCCGCCAAGCAACGCTTCTATAGCGATCTACAAAGCTATATTGAGAACAACTTTAGTGCCGCCGACCGCCTTGTGGTGATGGGTGATGTCAACGTCGCGGCGACTGATATCGATGTCGGCTTAACCCCTGACAACGCCAAGCGTTGGTTGCGCACTGGCAAGTCGAGTTTTTTGCCCGAGGAGCGCGAGTGGCTACAACGCTTGATCGACTGGGGATTGACCGACACCTACCGAACCATGCACGGCGAACAAAGCCAAGTCTATAGCTGGTATGACTACCGCAGTCGCGGCTACGACCAAGACCCAAAAATCGGCTTGCGAATCGATCTGATTTTGACCTCGGCAGGCGCCCAGCGTGAAATCGTTGCCAGCGGTATCGACGTCGCTACCCGAGGTTGTGAAAAGCCCTCCGATCACTGCCCTATATGGGTTGACATGGATATTGCCGAAGGCTAAAAGCCAACCTCACTGGTTTGCCTAGCGATTTTGCGCCTGTGGATCTGATCAGCCTTGGCGTCCCGAGCATTGCATTGGGTACTATTGCTTAAAAAGCTTTTGGTCGAG
>DDJS01000049.1 GCA_002339165.1 Cellvibrionales bacterium UBA2618 | reverse complement strand
TCTTGCATTTACCGCCGTCCCCCGCAGTCTTCTATACAGTTATTCTTCACGCTTGCCCTCTTTATCATAGCGCATTTCCTTGGGCACCTTCGGTGATGGTTTCTGCGCCACCTGCGAGCCCCGATTGAGACTATTGAGCCCAAATACGTAGGCTATAACCTGCGCCACAGCATAGTATAGTGATTCTGGAACCGCTTGAGTAATCTCGGTAGTAAAATATATTGCTCGTGCCAGCGAGGGCGACGAAAACAGGGGTACGCCGCTCTCTTTGGCCTTGTCACGAATCGCCTGCGCCATAAAGTCAGCGCCCTTAGCAACCACCAGAGGCGCGCCATTCGAGGTCGGATCGTAACTCAGTGCGACGGCAAAATGCTCGGGGTTGACGATCACCACGTCCGCTTCTGCCACGGCCTGGATCATCGAACCCATCGACATTTCTCGTTGCTTACGCCGGATCTGTGCCTTGACCTCGGGACGACCCTCGGTATCCTTCATCTCGTCCTTGACCTCTTGCTTGGTCATTTTCATTTTTTTGTTGAATTCCCAAAGCTGATAGGGAACATCAATGGCTGCTGGAACTAACAGAGCCAAAGTCACCAGAACGGCGCCAAAAGCAATCAATGCTCCGGCTTCTTGCAAGGCCGGTTTAAGGTCCATCAAACCTAGGTAAATCAGCGTATCAAAGCGCTGGCTAACGACCAAGAACAGCACGCCGCCAACCAAGCTAAATTTAAGTAGCGCCTTGGTCAAGCCGATCAGTGCCTGAGCACCAAACATACGCTTTAAACCAGACATTGGGTTGAGCTTGCTGGCCTTGGGGGCAACCGCCTTGAGCGAGAAGATATAGCCACCGAGCACGCCCCCAGAAGCCGCGGCGATGAACATCGTCAGGCCAAAAAACGGCAACATCAGCATCATTGAAGTGAGTCCCTGCGAACCAAATTCCGCTGGTAACCGCGACTCGCTGAATACCGTTTGGCGGTCGAACACAAAGCCGTTTGAAAACGCCTCGGTCAGCCCGCCAACGAAAATCCCACCGAACATATACATAAAGATTGCAGCGCCAACCATCATCAACGCCACGCCCAATTCTTGCGAGCGAGCCACTTGTCCATCGTCGCGGGCCTTTTCTAGGCGTTTCGCGGTGGGCTCTTCACTCTTTTCTTCGGAACTCTCTTCGGCCATTATATAATCCCCACGACTCGCGCCACGGTATCAAAAGCCTGTTGCCAAAGCCACTGTATACGGTAGCCGATACTCGGCATAGACAGACTAAAAATGATCATTCCGGCCATGATCATCGCCGGAAAACCGACCGCAAAAATATTCAATGCCGGCGCTGCTCGGGTGATGACACCGATGCCGATGTTGATAAACAATAGCGATACCATGATCGGTAGGGCGAGTAACAAGGCGCCTAAAAATATCATCGCGCTCCACTCAATGGTCACCAACAGCAGCGATTCCATCTCCAACTCGACACCGATCGGCAAGGTGAAAAAACTCTCGACTAGCGCACCTATAACGAGCACGTGCCCACCAATACCGAGAAAAATAAGCGTCGAGCAAATTATTATAAATTGCGCTATCACTGGCACATTACCCATGTTCGGGTCGACCATGTTGGCCATACTCAGACCCATCGATGCCGATATAGCCTGACCACCGACCACCAACGCAGACTGAACGACCTGCAGCGTAAGACCCATCAAAACACCTATAAAAATTTGCGTGACCAACTCTTTGAGGCCAGCGGCCGAAGTCGGTTCTATATAGGGCCAGTCTACCAATGGGTAGATCATCAAGGTCAGTGCCAGAGCAAATAAAACACGAATCCTGACGGTCACCGACTGCAACGAGAAAAAAGGCGCCGCTAACAAAAAGGCCGAAATTCTAGTCATCGGCCAGAGCAGCACATAGAAGCGCTCAATAACTTCAGCGACCAGCAAGTCCATTACATAAACAGCGTAGGAATGCGCTCAAAAATTCGCTGGATAAAATCGACCATAATTGAAATTTGCCAGCTCCCGAAAATAATCAACGTTAGAATCATCATGCCGAGTTTGGGAATAAAGCTCAGCGTCATTTCCTGTATCGATGTCGCCGCCTGAATAATACCGACAAACAAACCCACGGCAAGCGCCATTCCAAGCAACGGCGAGGCAACCAGCACTGCTACCCAAAGCGACTCTCTCCCTAGATCAATGACCATTGCTGAGTCCAAAATAGTCTCCTATAAAACCGCAAAGCTCGCCGTTAATGACCCCACGATCAAGGTCCAGCCGTCGACCAGCACAAACAGCATCAGCTTGAACGGCATCGAAATCATCATCGGCGACAGCATCATCATACCCATCGACATCAAAACGCTAGCGACCACTAGATCGATGACTACAAACGGAATGTAAACCAAGAAACCAATAGCAAAGGCGCTCTTCAGTTCAGACGTGATAAAGGCGGGGACCAGTGTGGTGAAGGGCACATCGGCTGGCTCTGTGACGTCCTCATTGCCAGCAATTTCTATAAACATGGCAATATCGGCTTCTCGGGTCTGATTTAACATAAAGGTTCTAAACGGCGCCTTAGCCTCGAGCAGCGCCTCTTCAAAGCCTATGCTCTTATCAAAATAAGGCGTTATAGCATCGTCCCAAACGACGCTAAACACGGGCATCATAATAAAAATTGTTAGAAACAAGGCCAGACCCAAAAGCACCTGGTTCGGCGGGGTTTGCGCCGTTCCCAATGCCTGCCGTAGTAGCGACATAACAATAATAATTCGTACGAAGGAGGTCATCATCAACATCAGCGACGGCAGCAACGTCAAAACCGTCATTAAAGCCACTAGCTGCAGCGTCAAACTGTACTGCGTACTGCCACTGCCATCGTCGATCATATTGACGATCGGCAATCCGCTCTGCGCCCAAGCAGATCCTTGTATCAGCATAGCCACCGTGATTAACAATAACTTAAAGATCGGTTGCGACATCGATTGTTAATCCTTTTGTCGCTTGATGAGCTGGTTGAAAAAAGATTGAAAAGTCGCCGGTGGCTGAGAACCGGGCGACGCGCCAGACTCTAACAACGCTAGCTCGGCGTTCGGGTGCGCGACGCTGAGTTCCTCGGCGTTCCAAGTACCCAACAACGTCATACCTTGAGCGCTCTGGCCAATCAGCAACTCATCACCATTGAATTGAATGACAAAAAGTTTCTGCCGTGCGCCTAGATGTTGCACATCCGATATGATCAAGCGCTTGCCACCCGCACCATGTATCCCGGGAGCCATCCGTTTGATCATAAAAAGAGTGGCAACCATCAGACAAATAACCACCATAAAGGAGATTATCATCCACAACCAGTCGCCAATTCCGAATTCAGGTGCCATGATAGCGGTGAATCAAAGATTCTTAACCCGATCTACCGTCGGAATAACACTGGTTAGTCGCACGCCATAGCGGTCGTTGACTAACACCACCTCACCCTGTGCGACCAGCGTGTTATTGACCAAGAGATCGAGCGGTTCGCCTGCCAAGCGATCCAGTTCTACCACACTACCCTGAGTCAGGCGCATCAAGTCTCTTATTTTGAGAGACGTGCGACCCACTTCAACGGAAATAGTGACGGGTATATTTTGCAAAACATCTGAATTAATCTGGCTCTGGCTGAGGTCGAGCGCGGTCGACCCTGAGTCGTTATCTTCTGAATTTTCTGTTGTGGTTTCTGCCATAATTTTTCTCGCTATTGATGTGGCGCCTATTGCTCAGGCTCCATTGCTCTAACAATCTTGGCGGCCATTTGTGGGCCACTGCTGCCGATATCTGCCTCGAACACCGGTATTTCGTTGACGAACATACGTGCATAATCAGCTTTCTTTAAGTACAGCACGTCGCCTTCCGCCATGGCATTAAACTTACTCAGCGTGATTTCCACCTCTGCCAACGTTACTCGAACAGGCACTTCGGCGTCCGCCGCAGCGGCATGTAATTCGGTACTCCACTTTTGATCGCCGTTATCGTCATCCCCGGTCTGAACTCGACTCGCCAAAGCCTCCCGTATAGGCTTGAGTGAACTGTAGGGATAGACTAGATCGATATTACCTTTGACATCGTGACTAAGTTCAGATTCGAACCGCGATACAATCACCAGATCGTTGCCGTCGGCTATCTGGGCAAATGCCGGATTGACTTCCGAACTCACGTGTTCGCATTTGATCGGCATCACAGGAGCCCAAGCCTCTTGGAGAGCACCAAAGAAAACGTTCAACATAATCCCGATGATACTCGTTTCGGTCGGCGTGAATGAACGACCGGGGGGCAGTGCGTTCATACCTCGCCCGAAGCCACCAAAAAAATTATCCAGAGAAGCAAACACCACCGACGGATCGATAATCACCAAGGACGTGCCTTGTAGTGGTTCGAGCCTGACCGTATTGACCGCTAGCGGTGGACTCAAGTCTTTCATGTAGTCCTGATATTTGATGATCTTAACGTTGGCCATGCTTATTTTTGGCGTTGTTCTTAGCACTTCTAATAAGCCGTGCCTAAACTGCCTGACAAACCGCTCGTTGATCATGTCCACCGCACTGACGTTGACACCGAGCGACGAATCTTCGTTGGTTAAATCATGCTTCAACGCAGCAGAAGCAGTGTTGACACCGGTATCTGACTCTATCGAACCATCTTCGATGCCAGCCGACAGAGCATCTAACTCCTCTGCCGAGAGCAGGTTTGTTGGGTCAGCCATTTAACGCCTCACTCATGCTATGCCCGAAGAGCTATCTAAATTTCCTTACTGCACCACGAAGGCAGTAAATCCGACACTTTCAACACCACCAAAATCTTCCAAGCGCTCCAAGATAGAGTTGACTTCCAAGCGAAATTCTTCCGCTAATTCCTTGCGGAACGTTGGTCTGGCCAAGTCTGCTTCGGTTTTCGATGCCATAATTCTCATCAACGCCGAACGAACCGGCATGTCGTGCTTCTCCATGTGCGCGATCACGCGCTCGTCGTAGTGGGTCATAATGTACACCTTGACCTGCATAACCTTTCTAGAATTGTTGAGGTTAGAAGTCATCTCCGACTCGATTTCAAAATATGTCTGCTCATAGCGAGTCAGCTCTGGAGAATCGATTTTAACGCGGTCGGGCCCCGCCAAAGCAGCTGCCGCAGCTGCGGCCTCTTCAGACGCAATAGCTTCCAACGCTGCCACTGCCGCTTCTGCAGCAGCCTCTTGGTCTTCCTCAAAAAAACCAGATAACGCCAGCGTGCCACCGATGGTCAGTGCAACTAACAAAAGTATCCCAACTACCAATAGGATGATCTTAATTAGACCACCCTTGCCACCGCCTTCTTCGTCTTCTACAACTTCATCAGCCATTACTACATCCCCTATCTTGCAATTCTATCTTAAATTGAATGAGTTAAACTAACACATCCAATCCGTCATCTGAAACCGGCTTGCGAGCCGTTTCCTGAGCTATCGATTTTTTCTCGCCATCGTCGCCAGCTTGTGAACCACTCTGCTCAGATGGCGAGTTTCCGTCAGATTGGCCTTGATTACTAGACCCTAAGCCCAAATAAGCAGAATTCATGCCAAATTGCTCAAACATCTCTCGCAATCTTGGCATACTGTCGTTTAAGAGCTCGCGAGTCGCCGCATTAGAGCTTAAAAAATTGGCTTCTAACTCGCCATTTTTCATTTCCAGCTGGACTTCGATACGTCCCATTGACGCTGGGTGCAAATCCATTTCTACGCGCCACGAACCGCGCTCTATCTGCGCGCTCAAACGCTGCCCTAGCACCTGGGATAGACGCTGCGACAATTGATCTTGCTCGTTCTGTCGGCGCAGTATCTCTCGCGCCGGATCGTCCTGAGCCGTGTCATCGGGTGTCGGCGTCACGGCGGCTTGAGCACCTTGAGATGCGACACTACTGCCGTCGACCGCCACTTGTCCCGCGACAAAAACGGCGGCAGTCGGCGCGGCACTAGCGACACCTAACATAATCGACGCCTGTTCAGCCCCAGCGGGCGCCAAATTTATTGGCGCCATCTTAACCACTGCGGTCTGTTGACGACCGGCTACTAAACGCTTTATCACCGCTTCGTCGGCTTTCGGCAGCACCATTTTAGCCGCCAGATGGCGCTCTTGTAGTCGAGTTTGCGCCGCGGTGACAACCGGCTCAGCAGTTGCCGGCTTAGCACTCACCTGCTCCGTCAACTGAGTCAGCGGGACAGTATCTACAGAGCGGCTAGAGCCCATTTGAATCTGAGATGGCGGTAACTTGCTTGGCGTCGCGCTCACAGCGTCGAGCACGCGTATGTTATCGCCGCCCATCCCAGATGCGAGCTTTCCGCCATTCGTAGGCAGGCCATCGATAACGCCTTTAAACAATTGCGGCGCTATTTTTTCAAAACCTAAAGCAGTTAAATTCACCGCGGGACTCTTGCCTGGGTGGTCATCGGTCGACGGCTTACTGGCAACTGATGGGTCGACTGGCTCCATCACGGGTTGAACCCCGGACGGGAGGCCATCAGCTCTAGCAAGGTTGACGAATGCTGAAGCAGGCATCACCGATTCGAATTTTTGTGCTGCTCGCCCAACCTCAGCGGCGGCGAATACCGTATGCGCCGGCACCAGCATCGCGGCAACCGCAGACACATCGATCGGCTCTAAAGGTGTAGCTTCCGAATCAGTCAACGGTTCGATTTGCAACTGCAAATCTAGCACGCCTCGTTCACCTTGACTCGGAATCGCTCTATTAACCGAGTCGATCAAGGCGTGCGCTTCCATCGCAGCGCCGACTATTCCGGTAGACGGAATTCGACCGCCAGGAAAAGCTGCTTGGGTAATTTGGGCGGCGATAACACTGGCTTTAGCGCTGTCCATGATCGGACCGGCTGCCGCGGTAGGGCTATCAGCTAGTGCCATCGATAACGTGCTGCTCTCGGCGTCTCTGAGGATCATCAATGCGCGGGGGTCCATGCCTTGAGACAGAGCAAATTGGGTCAGCCCTTCGTCAGATGGCTCTTGGCCAGACACTTTGATTTTAATGCCGCCCTGTAACTGGCGACTTTGCAGCGTAATGTCGCCACCTTTTGGCAAGCCATTGCCACCTTCGGCAACGTCAATGGCCCCTATCTGACCCTGAAAAACGGCTGAAAAACCACCGTCTTCGCCACCCTCTGATGCAACGACTACCGACGCTATATCCAGTACGGCTGGTTTTCCGAGATTCATCGGTAAGCTTGGTATCTCCGACATTACTGCCTGACCTCTAATCATAAAATGAGTATTACTGAGGATGTAGCAAAACGCGTGCCAAGACCAACGGCGAGCGGTTAGATGCGCTCTTTAAAATTGAACTGCTGGAGGGCATTGCTCTCAATCTCGCGATTTTCGCGGGTGAGTGCCGCCAATTCAAACTTTTCTCGTTCTCGCTGCGCCAACAGCTCAATTTTTAATCGCTCGTGCTCGCGCAGCATCATATACTTTCTGGCAATGGCACAATCCTCTTCGTGCGCACTCAGCTCTTGCTTAGAACGAATTTTCATCGACTGAAGTTGGGCAATAAACTGCTGATAATTGCCCACTTCACCGGTGCTATGCGAGCGCAACTGCACCGACCTCAACTGCTCACTGTACTCGACCATGAGTTGATCGAGCTTTTCCCGGCGCTCGAGCGCGAGATTTTTTTTCTGCTGCGCCTCAGCCAGTTTTTGTTGAGCAATACGCACCTCACGCTCCGCCTTGGACAACAATACTTCCCATATCGGCTTCACTGGATCTGCGCTCCGGTTAATTGATTCAAGAATATTTGCGAATCAGCCAAAGCCACCGTTTCGTTGCTGAGTTGCTGCAACAGCGCCTCCATCCCGGCGCGGATCTTAATCGCTTCGTCCAAATCTGGATTGGTACCAGGCTCGTAAGCTCCTACCTGTATGAGATCTTGGTTCTGCTGATAGAGCGTCCACAGCCGTCTAAATCGGTTGGCCGAATGCAGTTGCTCTGGACTGACCAAGCTCGCCATCACGCGCGAGATCGAACCCGCCAGGTCAATAGCTGGATAGTGCGCCGCATCGGCTAATTCTCGAGACAACATGACTTGGCCATCCAGTGACGCTCGAGCGATGTCGACCACAGGGTCTGAGCGGTCATCCCCCTCGGCGAGGACGGTGTAAACGGCAGTAATCGAGCCGTAACCATGTCGGCCTACCCCTGCGCGTTCGATTAACTTGGGCAGCATGGCAAATACCGACGGCGGATAACCCTTGGCGGTGGGCGGTTCGCCAATTGCCAAACCAATCTCCCGCTGAGCATGCGCTACACGGGTCAAACTATCGCAGAGCATCAACACATTTTTGCCCTGATCTCTAAAGTATTCGGCGATCAGGTGGGTCAGGAAGGTTGCCTTGAGTCGGAGAACCGGCGAAATATTGGCTGGCGCGGCTACCACTACAGATTTTGCCAATCCCTCTGGCCCCAGTGTGTTCTGGATAAATTCTTG
>DDJS01000011.1:30123-45110 GCA_002339165.1 Cellvibrionales bacterium UBA2618 | reverse complement strand
ACCGAGGCGGCTTTTTGGCCAATAGCGACATAGATGCACTTGATGCCAGAACCCTTCTGATTGATGATCGCATCAACCGCAATTGCGGTCTTACCAATTTGCCGATCGCCAATAATCAATTCGCGCTGACCGCGACCAATAGGCACCATTGCATCGATCGCCTTGAGGCCAATCTGTACCGGTTGATCGACTGATTGTCGCTCAATAACACCCGGAGCGACCTTTTCCAGAGCGTCGGTAAGCGCCGCATTGATCGGGCCCTTGCCATCGATCGGGTTACCCAAGGCATCAACTACACGCCCCTCGAGTTCTGGGCCCACCGGCACTTCGAGTACACGCCCGGTACAGCGAGCCTTTTGGCCCTCGGCTAGTGTTTGATAATCGCCCAACACCACCGCACCGACCGAATCGCGCTCGAGATTGAGCGCCATTCCAAAAATACCGCCATCGAACTCGATCATTTCTCCATACATCACGTCAGCTAGACCGTGGATACGAATAATACCGTCCGATACGGAAACGATTGTGCCCTCATTTTGGGCTTCTGATGAAACATCCAAGTTGTCGATACGACTCTTGATAATTTCACTGATTTCTGATGGATTCAGTTGCTGCATGCTTGGACCTCAATCCTTTACGAATTTAATGATTCTGCAAGTTTGGTCAAACGACCGCGAATGGACCCGTCAATAACGGTGTCCCCGGCGCGTATTACCGCGCCCCCGATCAGGCTCTTATCCAAACGAACCTGCATGTTAATATTGCACTCAAGCTTTTTGCCGAGCGCTTCACTGAGTTTGCGCTGCTGTTCGGCGTCCAACTCATGTGCGGCGACTACCTCCACGTCGATGGCCTTCTCGTGATTGGCCTTCATATTTTCAAACTGCTGGGCAATCTGTGGAAGTAATTGTATGCGTCTATTTTCCGAAAGGATGACCACAAAGTTTTGTAGTTCCGCCCCCAGCGTGTCGCCACATATCTCAACCACCGCTGCGGATTGCTCTGCGCCGGTGGTGCTGGGCGAACTCAGCAATCCAACGACCAAAGGTTGCACCACCACGGTAGCGGCGGTACGCAAGCTATCCGACCACTCCTGCAAGTGGTCTGCCGCGACTGCGTGCTCGAATGCTGCGCGCGCATAGGGGCGCGCCAGTGTACTTAGCTCTGCCATAACAGACCCCGCCTACAACTGGGCCGCGAGCTGTTCGACCAGCGCACGATTTGCAGCATCATCGACCGACGCCTCGAGGATCCGCTCAGCGCCTGCTAGCGCTAAACCAGCAACTGCACCTCGCAGTTCCTCCTTCGCTCGGTTGAGCTCTTGGTCAATCTCCGCCGCAGCCGCCACTTTTAGGCGGTCGCCCTCGGCGATCGCCTGTTGCTTGGCTTCTTCAACTATCTGACCAGCGCGTTTGTTGGCCTGATCAATGATTCCAGCGGCCTCTTGCTTGGCAATCTGCATTCGATCAGACACTTGACTCTGCGCGCTTTCTAAATCGCGCATAGCCCGCTCAGCAGCATCCAAACCGTCGGCAATTTTTTGCTGGCGCTCATCCATGGCTTCGATGATGACCGGCCAGACATACTTCATGCAAAACCACACAAAGAATGCAAAGGTGACCATCTGTCCAAACAGCGTTAAATTAATATTCACGCCTTTACCTCGTCATTAGGGTGCATTAAAAGGTGGTGACCGCTATGAGCCAATGCCGGGAGCAACAACGAAAATCAGATACATGGCAATACCGACACCGATGATTGGCACCGCATCGATCAAGCCGGCTAACAGAAACATTTTACCCTGCAACATCGGGCCTAGTTCTGGCTGACGCGCAGTCCCTTCGATGAGTTTACCGCCAAGCAAACCCATACCAATAGCTGCTCCCAATGCGCCCATTCCGAGCATGATTGCCGCAGCAATAATTACAAGTTCCATCGTTGACTCCCAGTTTTAGTAGTTAAAAGTTAAATAGTTAGTGTTCTTCGTGCGCCATACTGAGGTAGACGACGGTGAGCACCATAAAAATAAACGCCTGTAAAGTGATGACCAAAATATGGAACACCGCCCAACCCCACTGCATTAAGCCGCCACCGAGCGCAAACACGCCGCCGCCGAGCGTCATAAATATCATGCATAGTAAAACGGTTTTAATCGTCGACACCCGGCCCTTGAGGTTGAGCCAGCAAACGCCGACCACCAGAGTAAAGATAATCAGCCAGAACCACCCGTTGGTGTATTCGCCAAACAGCTGCGCGTTGAGACCTCCAGCCACTAAACCAGTGCCAGCGCCAGCAGCGAACATCATGGCAATCAAGATAAAAATCATTTCGCCAGCGTACATGTTACCGAACAACCTCAAACCCAAAGAAAACGGCTTCGCCAATAATCCAACGGTTTCCATAAATAGGTTGATTGGAATAAACGCCCAGTGGTTAAAAGGGTGCATGGTGAGTTCGGCAACGAACCCAGAGCCCTTAATTTTAATCGAGTAATACAACATTAAAACAAATACTGCGAGTGCCATGCCCATGGTAATGTTTGGGTCCGTCGAGGGCACCACCTTTTGATAGTGCACGCCGGCAAGGCTGAGCAATGAAGGTATAAGATCCACTGGCAATAGATCCATAAAATTCATCAAAAAGATCCATACAAAGATGGTCAACGCCAGGGGCGCGACCATTTTGTTGTTGCCGTGGAAGCTGTCTTTTACAGAGCCGTCTATAAACTCCACTACTAACTCGACGAAGTTCAGCAGGCCCTGCGGCACGCCGGTGGTAGCGCGGGTCGCGGCGCTGCGAAAAATCCAGCAAAACAGCAAGCCAAGGCCGATTGACCAGGCCATGGAATCAACATGAATAGCCCAAAAGCCCATGTCGGCAGCCTCTTCGGCGCTGCGCGCCAAACTCCAACCGTTTTCGGGGTGCAGACCATAGACTAGATTCTGCAGATGGTGCTGAATATATTCGGTGGTACTCGCGGGATTTTCGCCTGCCATTCGACTCTCTCAACTCTAACCGATACGTCGGTTTACGCTTTGCTACTGGCTCCGATCAAACAACTTGGCCACCAAAACGAGATACAATGGAACCATAACAATAAATGTTATAAATACCACCAAAAAATTCACACTAAAGGGCAATTTCGTCGCCGCCACGACCAGCGCAGCGGTGAGTATCAACTTTCCCGCCTGACCCAAATAAAACCCACGCACAACGCGACTCACTTGCCTTGCTCCCGTGTGCCTGTATGCCATATGAGCAAACCAAGCATGGGGTATCAGGTGGGTCATGCCGCCAACCCATACCGAACCAGCAATCTCTACTCCGAATGGCATCGCGGCCGCGGTTATTAACAACAGCACCGTCAATTGCGCGCTCGCGACTGAGTGGACTGCTGGCTTAGCAATCGTCGACATATTGCCCTCCGACCCCGTGGCAACGCTCATTCACACTCGGTGGTCAGCAAGGCCGATTATTATAGGGATACTGATGCCCACTTACAACGTGCAACCATGCGATTTATATTCAAGATTAGCCACTGTGATACAACAGTTAAAGTGCCATCCAACCCAGCCATAAATCCAATCAGCAATGCCGCCGCTGCCGCACAAACTCGATCAACACTCGCTTATCAATCCATGGCTAGCGGCAGCGCGGTTTAGGGCGTATACCAAATAGCTGAGGTATAGGCTCTGTCCTGAACGATTTTAGGAACTTGATCGGGCATTTTGACTTTAAATTTTAACTCATCGTAAGCCGTCCACCGAGGCGTCGGAATCTCCAGCACCCGGACATAGTAAAAAGCCCTGAGCGTCGGATCGAAATCGACATCAGTCCAGACTCGGTTAAAGTGCGATGAGCCGATGCTATTAGTATAAGACGCGGTTTTCAGATCTACCGTGCTGGCCACCGGTTGGTTCGGGGTGCGATCGTCGGAGAGGGCAATGTTGTATATTTTTTCGTGGGTAGCTCCGGCACTATCCAACCAACCTTTGATGACCTGGATCCGATCGAGATTTGCCCCCAGCGGGTCTTTGACCGCCGACAACAGAAATGTCGGCGATTTACCACTCGGTGCGGTGCTTAGATCACCGCCCATCGGCACCCCTTTTTTATAACCGATGACCGCCAGGTCAGGTGCCATTGCATCACTCGCATTAAAATTCCAGCCGCCAAAAAAGTGCACGCTAATTCGAGGGCCCGAAGTGGCATAGACCTCGCGGCGCTTCAGCGCCGCAAATATCTCTTCTCGGGTATTTTCTTTTGCCCAAACAGCCGCCAGTCCCGAGGCGCCAAACCGAAAGCCCTCCTGCAATACACCAAACATTTGGTTGGCATAACGACTCGGTTGGGGCAATGACTCGCCGAACTTGCCAAAAAAGTTGTCCTCATCCGTGGTTGCCAACCCGGTATGCGAATCGGTGCTGCCAATCATACCGAACTTAAATGGATTGACGCCGAGCGCAGATTCGTGCCGAAGGCCCTCGCGCAAGGCCGGGCGGACATAATCGTATTGAAAGTCCGCCGCCGTGCTGACCTTGGTAAATGCGAGATTGCCTTGATCCCACGACTCGAAATCGGCGAACGGATCGTCCGGCGATACGATTGGGTGGGTCTCCGAATCACCCTTGAGCTGTGTCACTTCCACCACTGGCTCCCATTTGGCACGCTGGGTCGCGTAATGGGCGTTCATCGGTGCACCATTTAAACGCACCGGAGCAAACATTTTCCCGCCACTGCCGTTGCTATTGTGCGGAATGGCCATCACCGAGCCACCAGTTTTTTGCTGGTATTTCTCTAAGTGATCCCACAGCAGTTCCGGATCGTCTCCGTCTTGCGCGGAAAAAGGGATCTGTTGAATAGCCTTGTCTGCGGCGTCTTTAAATAGCACCACGCGGTGCAACTGATCACCCGCTGGGGCAGATGTCCACTCGTGTGCGATAAACGCAGTAAAATATCCTGGCAGGTTGTACTTATCGCTTTCCTCGGCAATCTCTCGCCAAATAGAGCGGCGCACGTCCGGCGTATTTAGATACTTAGGATCGGGCGAGCTCGACATCGATCCAGCCCATTCGATACCGACGTCGACAATACGACCCTCGCGCATCATTTTTGCCCAGCGCTGCCCGATCTGCCAGTCTTTGAGTAGCGGGTCATTGGCTTCCAACCGTGGGAATATTCCCATCTGAGACGCGTGATCGGCAATCGCCAAAAAATCAAGTGGCCGCCTGAGTTGGGCTTTCATACCATTGTCGGCGGTAACAACCTTGCCCTGAGCAAATCGATAGGCAATCTCACGCGTCAAGCGCGTCCCTCTCAAGTAGGCATCGACCGATAAGTTGGTATGAAGATGGGTATCGCCCCACAGGAGTCGCGTCGATGTATTTTCAACTGGCGGCGAATACACAATGTTGGCGAGGTCTTCGTCGGATAATTTTGACACCACAGTGTCCACCAACACGGTGGGCTCATAGATGGGTCGGAAGCTATCAGCGGTGGTTTCCTGGGCAAAAATGAACCCAGAGTAATTCGCACAGGTCGTCGCAAGCAATAATACTTTTACGGCTTTCAAAAAATCATTAAGTAGCATACCGAACCCGCCCCTTGTTATTATTATTTATCTAGATAATCCGATTCTTTTTGTCGGCGCCGCGGAGTATTTTTCGCGATTAACAATGTCTCCGTCATCCAGCCCAGTGCTTTTCAGCGCGACATCCAGCATCGATCGATGTAAACCAGCTTTCCATTGGCGTACGGTAATACAACCACCGCGCAACTACTACCTGACACTTCGTGCAAATCGGTTTGACTATGTTTGCGCGTCTTCCCAGTTATTCGTGCAAGCCGATAATCGAGATACTGCAGACGTTGCGATTGGGAAAGCCACCCAAGTTGTGCGTTAATCCCAGCGTTGGATCATCCAATTGGCGCTCTCCTGCACGGCCGTGAAGCTGCTGATATATTTCATACACCATGCGCAACCCTGTAGCTCCGAGGGGATGCCCAAAGCACTTCAAGCCACCGTCGACATTGCACGGCAAAGCACCGTCCCGATCATACACCCCAGCGGTGATATCCTGACAAGCCTGCCCTGACGCCGATAAACCCAAATCCTCCATAGTCACCAACTCGGTGATCGAAAAGCAGTCGTGCACCTCGACCATGTCCAGTTGACGCTTCGGGTCGTTGATTCCTGCCTCGCTGTAAGCGCGCTTCGACGCTAGCTCTGCGGTCATAGCATGACTGCCATCCCACTCGTCGTAGAACATCTCCGCGCCATTGCTTACCGCCAGTTGGAGCGCCTTAATACTCACTAGATTGGCCGCTCGGCCAAGTTTTTTCGCCATTTCGGGTGTTGTGACAATGGCGCAAGCAGCCCCATCGCTAACACCGCAACAATCGAATAAGCCCAACGGATAAGAGATCATCGGCGCGTTGAGTACTTTTTCCTTGGTGATACGGTTTTTCAAATGAGCTTTCGGGTTCAAGGCCCCGTTCTCATGACTTTTCCACGACACGTGCGCCATTGCATCGCGCAACTGGTCCATGGGTATATTGTGTTTGTGGGCGTAGGCACTGGCCAGTTGCGCAAACGACCCCGGAGCCGACACCCCCGGAAACCACAGATCTTCAAAGGTCCCCATGGTTCTCGAGGGCAAGCCGCCAAAGCCAGTATCCTTGAGTTTTTCGACACCCATCGCCAGAGCAATATCGCAAGCCCCAGAGGCCACCGCATAAGCCGCGCCGCGCAATGCCTCGGTACCGGTGGCGCAGAGGTTTTCCACCCGGGTGACCGGAACATTTGGCAGGCGCAAAGACTGCGACAGTGAGATGGAAGATTTACCCAAGCTTTGCTCTTGATAACACAGCCCCAACCACGCCGCCTCGATCTGGACTTTTTCTATCCCTGCATCTGCTAGGCACTCGTCGAACGCCTCGAGCATCAGATGCTCCGCGCCGCAGTCCCAGCGCTCGCCAAATCGGCTGCATCCCATGCCAATAATCGCGACCTTGTCCTTGATTCCACTTGCCATAATGCTCGCCTACCTTGTTGGATTATTCTGCGGCTGGTGCCGCTTTCCAGAAATATCGATGATAGCCCCGCAAGGGATCAAAATCTTTGATCCGAAAGACCATCTGCAACTTACTACCAATGCTCAATTCACCAGGGTCGAAGTCAGTAAACTCCATCATTATAGTACTCTGGCGATCAAATCTAACGCTTCCGTACATTAACGGCGGGTTCAACGACAGCGCCAACCAATCCTCGGTAAACGATTTCACCTGACCGGCCTTGTTGGCGAATACCTCGTCATCCTGGGTATCTTGCTTGCCGCAATTGGGATTTACGCAAAGCGCAGTTTTCGGGAATTGCGCGACGCCGCAATCGCGGCACAGACCACCAACAAAACCAGTAATGGCTCGACGGCCTCGATAAAAAGCAGCCTGAGAGGTGCGGTTATCGCGTTCTGCGCGCATACCCCAATCGATATCCACCAAACCAGCGAACGACAGGTAGCGCAGGTAGTTAGTATCCTCGACACCAGCCGCAATCGCCGCAGTAACGCCGTGACTTTCGCGAGCACGATGGACAATCTCAGTGGTTTGAAATAACAATGCATCGCAACCCTGACCAAAGCCGACTAGCAGAATATTCTGGCCGGGTTCAGCCGCCTGCAGCGCATCGACCAGTAACAAAAGCGCATCGGCGCTACCGGCGTGGCCAATCGGCACTTTAAGTCCTTCATGAACCGCCATTTTATCGATACTACATCGAGCGGCAATCTGCGCCGCTGGCCGTCCATCGACGCCGGCAATCAGCAGGCGATCGATCTGTTCGGAGGACATGTCGAGCTTTGACAGTAAGGCCGCGACGGTTTCCGGAATGATTTGCATCAAACCACAATCGCGGATCCAGCGCTCCTCCAGCGCGTAGTTATGATCGGACTGGGCAGTGCGGTAGTGGTCGACCATATCTCGGGAAATTGAGTGCGATCCGATAAATCGCGCCAACTGTTGGTCTTCGCCGGTGGTCAAGGCCGCCGCGGCATCACCAACGGTGAATTCTTCGACGCTGCCGGCTCGGGTCAAACATTTTTCGGCACCCACCACCATGCATTCCGCACCTCCGTGTTGCAACCCAAGTAATAACGCACTGGTTGCGGCCCTCTGAGAGCCACTGATATCTGCGGTTTGCAGATCCTCGGGAAGATTTAGCGCCTCGCCGACAACCGTGGCGTTCTGTCGATCCGCAAACGGCAAGCTAGTGGATGCCAATAACAGCCGGTCTGGCGAGCGATTGTCCCCACCACCAAGACAGGCGCGGGCCGCGGCTACCGCCATGGTAATAACATCTTCATCATGCGAGCAAATGGCTCGCGAACCCTTACCAAGGCCTTTTAAACCCGGTTTGGCCCAAGCATGAGCCGTCGCTATGGCGCTGCGCAACAATCGCCGCCTGGGTACGTAGGCACCCACCGAAGTAATCCCTCTATTGGTCACACTGATTCCCTTTCATAGTTGTCTGCCATTTGCCGGACGCTACGCCGATAGTCTTGCACGGCGCGCTCAAATTAAATCGTCGAGCTATAATTTGGATGATTCGCCACCGTCTATAACCATCACCGATCCGGTAACAAAATCCGATTGAGCCGACGCAAGATAGCAGGTCAAAGCACCTATTTCTGAGCTTTCCGCCATTCGCCTCGCTGGGATCTTACCCACTCGACGCTTGAGAATTTCTGGCGATTCCATTACTTTGGACTGGGCGTCAGTTTTAAACGCACCAGGGGCAATCGCATTTACCTGTACGCCAAATTTGGCCCATTCCGCGGCCAGTGCTTTGGTGAATTGCAACACCGCGCCCTTACTCGAAGAATAGGCAGCGAGACTGGCCTTGCCAAGAATACCCGAGGTCGAGGCCACGTTGATGATTTTACCCGAACCCTGGGCAACCATATGCTCGCCTGCGGCACGACAAAGTATCGCTGGGGCGGTGACATTGACCGCGAAAACCCGCTGCCACTCATCAAAGTCTTGCTGTAAAAAAGGGGTCGCCGGAGCGATGCCTGCGTTATTAACCACTATATCGATGCTTCCAAACAGCTCCCGCGCCTGCTCTGGCAGCGCCTCCACAGCCGCAGCGTCAAGCATATCGCACTGACTGACCGCTATGCGCTCGGGGTCTCGCAACTGCAGGTCTTTTAAGTCATCGATAGAACGCGCCACGGCAAGTACTTTAACGCCCTGTCCAGCGAGGGCCAGGGCCATTTGATAACCGAGGCCGCGGCTAGCGCCGGTGACGATTGCGACCTTGCCGGCAAGTTGGAAATCCATCAAGATTTCTCCAACACCAATTGCTTAGCGATACCAAGGCGCAACACCTCGGATGATCCCTCGTAAATTCGCATCGGTCGAGCCTGACGATAGAGTCGCTCTATCTTCGATTGGTGCTCTAGGCCATAACGCCCCATCATCTGAACGCAGCGATCGACAACGCGCGAGGCCATCTCACTGGCGGCCAACTTTGCCATCGATGAGTGGTGTAAGGTCGACGACGGATCGGCACAGGCCATCGAAGCGGCGCGATAGGTGATCAATCGCGCCATCTCTATTTCGGTCCAACTGTCGGCTAACATTTGCGCGACGGGACCTAGCCGTGCCAGCGGGCGCCCAAACTGGACCCGCGTACTGGTGTGGCGAACCGCTTCGTCGAGCGCAGCTTGCGCTAGACCAACTGCGGCCCCTGCGACTGACACTCGGAACACACCGAGCGTAGCGAGCGCGTTTTGTAAGCCCTCGCCAGCGGCTCCTAAGCGAGCGCTATGGGGCAGTTGTACATTGTCGAAATAAACGTCGCCAAGCACGTGAGGGGCGATCAGTTCGGTGGTTTGCTTGGTCGACACACCATCGCTGTCCGCCGGTACTAACACCGTGGAGAAACCACTGTCCTCCTTGGCGAAAACAATATAATAGGCGGCGGCACCGGCGTTTGAAATATATGCCTTGGAACCATTTAAAACCAAACCGCCTGTGGTTTCTTTGACCTCGGTGGAGACCGATTTTAAATCTGACCCAGAATTGTCTTCAGTCAACGCCAGCGCACCCAGCGCTTCGGTCGCAGCCACTTTTGGAAGCCACTGTTCACGCTGTTGCTGGGAGCCGGCGACAGTAATGGCGTAACTGCCGATGCCCTGCAGGGCAAACAGTGAATCGAGATGGGACGAGGTCGCCATCATCGCTTCACGCACGACACAAATCGCCAGAGGATCGATGGTTTCGTAAGTACCACCATATTCAGCGGCAACCATTAGCCGACTCAGACCACTGGCCTTGAGAGCTTCGAGGACCCCTTGGTGTACCACGTTCGAGGCATCGGCTTCGACCGCCATTGGCTCGATTTCTCGCGCCAAGTCGAGCGCCCGCGCTTGGATAGTTAAGTATTTTTCATCTAAATTGAAGTTCATAATTTGCTCGCAGTATTAAACGTCCTTTGCCCACACAAATAGATCGTTGCATGACGATGATAGCTAGCCCCTTGTCATGGAGGCCACCTCCAGTTAATCCTCGGGCTTGGTTGCGCGACCATCAAACTGTGCTTTCCGCTTTTCCATAAAAGCGCTAGCTCCCTCGATCATATCGTGGGATCCAATTGCCTGCACCAACATACCCAAACCGCTGAGATAGGCGTCACGGGATTGATTCCACCATTGATTCGAGCTGATTTTGGCAATCTCCAAATAGCGAGGACTCATCACCAGCAGTTCATCTGCCCAACGGGTTACTTCGGCTTCGAGTTGGTCGTTGTCGACCACCGCATTAATCCAGCCCATACCCAGTGCATCTCGAGCTTTGTAACGGCGGCACATAAAAGCGACCTCTTTAGCGCGCTTTTCTCCAATCGTTAGGCTTAAAAAATTGGTCCCGCCAAGCACTGGCGCACTACCGATGCGCACACCCGTCTGCCCGAAAGTCGCGCTCTCGACAGCAATAGCCAGATCGCATGCAACCACCAATTCGTTACCGCCACCAGCTGCTGCTCCATTAACCGCGGCAATCACCGGTCGAGGACTCGTTCTAATCGCCTCATAAACATCCAGCGACCCATAAAACATACTGCGCAGAGCGTTGGCATCCGGATCTTGTAAATTAGCCAGATAGCCTCCCGCGCAAAATGCGCGACCTGTGCCGGTAATCACAATAACACCACTGTCGGCTGCACCACGCACCGCGGCAATCAACTCGCGCGCCATTTCCGCATCGTAAGAATTCATGCGTTCAGGACGGTTCAAGCGAATCCACGTGACCTCGCCCTTAGTCTCTACAACTACATCCGCCATCTCATATTTCCTTCATCTATTATCCACATACTGAATTACCCACAGGGTTTTCAGCCCACCTTGCCAAAGTACCAATAGTTTGGATTGTGCTGAACTTTTGAATTAAATTCAAGCATTCCTGCCAAAGAATATTGACCCGCGGCAGCGGCCACTAAAGCGACAGTGTCCAAAGGCATCGCGAAAGCCGTTCGATCAAAACATTATTGGGTGAATAAAACAAATACCTAACGCCACTGTTAATATGCTATCCGCGGCACGTATATTAGTGAGCCAAAAAGTCATTTTTTTTGCTCAGGGACTTGACAACCAAGCCCAACCCTTTTAGATTTGAATTAAGTTCAATTTTAAAAAAATTGTCGGCGTTTTTACTCGCAAATACAAATACTATTTGCCTCCATTCAGACATCCCCCTAGGGTTGTCATACTTTTAATAGAGCATAGCGGAGCAACAGCATGTCAGAAGAAACCCCCAAGAAACCCAATTTCGATCCCATCAAACTTGAGCAAGTGAATGTCAACAAAGATTATCCGATGGAGCCAGAGGAATTTGACATCCTATACAAGCACAATTGCTACTGCCATATGGCCCATGTATCGCAGTATGGTTACCCAATTGTCACGCCGATGTTTTACGTGGTTTTAGAAGATGGCAATGTTTATATCAGTAGCGTGCAAAAGTACCGAAAGAAAATTGATCACCTGATCGCCAATCCCAAGATCTCAGTCAGCATCAGCAACGACGGATCAAACGCCAAGCGCCAAAAGTCGATTCAAATTATTGGTAAGGCTGAAGTATCTTTTGAGCAAGAGTTAATGACCAAAGTTCACTGGGCAATTATCGACAAATATTGGTTCGACCTAAAGGGCAACGATGAGTTGCGCGCGGCAGCATTTAAGGGTGTACACACACCAAATCGCGCCATCATCAAGGTCATCCCAAACAAAAACTCTCCCACGTCTTGGGACTTTGGCAAGATGGTTCAAATGTACGAGAAAGGCGTCTGGTTTAATGAGTCTTACGAGATGTCAAAACCATACGACATTCGATAGTAACGTTTAACAAATCAAATCTGGCAGGCTTTGGCCTGCCTTTTTTTTCACGAGGAGGTAATTATGGGACAGTGGGACGACAAATTCATCAAGGCCGAAAAGAAACTCCAGTCTTGGAACATGCAGGAATATGCCAAACAAGACAGGGTTTTATCGAGCATCATCGAAGACAAGGCCAGACAGCATCCCAACCACGTTGTCTTTCAGTTCAGAGACGTGCCTATTACCTTTGAGCAACTCAACCACAACATCAACAAGGCCGCCAATGGTTTCTCGGCAATGGGTGTCAAGCACGGCGACAAGGTCGCGCTCATG
This sequence comes from Cellvibrionales bacterium UBA2618, assembly GCA_002339165.1. GTDB lineage: Bacteria > Pseudomonadota > Gammaproteobacteria > Pseudomonadales > Porticoccaceae > TMED48. The sequence goes on along the minus strand of DDJS01000011.1, from coordinate 32,406 downwards.
CTGCCCAATTGCGAAGAATTTTTGTACGCTTGGTTTGGGCTCAACAAAATTGGCGCCGTTGAAGTGCCGATTAATGTGGCCCTAAAAGGCACCGGTTTGGTTCATCAAATTGTGCAATCTGACAGCGTCGTATTGGTTGCAGACACCGTGTTCCTAGATCGACTAGGGCCCGTTTCAGATGATCTATCGAGCGTTAACCACACAGTTTTTTACAACACCACCGACGAACAAAGTCTGCCGACGTGGAAAGGCATAGAGAGCAGCAGCTTCGCAGAATTAATGGATCACTCATCAGACTCACCCAACGTCATCGTGAACTCTAGCGACATGGCATCCATCCTTTTCACGTCCGGCACCACGGGTGTCTCCAAAGGCGTCATGATCAGCCACTACTACTGGTATGATATCTGGTCTCAGTCGGTCAAGTACTCACAGTATACCGAGGACGATGTCCTCTACACCGGCCTGCCCTTTTTCCATGGCAACGCTCAGGGGATTACCATTGGGCCGGCGATACTAGCAGACGCTAAAGCGGTGATTGTAGAACGCTTTTCTGCCAGTAGCTTGTGGGAGGACTGCCGACGATGGGAGTGCACCGAGGCCAACTACATCGGCGGCATTATTCCGATTCTGATGAAGGCTGCAGAGCGTGCCGACGACGGCGACAACCCCCTTCGACTGATGGTCGGTGCGGCTGCACCAGTCAACATTTGGCACGATTTTGAAAAGCGATTTAACACCAAATTGCTGGAAGTCTACGGCATGACTGAATGTTACTGCTGTCTGGCCAATCCAATCGACAACGTCCGTCCGGGCTCTTGCGGCAAGGCCATAACCGGCTGGGATGTACAGATTATCGACGAGAACAACAACCAAGCGGCACCGATGGAATTGGGTGAATTTGTTGCCCGCCCACAAACTATGGGCGTAGGTACCAATGGCTATTACAAAATGCCCGAAAAGAGTCTCGAGCTGTTCGAAAACATGTGGATCAATACCGGCGACCTTGGGCGCATGGATGAAGACGGTTACTTCTACTTTGTCGACCGTAAAAAGCAGGCCCTGCGCCGCCGCGGAGAGAACATATCCTCGTTCGAGGTTGAGGCGGTTATCAGTTCGCATCCATCGGTGCTTGAATCCTGCGTTGTTGGTGTGCCGTCGGATGTTGGTGAAGAGGACGTCAAGGCGGTCGTTATCATGCAAGACGGCCAACAGGTCACCGAGGCCGAACTGATCGAGTGGTGTGAGCCGCGCATGGCGTATTTTGCCATTCCGCGTTACATCGCCTTCCGCGACAGTCTCCCCAAAACGCCGAGTGAACGAGTTGAAAAATACAAGCTCAAGGTTGAAGGTGTCACCGAAGACTGCTGGGATCGCGAAGATTCGGGAATCGTACTAAAGCGATAACTCGTCGAATCAGGCGTGGTGCCAAGCGCCGCGCCTGATCGTCTCGGCGACCAAAATCCCGGGGCAGCCATAGATCAAAGTGTTTTTGTAACGTTTGAAAAAAGCCCGGATTTGATGGCGCTAGCGGCGATTGAAATAACACATGCCCCTGTAATAGCGCTCGCTTATCACTCAAGGCGGATTGCCGATAACCGGCTTTATACCTAACTATGCAACACCAGAGGAAATTAGTATGTCTCAGATGCTCGAGGGAAAATCCATTATCGTCACCGGTGCAGGCCGTGGTATCGGCCGCGCAATTGCGATTATGCTGGCCGATGCTGGGGCCAATGTGGTGGTCAATGATCTCGGCGTCAGTGCGCAGGGAGAAGGTGCCGACTCGAGTCCAGCGGCACAGGTAGTCGATGAAATCACTGCCGCCGGCGGCAACGCCATCGCCAACTACAAGAGTGTCGCCGAGAGCGAGGCTGCTGAGAGCATTGTACAATCCTGCATCGATACCTTTGGTGGCGTCGATGGCGTGGTCAACAATGCCGGCATTTTAAGAGACTCCATTTTTCACAAAATGTCTGAGGATCAATTTGATTTGGTGATCAAAGTGCACCTCAAGGGCTCTTTTAATATGAGCCGTGCCTGTGCGCCGCATTTTCGCGCACAACAAAGCGGCAACTTTGTACACATGACTTCAACTTCAGCGTTGATCGGTAATCTTGCTCAGGCAAATTACATGGCCGCTAAATTGGGCGTAGTCGGACTCTCCAAAAGTATCGCTCTAGACATGTCTCGGTATAACGTGCGTTCCAATTGCATTTCACCCTTTGCCTGGAGTCGATTAATAGGCACCCTGCCTTCCGATACTGAAGAGCAGCAAGCGCG
>DDJS01000011.1:3703-29743 GCA_002339165.1 Cellvibrionales bacterium UBA2618 | reverse complement strand
CTGTTTAGCGACGCAGCGTCCGATGTATCCGGGCAGGTATTTGCCGTGCGCAATAACGAAATATTTTTAATGAGCCAACCGCGGCCGGTGCGCTCGGTGCACACCGCCGAAGGCTGGACGCCAGAGACCGTCAGCGCGCAAGTCTTCGACGCCTTTAAAGCGTCGATGTATGACCTCGACGTCACCGCCGATGTATTCACCTGGGACCCGGTGTAAGCCGTGCTTAAATGGGGGCTCTGCAATGGGACTTGATTATCAGACGATTCTCAACTGGCGCTTCGACGATGTCGAACAAACCTATTCAGAAAAGGACAGCATACTCTACGCCCTGGGGCTCGGGCTAGGCAATAACCCGAGCGATCCAGAGCAGTTAAAGTACCTGTACGAAACGCAATTACAGAGCTTTCCAACCATGGCCGTGACGCTGGGCTATCCCGGCGCATGGCTAGCCAACCCCAAAACCGGCATCGACATGGTCAAAGTGCTCCACGGTGAACAGCATCTCGAAATTCATCGAGATCTTCCCTCTCATGGCACCGTGATTGGGCAGACCAAAGTACTAGACATCCTCGACAAGGGGGCCGGTAAAGGCGCCTTGATCTTCACCCAGCGGCAACTCTATGACAAGGCCTCGGGCGATTTGCTAAATACTCAAAAAGCGGTAGTCTTCGCGCGCGGCAACGGCGGCTTTGAGCGCCCGCCGCAAATCGCTCCAGCGGCGGCGGCCAGCATTCCTGAACGCGCCGCCGACAGCCACCAAGATATTCAAATAGCACCCAATGCGGCCTTACTGTATCGTCTTAGCGGCGACTACAACCCATTACATGCAGACCCAAAAATTGCCGCAAAAGCCGGCTTCCAAAGCCCTATTTTACATGGCTTAGCAACGTTCGGAATCGCCGCAAGAGCGATTTTAGACGCCTGTGCCATGCATCCAAATTCACGCCTTACGCGCCTCAATGTGCGTTTTTCAGCGCCCGTTTACCCCGGTGAAACGCTGCGCACAGAGATCTGGCGAAGCGGCGAAGACATGGTATTTCGCTGCAAAGTCGTCGAGCGCGGCCTGACCGTTCTAAACAATGGCGCAGCGCGAATAACCCTATGACCGCGCCCTCGATACCGTTACTTAACACCCTCTCGAGCACCGGCCCACAGCCCGGCGCAATCGGTCGATTCGGCGAAGTGGGTCGTCGATGAATACTCAGCAACAACGTGAGGCGTGGCTAGCCCAGACCTCCGAGCCGATCATCGAGCCGGAGTTGCAGATCTGCGATGCTCACCACCACCTCTGGGAGTACCCGGATAATCGCTATTTGATGGATGAAGCACTGGCTGATTTTAGTGCCGGCCACCGCGTGGTGAAAACCGTTTATGTCGAGTGCATGCAGCATTATTGGGCCAGCGGGGCGGTTGAATTGCGCGCAGTTGGCGAGACCGAACACATCGATGCATTATCCCGCCCGACCCAGCAGGCGAATAAAGCTTGTCGCGTGGCGGCGGGGATTGTCGGCTTTGCCGACCTACGGCTTGGCGAAGATGTCTTGCCGATACTAAAAATGCACTGCGAAAGCAGCACAAGATTTCGTGGCATTCGCTACGCTGCCGCCTGCCACAGCAGCGACAAAATTCACAACTCACATACCAATCCGCCGCCGCAGTTGCTGTCTGATCGAAAATTTCTCGACGGCTTTGCGACACTCGAATCACTCAATTTGAGCTTTGATGCGTGGCTTTACCACACCCAGTTGGACGAGCTGGTGGCGCTCGCAAAGGCCTTTCCAAAGATCAAAATTATCCTCAACCATGTCGGTGGTCCATTGGGGATTGGGCCCTATCGGGGTTGCAGAACCGAGGTCTTTAAGGCCTGGCGCGCCAGCCTTACTGCCATTGCAGATTGCGACAATGTATTCGTTAAGCTCGGTGGGCTAAATATGTCGATCGCCGGTTTCGACTGGCAAAAACAACCGGCGCCGCCGACGTCGATAGATCTTGCAGAAGCTATAACACCGTATTTTAATACCTGCATCGAATTATTTGGTGCACAGCGCTGTATGCTCGAAAGTAACTTTCCAGTAGATCGCGTGGCAGGATCTTATGCCGTCCTGTGGAATGCGTACAAACACGCAACGGCGAAACACATGGATGCTGAACGGGCATCTCTTTTTTATCAAACAGCGGTTGATGTTTACCGCTTGGACAACTTTTAAGGCGACCATTATGTCTGACAACAAACCTGTAATAGCAATTTTAGGCGGTACCGGTGATCTGGGTACTGGTTTGGCCCGCTGCTGGGCCGAGGCTGGATACCCTGTAATCATAGGCTCTCGGACCGCCGAAAAAGCCGAAACGGCGGTTGCCACTATGCAAAGCATCCTGGCGGAGCGCGGCATAGCCGAGATGAATCTGCGTGCGGCTGAAAACCTCGCGGCTGCCGAAAGCGCCGATATAGTCGCCATCACCGTGCCTTTCAGTCACCACCAAAGCACCTTGGAACAGGTTGCTCCTGCCTTACAAGACAAAATTTTAATCGATGTCACCGTGCCTTTGGTACCACCCAAAGTAGCCCGCGTGCAACTTCCAGAGGGCGGCTCTGCCGGACAGCGAGCGCAAGAGTTACTCGGCGACGGCGTCCGAGTGGTATCGGCATTTCAAAATGTTGCCGCCCACCACCTGCAAAAAGGCACCAATGCCGGCTGCGACGTGCTGGTTAGCGGCAACAATCGCGACGCGCGTGCGCAGGTCATCACTTTAGTTGAGGCCTGCGACATGCGCGGCTATCACGCTGGCTCGATTGCAAATGCCGCAGCCGCGGAGGCCTTGACATCAGTGCTGATCTTTATCAACAAACAATACAAATGCCACGCCGGCATAGCGCTCACTGGACTGGGTGAATAATAGCCCAATGTCAGAGTTAAAGAGATAATCGAGCTTTGACTCGGTCGACCACAGAAATGCGTTTAATCGCCCTGCCGGAGTTTCCTTTGGTAGAGCCCGGCGACGATCTCGCTGCGATAATCCAGACGTCACTGGCGCGCGGGTCGCTGTTCCTTGAGGATGGCGATTTGCTGGTGATTGCGCAAAAAGTGGTGTCGAAAGCCGAAGACCGCTACGTCTACCTCAATCGGGTGGAAGTTGGTGAACGCGCGGCGCAACTCGCGCTTGAGGTCGATAAAGACCCGCGTTTGGTGCAGGTAATACTCGATCAATCGAATGTTGTCGTGGCTCAACGCCAGGGCGTTTTGATCGTTGAACATCGGCTCGGGTATGTCCACGCCAACGCCGGAATAGATCAGTCTAATATCACCAGCGACGAACAAAATCCGCGCGTCTTGCTGCTTCCGGAAAACCCTGATTTAAGCGCCAACGCGCTTGTTCGCAAACTAAAAACTAGCCCAGATCAGCAGTTATCTGTCATCATCAACGATAGCGCCGGACGCGCTTGGCGAAATGGATCGGCGGGTTTCGCCATTGGCACCAGTGGCTTGGTGGCGTTGGAAAATATGATTGGGGATCGCGACCTATTTGGCCGCGAAATGCAAGTCACCGAAGTTGCGATTGCCGACGAACTAGCCGCGGCAGCGTCCTTTTTGATGGGTCAGGCAGGGGAATCGGCACCCGTGGTTTTAGTAAAAGGTGCCAATTTAATACCCTCATCCGAGGGTTCTGGCGCGTTAATTCGCGCGCGCGACCGAGATCTATTTCGTTAGGGGGAATGAAGTGGGCGAATTTAACAGTGATCGACATATCCTCGCCCTATCGGGAGGAGTCGGAGGCTCTAAGCTAGCGCTTGGGTTAAGCCATTGCTTGACCCCACAACAGCTATCGGTCGTGGTAAATACCGCCGATGACTTCGAGCACCTGGGCCTGCATATCAGCCCCGACCTAGACACCTTAATGTACACGCTTAGCGGTCTCAACGATACCTCCCGCGGATGGGGCCTAGCAGATGAATCTTGGGCTGCGCTAGATGCACTAGCGCGACTCGGAGAACCGACATGGTTTCAACTTGGCGATCGCGACCTAGCGACACACCTCGCAAGAAGCCATCAGTTAAAGAGCGGCTCAACGCTCTCGGCGGTGACCGCCAAACTCTGCGCCAGCCTTGGCATCGCGCACCCTATTCTGCCGATGACCGACGACACAGTCAGAAGCTTTATCGACACCGCCAGTGGCATGCTGTCTTTTCAAGAGTATTTCGTCGCCCAGCGCTGCGCGCCAAAAACCCGTGGTATCCAACTGCAGGGAATTGAATCCGCGCGCCCTCAAACACGTTTTCAACAACTGTTACGCTGCCCCGAATTAGGGGCTATTGTCATAGGCCCGTCCAACCCATTTGTCAGCATCGACCCCATTATTAAGCTTGCCGGCATCGCTCAGCAGATGCGCGCGAGTGCCGCACCGGTAGTCGCCGTATCGCCAATTATCGACGGCGATGCGGTCAAGGGGCCGGCCGCAAAAATGATGGCAGAATTGGGCATGCCAGTGACTTCTGCGTCGGTGGCTGCCTATTATGGCGACCTGCTCGATGGCTTTGTTATCGACCAAAAAGATGCCGCACATGCCCAACCCCTGCGCGACACTGGACTGGCGGTGCTGGTGGTGCCGACCATGATGCAGACTCTGGAGGATCGCCGCACACTAGCACGCCAGGTATTGGACTTTAGCCTGTCGCTATCGAAGCGCTTCGATAGCACCAAAGCGAGGGCCATCTGATGTGGGCACTGCTTCCGATCAAAACGCTCGCTACCGCAAAACAGCGGCTGTCACAACTGCTCAAGGCATCCGAGCGCCAAGGACTGTTCACTGCCATGCTCCACGATGTACTCGCGGTACTGTCTCGCCAATCGGAAGTCGAGGGCATTATGTTGGTGTCCGACGATCCCGTGGTTGCCGATCTAGCGCGCCGATATGGGTGTGAATGGATGCCCGAGACGCCACTGGGTGCGCGGGGTTTAAACGCGGTAGTACAGGCGGCGGTGTCCGCGCTCGCGCAGCGCGATATTGACAATATTATGGTTGTCCACGGCGACCTGCCACTATTGTCCAACGAGGCGCTCAGCCAACTGATAGCCAGCCATCGACGAGCCGGCAACAAGAGATTGACGCTGGCTCCAGATCGGCATCGCCAGGGCAGCAACTGTATGCTGGCAACACCCGCTTCAGCGTTCAAATTTCACTATGGTGCAGACAGTTGTAACAAACACTTGCAACAGGCGGCGATGAGCGCGTTCGACGCAAAAGTGGTGCTAAATACCGCCACTGGCTGCGACATTGACTACCCAGAGGATCTGGTTTACCTACTCGAGCATGCGCAAGGGAAGGTTGCACAAAACACCATCAATTACCTCAATGAACAAGGGATTGCTGCGCGCCTAAATTCAGGCGCAAGTAACCTAACACCACTGCAAGGCCGCCAATATGAACGGGTTAGTTAATACATCTCCAGTCGCCGCCGATAGCATTGCCAACTTAATGGCCAGCGATCAGTTGCCCAGTGAACGCCAATCGCTGGCGCTCGCGGATTGTGACGATACCGCGCAACTGATGGGTCTAGCCACCGAGATTCGCGACCGGGGCTTTAGAAATGTGGTGACCTACTCTCGAAAAGTGTTTATACCACTGACGCACCTGTGTCGGGACGTCTGCCACTACTGTACCTTTGCGCGCACACCAAAGAAAATTACGGCGCCCTACATGGCGATCGATGACGTTATCGAGATCGTCAGCAAAGCCCAGAAAATGGGCTGTAAAGAAGCCTTGTTCACGCTCGGAGAGAAACCTGAACTGCGCTACAAAGCGGCGCGAGAAGCGCTCGCGGAGCTCGGTTGTAAAACCACGCTCGAATACGTTGCCATGGTCGCCGAGCGGGTCTTCAAAGAGACCGGCGTTTTGCCGCACATCAATGCCGGTTGCATGGATGCGGAAGAACTGGCAATGCTCAGACCGGTCTCGGCATCGATGGGGATTATGCTCGAATCCTCTTCCCAGCGACTGTGCCAAAAAGGTATGCCCCACTTCGGCTCGCCGGACAAAGACCCCGAACTGCGATTGCAGACCATGCGCTTAGCCGGAGAAGCCAGTGTGCCCTTTACCAGCGGCATCCTCATAGGCATAGGTGAAACCCGCCTGGAGCGCATCGAATCACTTTTGGCACTGCGCGATGTGCACCAGCAATACGGCAATATTCAAGAGATAATAATACAAAATTTCCGCGCCAAAGAAGGCACGAAGATGGCTCAGGCGCCGGAGCCAGACTTAGACGATTTACTCTGGACGATCGCCGTGGCGCGGTTGATATTCGGCGCCGAGATGAGTATTCAAGCGCCGCCAAATCTGTCGCCCGGCGTTTTACCTTTGCTGGTCGCAGCCGGCATCAACGATTGGGGAGGGGTATCACCGGTGACACCGGACTACGTCAATCCAGAAGCGCCTTGGCCACACGTCGAAAGACTTACCCGTGAGACCGCAGCCGCCGGAAAACTGTTGCAGCAACGACTAACTATTTACCCGGCGTATGCGCGCAAAGTCGGCCGCTGGCTGGATCCCGCGCTGCGCACCAGTGTTTTACAAATGATTGATGCCGAGGGCTTCCCACGCACCGATGATTGGATATCCGGACAGAGCGAAGAAGTACCCCAGGCGTTGCTTGATCCCTGCACCGAAAATATATCGGGACACACCATCGATGCCAAATTAACCGACATCGTTGCCCGTGCGGGCTGCGGTGATGAGCTCTCTGAAAACGATATTGTGCGACTATTTCAGGCTCGCGGTGCAGAGTTCTCTTACGTTTGCCAGCAGGCTGACGCGCTGCGCGAAAAAGTCAACGGCAATACCGTGGCCTATGTGGTAACTCGCAACATCAATTACACCAACGTGTGCTACTTTAAATGCCAGTTCTGCGCATTCTCCAAAGGCAAGTTAAGCGAAAACCTGCGCGGTAAACCCTATGACTTAGAGGCTGAAGAGATTACCCGCAGAGCCGCCGAAGCCTGGCAGCGAGGGGCCACCGAGGTATGCCTGCAGGGAGGTATCCACCCAAGTTATACTGGGCAAAAATATCTCGATGTACTAGCGGCAATAAAATGCGGTGCACCCGATATCCATATTCACGCGTTCTCGCCACTCGAGGTGTGGCAAGGCGCTGCCACCCTAGGTATCAGTGTCGAGGCATTCCTTGGACAATTAAAGGAAGCCGGCCTAAGCAGCCTTCCGGGTACCGCTGCCGAAGTGCTCGATGACGAGGTCAGAGCACTGCTGTGTCCAGATAAAATTAACACCGCGCAATGGCTAGAAGTGATTGAGACGGCACATAAATTGGGCTTGCGCACGACCGCAACAATTATGTTTGGCCATGTTGACGGCCTGCAGCACTGGGCGCGGCATCTGCGCCGCGTTCGCGAGGTACAAACCCGCACCGGCGGTTTTACAGAATTTGTACCGCTGCCCTTTGTGCCGGTAGAGGCGCCCATGTACCTAAAAGGACGCAGTCGCAAGGGTCCAACATTCAGAGAATCTATCCTCATGCACGCAGTGGCAAGATTGGTATTTAATCAACAGGTCGACAATATCCAGACATCCTGGGTCAAGCTTGGCGAAATGGGTACCAGTGCGTGCCTGCAATCAGGGGCGAATGACCTAGGAGGTACGCTGATGAATGAAACTATCACGCGCGCCGCTGGCGCGACCCATGGCCAGGAAAAAAGACCGCAAACGCTGGAGAACATTATCCAGCGCGCAGGACGCTCATCAAGGCAGCGCACTACGCTCTATCAAGATGCACCATCGACGCGCACGGTGGATTCTTACAATGCCATCAATCTGGTTGAGATCGTCAACTCAAAAGTCGTCAAACAACCTCGACAAAAAGCAGATCGCGCGCCACTAGTCAAAATGCAGATTGACAAACACGCAGCGCAACCGGAAACTCAGACGCTAGTAAAATAACCAGAAAGTGGATGTTGATCGCCGGCTGGCAAAGAATAAATAAACTAATAAATAAAAAGGGGCGTAAGGGATGACGGACTATCGATTGTTACATCAACTATTTGTAGTGGTTGTAATCGCCATGCTAGCGGCTGGCTGCAATCCGTCCAACAACGGGGCATTGCAAGCACCAGAGGGTCATCTGCAAGCCGATAAAGACGCCATAACGGAACTCTATAGTCTCTGGAAAACAGCCGTCGAAAACGGTGATCGTGCAGGCTACGTGAACGTACTCGACGAACAGGTAACAATGATAGCCCCAGGAGCTGCTGACATTGTTGGGCGGGACGCGTACGCAAAGTTCTTAATCCCTGTTTTTCAACACGCCGAATATCGGGTTGAGACCTTAGGGGAGATACAAATAGACCTGCTGGGCGACTACGCCTTGGTGCGCTATGACTATATCGTGCATGTCAGTATGGCAGAGGGGGTGGGCAAGATTACCGACAATCAGGCCGCGCTCGACCAGTTAGTCAACAAAGCAAAATACCTGGACGTGTTAAAACGTCAAGAGACCGGCGAATGGAAGGTCTATAGGCATATGTGGAACGAAGGTCCGCAAGACCCTCCTGACGTGCAGGTTGAGCGGTGACATGAGCGTGAAATGGGTTTTTCTCGCCACTATTCTAGTCACTTTAAGCGGGCTGTGCTGGCCTGCCGTGGAGGCGGGTAAAAGCCCAACTGAGGCAACTGACATCGGTGCAACCCTCTATCAGCAGCGCTGTGCCGGCTGCCATGATGGCCCGGTTGCGCGCGCGCCGCATAAAATCGTCTTTCCAATGCTCGGCCCAGAGTACATTCTTGATGCCCTCAACAATGGCATCATGCAAGCTCAGGCGAGCGGGCTCTCCGAGCAGCAAAAAATCGCCCTTGCCGAGCATCTTGGCGACCGCGCACTGACCTCCCAAAAGACTGCCGCCACCCATTACTGCGCCAATAGTAAGCCCGCCATATTGGCAAGTGGCTCATCCAATACCGTTTTAAGCTGGGGTATGGGACCCACCAATAGCCGCGCGATCGATGCCAAAACAGCGCGTTTAAAGGCGACCGATGTCAGCAAGCTAAAGCTAAAGTGGGCGTTCGCTTATCCCGGTGCAACGCGCGCCAGATCACAGCCAATTGTCAGTCGTGGTGAGGTATTTGTCGGCAGCCAAAACGGCACTGTATTCGCGCTCGACCTCGCCAGTGGCTGCGCCCACTGGACATTTTCTGCCGACAGCGAAGTTCGCCATGCGCTCTCGCTCAGCCAAGCCAGTGAGGGCACGCCAGAACGATTGTATTTTGGCGACTTTAACGGCGCTGTCTATGCCATAGATCGTGCCAGCGGCAAGCTGGTATGGAAGAGCGCAGTCAACGACCACCCAGACACCACCATTACCGGCAGCCCTAAATTGCACGGCGGCACGCTCTACGTACCCCTGTCGTCACGAGAATGGGCATCGGCGGCCAATCCGGCTTATCCATGCTGTACGTTTCGTGGCGGTGTAGTAGCGCTCAATGTCACCGATGGCAGCCGCCGATGGGTCGCCTACAGCGTCGACAAACCACAGCCGACCGGCAGCAAAAATACCCTCGGATTCAACCTGATGGCGCCATCGGGCGCGCCGGTGTGGAACAGCCCCACAATCGATGTCGAGCGCAATCGGCTTTACGTAGGTACCGGAGAAAACTACTCCTCTCCCGCTTCAACAACCAGCGATGCTGTATTGGCCATCGATTTAGACGACGGTCAAATCCTCTGGACGCACCAAGCGCTCGCTAAAGACGCATGGAATATGGCGTGCTTTGTTGGCGGTTTGCGCGGTAATTGCCCGACGGAGAACGGCCCTGATCTAGATATTGGTGCTTCAGTGATCTTGCACCGCGGATCATCGGGGCGAGACGTTTTGCTGGTAGGGCAAAAGTCTGGTCACGTTTTTGCCCTCGATCCGGACCAGCAGGGAAAATTGTTGTGGAAAACCAAAATCGGTATTGGCGGTTTCGTTGGCGGTGTCCACTGGGGGATGACGGCGATGGCGGACAATTTGTACGCGGCGATTGCGGACAGTGACTTTGGTTTCGACGCGGTATGGAAAGGCACTCCCGGACTGTACTCAATGGACATCAACAGTGGCGACGTCAACTGGTACACCGCGGCGCAAGATCGCTGCCCCAAAGACAGTCGACCTGCCTGCGACCAAGGGCTATCTGCGGCCATCACATCAATCCCAGGGGTAGTATTTGCCGGTGGGTTCGATGGCTTCATTCGCGCTTATCGACAATCCGACGGCGACATCTTGTGGGAGTATCCCACAAATCAGTCGTTTACTAGCGTATCTGGGTCGCCGGCCCATGGCGGCGCGATTGAGTCCGATGGTCCGGTGGTGGTCGATGGCACGCTGCTGGTGAATTCGGGTTATTCGTTTGGCTCGCGGATGCCGGGCAACGTATTACTGGCGTTCACGGTAGACGGGGAATAACGCGATAACCAAGGTGGATGATCCACCGCAAAGTTGACTACTTGTTATAGGAATAGCGATATGGCTTCTAGGAATAGCAAAACAAACGCGCCGATGAGCAAGGCGGATATGCTCGCTAACTATCGCACAATGAAAACCATTCGAGAGTTCGAGTGGCGCATGATCAAAGAATTTGAAGCCGGTAATATACCCGGCTTTATCCATAGTTATGACGGTCAAGAAGCGATCGCAACCGGCGTCTGCAGTCATTTATTGGACACCGATTTTATCGGTAGTACCCATCGCGGGCACGGACACTGTATCGCTAAGGGGTGCGCAGTGCCGGATATGATGAAAGAAATCATGGCGCGCTCCACTGGTCTTTGTAACGGCAAGGGTGGATCGATGCATATCGCCGATTTCAGCAAAGGTATGCTCGGCGCCAATGCGATTGTCGGGGGCGCACCTCCGCTGTGTGTCGGTGCCGCACTGACCGCTAAGAGCAAGAACACTGGGGGCGTTTCAGTGTCCTTTACTGGTGATGGTGCATCCAACCAAGGAACCGTGTTCGAATCCATGAATCTCGCCGTAGTACTCCAATTACCGGCAATATTTGTGTATGAAAATAACGGTTATGGCGAGGCCACAAGCGCCGCCTATGCGGTTGGCTCAAAGGATATCGCGAGCCGTGCAGCGGCTTTTGGAATGCCTGCGGTTAAAGTCGATGGCGCAGACTTCTTTGCCGTTTATGCGGTCGCCAGAGAGGCGGTTGAACGAGGCCGTAAAGGCGGCGGGCCGACTGCTATTGAGGCGAGTATCACGCGTTTTGGGGGCCACTTTGTCGGCGACCCACAACTCTATCGCGCCGATGGCGAGGTTGAAACGTATCGCCAAGAATTAAACTGTCTGAAGAACTTCATCGATAGGGTATGCGCGGAAAAATGGCTGACACTGAAGGCCTTAAAGAGTATTGATAGTGAGATCCAGATCCTACTCGACAACTCAGTCGCCGGTGCCTTAAGCGCGCCTCACCCAAAACCTGAAGAACTGTATGAAAATGTCTATAGATCCTACTAGGAGTCGGCTATGTCGATAAAAACCATCCGCGAAGTGATTGGCGAAACGCTCAGTGCAGAAATGCGCCGTGATTCCGATGTATTGTTAATGGGCGAGGACGTCGCTGGAGGGGCCGGTTGCTCAGGTGAAGATGATGCCTTTGGTGGCGCTTTCGGCTTTTACAAGGGAATGGTCGGCGAGTTTGGCCGCGGCCGCGTGATCGATACGCCAATTTCCGAATCGGCCTTCATCGGCGCGGCGGGTGGTGCCGCAGCCACCGGAATGCGCCCCGTGGTTGATCTTATGTTCGTAGATTTTGTCGGCGTGTGCTTCGATCAAATATTCAATCAAATGGCCAAATTTCGCTATATGTTTGGCGGCAAATCCGACACGCCAGTGGTAATTCTTGCGATGGTCGGCGCCGGCTTACGTGCAGGTGCGCAGCACTCGCAAATGCTCCACCCAATGCTCACGGCGATCCCCGGTTTAAAGGTTGTTATGCCGTCCAATGCTTACGATACCAAAGGCTTACTGACAACTGCCATTCGCGATAACGACCCGGTAGTTTTCTTACAGCACAAGTTATTATTTGAAAGCAGTTGCGAAGTCCCCGATGAGGATTATGAGATTCCATTTGGCCAAGCGGCGTTTACCCGTCAAGGAAACGACGTAACCATCGTAGCGCTCTCTTCGATGGTGCACAAAGCCAATGCAGTAGCAGACAAACTTGCGACCCAGGGCATTGCTGCGGACGTCATAGATCCACGAACTACTTCGCCACTCGATGAAGAGGCGATTCTGGAGAGCGTCGAGATGTCGGGGCGACTAGTCATCGTCGATGAGGCCAACGAACGCTGCAGTATGGCAGCGGATATTTCTAGCCTGGTCGCCGATCGTGGTTTTTCATCGTTGCGCGCCGGCATTAAAAAAGTCACAGCGCCACACACACCAGTGCCTTTTGCGCCTCTGCTAGAAGATTTATACATCCCCGATGAGGCGGACATAGAAGCGGCTGTAATGTCGGTGTTAAAACCATAAATAACTTGACACACGCTTGTTTATGGCTCTTAATTTGAATAATATTCAAGTGTGCGCCGGTGTCTATTTATGCGCCGTAATTACGCGTTCAAGTAAGCCAAATCACCTTCATTATCAGTATCAATACAACACCCGTTAACCAAATAACCACAAACCTGAGCGTGCAGTATTTTTGTCTTGGGGCGATATGGAGCGAACGATTGCAGAATTTTAACTTTAAACCGCTAAAGATGCCTCCCGATGTGGCCAATTTAAGACGCGCAGTGCGGTCATTTTTAGACGCCGAATTGGCAGAAATGAAGGCCGTTGATAAGGCTCAATCTTGGGCTGGTTACAGCGCTGATTTTAGCCGTAAATTAGCTGTTAAAGGCTGGGTGGGCATGACATGGCCAAAGGCCCTTGGTGGCAGCGAAGCATCCGCTCTACACCGCTATGTGGTGATCGAAGAATTACTGGCCGCGGGCGCTCCGGTAGCAGCCCATTGGATCGCCGATCGACAGAGCGGTACGCTATTGGTGCGCTATGCATCAGAGGCCGTGCAGCAACGATTTGTACCAGCAATGGCACGCGGAGAAATGTTTTTTTGTATCGGTATGAGCGAGCCTAATTCGGGCTCTGATTTAGCCTCAATAAAGACCAAGGCGCACCGTGTCGATGGCGGCTGGGTAATCAATGGCTCCAAACTATGGACGACCAATGCCCACCGCTCACAGATCATGATTGCACTGGTTCGAACGACCCCTCAGGGCAAGGCTCGGCATGCCGGCCTGAGTCAGTTTATCATCGACCTGTCAAGCGACGGTGTCAAAATTAACTCGATAGCCGACCATCTCGGAGCGCGGCATTTTGGCGAAATATTTTTTGACAACGTATTCGTCAGCGATGACATGCTGTTGGGTGCCGAAGGTGATGGCTGGAGCCAGGTGAATTCAGAACTTGCTCTCGAGCGCAGTGGTCCAGAGCGCTACCTGAGTAGCTACCGACTATTTGCTGAATTACTGGAGAGCTTGGACGATGAATGTGACGACGCCACCACCCAGACCGTCGGCGAAATTACTGCCGATCTCTGGACCCTTCGTCAGATGTCTATGTCGATCGCCGGTCAATTAGCCGAAGGTAGCGAACCCTCTCTGGAAGCCTCGATGGTTAAAGATCTGGGGGCTTGTTTTGAACAAAATCTTCCGCACAGCGTTCAGGCGGGAATCGGCGCGAGCATCCCATCAGATCGCGACAGCGATTTAAGCGAAACCTTGAGCTATCTCCTGATGGCGTCGCCAGCCTTCTCTTTGCGCGGCGGTACGCGAGAGATACTCCGTGGAATTATTGCTAGAGGACTGGGTTTAAAATGACACAACAACAACAATTACTTGAGGAGACCGTCAGCGGTCTTTTCGCTGAGATGGTCGCGCCCATGGGCCGCGAATTAGACATTGATTCAGATTGGAAAACTCTGACCCAACTGGGTATACACAATATCTTTGTCAGCGAAGAAGAGGGCGGTTTTGCGGGTAGTTGGCAAGATGCCAGAATCGTCTTTTATCATGCTGGGCGCAACGCCCTAGCCCTGCCAATCTGCGAAACAATCGTTGCCAAGAAACTCCTGCTCGACGCGAAAATTAAAATACCCAGCGGGCCATTAACACTCGCCACGGCGGTTGATTCGAGATTGGAGCCCTGTGCTGATGGCGATGGATACGCGTTTTCTGGAAGCCTGAAAGCCGTTGCCTGGGGTCGCATCAGCAGCGCCATAGTCACCGCATGCCAGCATGATGATAACGATTATTTATTGGTTCTCAGCAGTGCCGATGGTGTATCCAGTGGCGGGCGCGCCAATGAGGCTGGCGAACCGCGTGATAATTTAGACTTTAACGGCGCTAAAGTGCTGGCTGTTAGCCAGTTGGACGACGCCGAGAAAGAGCTTTGGGGGAAGGCCGCATTGATGCGCACAGCGCAAATGTCTGGGGCCTTAGATGCAGCCTTAGAAATGTCCGTTGCACATGTCAAAGGGCGAGAACAATTTGGTCGTCCTCTGGCAAAATTCCAAGCGATCCAGCAACAATTGGCGATGCTCGCAGAGGAGTGCGCTGCGGTTAATTGCGCAGCTCAAGCCGCCGCATTAG
Source organism: Cellvibrionales bacterium UBA2618 (assembly GCA_002339165.1). Classification (GTDB taxonomy): domain Bacteria; phylum Pseudomonadota; class Gammaproteobacteria; order Pseudomonadales; family Porticoccaceae; genus TMED48. The sequence continues at coordinate 15,105 of DDJS01000011.1, read as the reverse complement.
CCGAGGATTTCGGTAACAGTCGTTTTGAGATTGCTGCAGCCAAACTCCGCGCCAATCGCTCAGTTGGCTCCTCTACATCGATCGCCCATCAGGTGCACGGGGCAATTGGCGTGACCGGCGAGTATAACTTGCATCGCTTTACCCAACGACTCTGGGCATGGCGATCTGAATTTGGCAACGATCGCTTTTGGGCAGAAGATCTCGGCCGCCAAGTATTGGCCGTCAAAGATGGCGGCTTATGGGCGCATATGACCGCTCTCAGCGACAAGCACGCAGAGCAATAGCGACTTAAACCTGGAGTGTGAAAAGTGGAAATGCCCAAGTTTGAAGATATTGAGGTGACGCTTGAGAATGCGGTAGTCACTGCAACTCTCAATCGCGATGATATGCGTAATGCCTTGACCGGAACCGCTATCATTGAAGATTTATTGGCGCTGTGCGATTGGGTTAACCGCAATCATACAGTTGGGGCCATGGTCATTACCGGTGCTGGTAAGGCGTTTTCCGCGGGCGGTAACATCAAGGATATGAGAGATCGCAAGGGTCTGTTTGGGGAGTCGCCGATCGATCAGCAGAATAGTTATCGGCGCGGTATTCAAAGCATGAGCATGGCGCTGTATCGTCTGGAAGTGCCGTTGATCGCAGCGGTTAATGGTCCGGCTATTGGCGCTGGTCTAGATCTCATTTGTATGTGCGATATTAGGCTCGGCTGCCAGTACGCCAAGGTCGGTGAAACATTCCTTAATTTAGGCTTGATTCCCGGTGACGGCGGTGCCTGGTTTTTACCCCGCGTTGTCGGCTTACAGCGGGCGGCTGAAATGACTTTCTCGGGGCGTGTTGTTGGTCCTGAAGAAGCACAGGCTATCGGTCTATTTTTAGAGTTAGTCGAATCGAAGCAATTGCTTAATCGCGCAACTGAAATGGCAGAATCATACGCACGTCAGCCTAGAGAGGCGCTGCGCATGAGTAAGCGGTTACTTCAGCTAGGCCAGCGAATGCCACTGAACGACTTCCTTGATTTTTGTGCCAGCCAACAGGCCCTCTGTCACACCAGCGATCAATACCACTCAGCGATCGAAGCAATGTTTGCTCAAAAGTAATAAAGGCCTCTCTTAAAGCTATTTTACGTGGGCCAAAATACCCTCTAACTCATCGACGCTGTTGTAACCGACGATTAACTTCCCACGACCATTCGAATTATGCTTGATGCTTACCCCAGCACCCAAACGCTCGGACAGCTCGCGTTCCAAACGATCGATATCTGGTTGTTCTACCTTTGCGGGCGGTTTTTCTTCGCCTCTGCTTTGCAAGCGCTTCACCAAAACTTCGGTTTGCCTTACTGATAATCTGCCGTCTGAAACTAGGTAGGCCGCTTCTATTTGGGTTTCTCCCTGAAGTGCCAATAGACATTTTGCATGGCCAAGGTCGAGATCTCGCCGCTCCAATAATTCCTGCACTCGCGGCTCTAAATTAGTTAACCGCATAAGATTGGTAATCGCCGATCTTGATTTTCCAACACTTTCGGCTACCTGCTGCTGGGTAAGATTAAACTCGTCTTGTAGGCGCATCAGCGCCCAACTCTCCTCCATCGGATTGAGGTTTTCCCGTTGGATATTTTCAATTAGCGCCATAGCAATGGCGGTTTTATCGTCAATATCACGAACAATCGCCGGAATAGTCGGTAGTCCAACCTGTTGAGTTGCTCGCCAGCGGCGTTCGCCGGCAATGATTTCGTAGCGATCACGCGAGACAGCACGAACAACGATAGGTTGCATCACACCCTGAGCCGCAATCGAAAGCGCCAGTTCGTCAAGTGTGTCTCGATCGAGATCGCGACGTGGTTGATATTTACCGCGCTGCAAAAATTCTACAGGAACATCTAGGATCTGACGATCCTGAGCTAGTTCGGTTCCTTCTGTAGATAGCTCATCGCTATCGCCAGAACCGTAATCCCCCATTAAAGCGTCTAGGCCCTTGCCCAAACTCTGTCGTTTATTAGTCATTATTTTCTGCCCCATTCGCACCTTTAATTTGGGTGTCAGTATTTGCGCGCTTTAAAATTTCCGCTGCCAGTGCAAGGTAAGCAATAGCGCCCTTTGAGTTTTTATCATAAGCCAAAGCCGGCATACCATGACTCGGAGCCTCAGCTAAACGTACATTGCGAGGAATACTGACGCGGTATATTTTATCGTCAAAATACTTTCTCAACTGTGCCGATACAGCATTGGTCAAACTACTGCGCGGGTCGTACATAGTTCGCAAAATTCCTTCGATCCTTAGGCGTGGGTTAATCTGTCGTGAAATTTTCATAATGGTGTTGTTAAGCGCAGATAAACCCTCCAGCGCATAATATTCGCACTGCATAGGAATGATTACGCCATCGCTTGCGACGAAGGCATTGACCGTCAGCATATTTAGCGAAGGCGGACAATCGATCAGGATATAATCAAATTTATCAGCGATTTTTTTGAGCTTTGTCGCCAGTCGTTGTTCGCGCTCCGATGCCTGCATGAGCTCTACCTCTGCAGCCACTAAGTCTCCATTTGACGGCAATACCTGGTAGTTGCAATGGGCGCTATCTACTAGCACTTGCTCAATGCCGATGCGATCGGTTAAAAAATGGTAGGTGGTATAGCGGCACTGTTGCTTATTAACACCAGAACCCATGGTGGCATTTCCCTGCGGATCGAAGTCGACCAGTAGGACACGCTGTTTATAGCTCGCCAGGGAGGCAGCAAGATTAACACTCGTGGTTGTTTTGCCCACCCCGCCCTTCTGATTTGCGATTGCTAATATTCGTACCACGCTAGCTGTCCTCTCTTCCCATACCTTTGATTTTAATCAGGTGACGGTCACCTTCGACGCCGGGTATGCACAGCTTATCAGTACTTAACAAGCTATAACCGTCCGGCATCTGGTCAATCTCTCGTTGCGGCCACTTACCCTTCATAGCCAAGAATAGACCGTTTTCTTTGGTTAGATGGTGACAATTTTGCAGCATTGTTGGCAAATCTGAGAAGGCGCGCGTCAAAACCGCGTCAAATTTTGACTGAGGCGTATATTCTTCGACTCTGGCGTTAACTTCAGTCGTGTTTGTTAGCTTAAGTTGCGTGCGTACCTGAAACAAAAAGCGGGTTTTTTTACCATTACTATCGAGCAGTGCAAAGTGGTCTTTCGGCCGCATAATAGCCAATGGTATGCCGGGTAGGCCAGCGCCGCTGCCAACGTCAATAAATCGATCGCCAACAAGATGGGGTAAAATTGCCAGACTGTCCAATAGGTGAAGACTGACCAGCTCCATAGGGTCTTTAACAGCGGTTAAATTATAGGTTTTACTCCATTTATGTAGCAATGAGATATACGCCAGTAACTGCTCAAATTGTCGCTCTTCAACCGACAATTGCATAGCCGCTAAACCCTGCGATAAAAAATCGCCAATCGCTTGTGACGGGTTGCGATTAGGCAGCATATTTTTTTAAAGACACTAATAATAGAGAAACTGCTGCCGGTGTAACGCCTTGAACTCGCGCGGCACGAGCCAGTGTATCGGGCATGGCTAATGATAATTTTTGCTTAACCTCATTGGATAGACCGGTGACACCAGAGTAATTAAATGAGGCGGGAATCGGCGTATTTTCATGATTTTTTAAGCGTTCTATTTCAGTTTGTTGCCGATCTATATATCCGGCGTATTTCGCCTCAATCTCCAACTGTTCAGCAACGATCGGATCAACCATTGGCTCCGGCTGACAAACCATCGAATGATTAAGTTCGGGGCGTTTGAGTAGTTCGTACAAGTTATACTCTCGAGTCAGAGGTCGTTGTATATGCGCGGAAAGGCGATCAGCTTCAACACTGCCTGGCTGCACCCATGTATTGCGCAAGCGTTGACTCTCCAATTCAATGGCCTCAATTTTATCACTGAAAGCGCGCCACCGGACATCGTCGACAAGACCAAGTTCACGTCCTTTGGGGGTCAATCGTTGATCGGCATTGTCCTCGCGAAGCAGCAGGCGATATTCCGCCCGACTGGTAAACATGCGGTATGGCTCGGACGTACCCATAGTGATTAAATCATCGACTAAAACACCCGTATAAGCGGTGTCCCTTCCGGGACACCAGGGGTCTTTTCCCTGCACCTGCAATGCCGCGTTAACGCCAGCGAGCAATCCCTGCGCGGCGGCCTCTTCGTACCCAGTGGTGCCATTGATTTGCCCGGCAAAAAACAGTCCAGCAATACTTTTAGTTTCCAGCGAGTAACGTAAATCCTGAGGATTGAAGTAGTCGTATTCAATCGCATAACCTGGCCGGGTGATATGGGCGTTTTCAAAACCCTGAATGCTGCGCACTAATTCATATTGAATATCAAAAGGTAGGCTTGTGGATATCCCATTAGGGTAGAGTTCTTGGGTATCGAGGCCCTCAGGCTCGATAAAAATTTGATGCTGATCACGATCTGAAAATCGCATCACTTTATCTTCGATAGACGGGCAATAACGGGGACCAACACCTCCAATCACGCCGGTGTAGAGCGGTGATCGATCTAAGCCCTGGCGAATTATGTCATGCGTATTGCTGTTGGTGTAAGTGATCCAACAACACTTTTGCTCCGGGTGTTGATCACGATTTCCCATGTACGACATTACCGGGCGAAGTTGATCTCCCCATTGTTCTTCGAGTGATGAAAAATCAACGCTACGAGCGTCGATACGCGGCGGGGTACCAGTTTTTAGTCGATTTACACGCAGAGGCATATCCTGCATTCGCAACGCAAGGGCAGAAGCGGGTGGGTCGCCAGCACGACCTGCCGCATGGTTTTGCATGCCTATGTGTATTTTTCCAGCAAGGAAAGTACCCGCAGTCAATACCACAGTACGAGCGTAGACGTGCAAGCCCATCTGGGTTACTACGCCGACAACGCGATTACGTTCGATAATCAGATCATCAACTGCTTGTTGAAAAATTGATAAATTTTCTTGTCGCTCTAAGCGCCTACGAATTGCGTTGCGATATAACACGCGATCGGCCTGAACCCGTGTGGCTCTTACCGCAGGGCCCTTTCGAGCGTTTAATGTTCTAAAGTGAATACCCGAATCGTCTGCAGCTTGCGCCATAACGCCGCCGAGGGCATCGATTTCTTTGACCAAGTGACTTTTGCCAATCCCACCGATTGCTGGATTACAGGACATTTGACCTAAGGTGTCGATACTGTGGGAAATTAACAGCGTCCGCAGACCCATGCGCGCCGCAGCAAGGCAAGCTTCGGTGCCGGCATGTCCGCCACCAATGACAAGGACATCAAATTCTTCCGAATGGCGCATAACGTTATCTGATCTCAACAGGGTCGAGAATTATACGTTAATCTTAATAAAATTTGACGCTTTTGTTTTCGCGTGGGAAATAGGTATTAGATTATTTAAATAATATAAATGTTATTAAAAATATATATATAGGATTATTGTTATTATTATTAGGCACCATGTATTTTGGGGATAAGTGCTGTAATCGCCGATTTTTCAATGATCTAATCGAACTTTTACCGGTTTTAAAGTGCGTATAAACCTTGATTTTTATGTGGAATGTAAGTGAATGAAATGTATAAATATTGGCATTAATGTGAGACTTATAAAGTCATAGCCGTTTTTGTGGTTTAAATTTTTTTATGTGCAATGCTTGTGCACAGCGTGTCTGGTGTTAGCTGTTTTAATCGAGTTATCGCGTTGATAGGGTGTGGGTAAAAGCCTCTTTTCTTTAATAATTGTTTTAATTGTTGTTTTTAACTATAATTGCGCGCCTTGCGTAGTTGTTATCCAAACATGCGAGCTTGTTACTCATACAGCAGAGATAGAGACAATGAAAAGAACATTTCAACCCAGTACCTTAAAACGTAAGCGCGTTCACGGTTTTCGCGCTCGTATGGCGACCAAAGGGGGGAGAGCTGTTCTCAACCGTCGCAGAGCTAAAGGTCGCAAGCGACTCGCTGCCTAGCGGTCGGGCAGTCTTTGCCCACCGTGCGTGATCTGACGTTTTCAAGACAATATCGACTGGCTAATTCTACTGATTTCAGCCTAGTGTTTGAGGCCAATCAGTTTAAGGTCGCGCACCCTAACTACCTGATATTGGCTAGGTACAACCACTGCCGGCATGCTCGGCTCGGCTTAGTCGTTAGCAAAAAAAATATTCCCACGGCTATTGCCCGAAATCGAATAAAACGCTCCATCCGCGAGAGCTTTCGCTTACATCCTTCGCTTTGTGCGGTCGATGCAGTGTTTTTAGTGCGTGGCGGAATTCGCTCGCTGTCGCCGATTGAAATAAACTTGTTGTTGCAACGCTCATGGGTCAGACTCTCGCAGAAATGTAATCATCGTAAAGAGGCTATCGATGCGGTCGTTACTGATCTTACTGATTAAGGGATATCAACTATTAATTAGTCCTTTAATCGGGGCTAACTGTCGGTTCTACCCGAGTTGTTCATGTTATGCCATTGAAGCGTTAGATCGCCATGGTGCGATTAAAGGCGGCTTTTTAGGGGTACGCCGGATTGCTAAATGTCACCCTTTTAACGATGGTGGCTACGACCCTGTCCCAGGTGACATGAAGACCACGACCAATGATAAAAAGCGAGAAGCGTAGAGTTATGGATTGGAAAAAAATTAGTCTATTGAGCGGTATGGCCATCGTTACTTGGTTGCTGATGATCGAGTGGACGCAATTCGATGTGTCTAGCGAAGAGCTCGGTAAAGCCGGCGGTGTTGAGCAAGCGGTGAATGGAGAAATGCCCAATATAATCGACAGTGAGGGTCAGTCTGATGCGCTTCCTTCTGGTGATGATCTACCAGCCCTGGGCAGTAAAGTAGTCGTCTCGGCACTAGTTGATAACGACCCTGGGAACCTGGTGCGTGTTCGCACACAAGTCTTTGACCTATTAATAGACTTGCGCGGCGGTGATATTGTATCGGTTAAATTGCTTGATCATCTGAATGAGATGCCCGCCGATGGCGGTGTACCGCTGCAGATATTTGAACGGTCAAACGAACGGCGCTATATCGCGAGCAGTGGATTGATCGGCGTTGATGGGACTGACAGCAAGGATTCTGGACGACCACTTTTTAACGTGCGTGCGCGGGATTATGTGCTCGGCGACCAGCAAGCCTTAGACGTAGACTTAGTCGTACAGCAAGGGTTGGTAGAGGTCGTTAAACGATTTAGTTTTACTCGTGATAGCTATAAAATTGGCGTTAATTATAGGATCGATAACAATAGCAGCAGCGATTGGCAAGCGAGTTTTTTTGGACAAATTAAGCGTGATGCGAGTGAGCCACTGGCGTTGACTACAGCGCTGGGACAACAGCCTTTTTTAGGGGCCGCGTTGCGGGGACCCGAAACCAATTTTGTTAAGTATGATTTCGATGATATCGATGATAAGCCGGTAGCGGTGTCGTTGGAAGGTGGTTGGATCGCGTTCTTGCAACACTACTACGTAGCCGCATGGATTCCACCGAGGGCGGATGAAAACCGCTACTCCGTGAAGCGCTCGAACGCCCAGAATCCCTTGTATTTACTTAGCGTGGTAGGTCAGCCATTAACAGTACCCAGTGGCGAGCAGGGCACTTATAGCGCGCTACTGTACGTCGGCCCTAAGGACCAATCGGAACTTAAAAGCCTGGCTGAATATCTCGATTTAGTTGTCGATTACGGTATATTTTGGATCATTTGCAAGCCAATTTATCAAACCATGGTTGCGATTCATGGTGTGGTAGGAAATTGGGGTTGGGCGATCATTGTGTTGACGATGTTGATCAAATTACTTTTGTTTCCACTGTCCGCAAAAAGCCTTAAGTCGATGGCGAGAATGCGCAGTCTGCAACCTGAGATGGATCGCTTAAAAGAATTGTATGGCGAAGATAGGCAGAAGATGAGCCAAGAGCAAATGGCGCTTTGGAAGCGAGAAAAAGTTAATCCACTGGGTGGATGTTTGCCGATGTTGTTACAGATGCCGGTATTTATTTCGTTGTATTGGGTTTTGTCTGAGAGCGTTGAAATTCGGCATGCGCCTTGGTTACTTTGGATTAAGGATTTATCGGCAATGGATCCTTACTTTATTTTGCCGTTGATGATGGGGTTGAGCATGGTTTTAATGCAGAAAATGCAACCCGTTCCCAGCGATCCCATGCAGGCTAAAGTGATGCAGTATATGCCCATAGCCTTTACTTTTATGTTTTTGTGGTTCCCTTCTGGTCTGGTACTTTATTGGACGGTGAATAATTTATTGTCGATGGGCCAACAGTGGTTTGTCAATCGTCAGATCTTACGAAAGGAGTCTGCGTAGCGCACTTTGGCAAGATGTAATGCCACTCGTTGATGCTGACGTTTAAATAACATGTACAGTAATAGCATCGATACCATCGTCGCGATTGCCACCGCACCTGGTGCTGGTAGCGTGGGAGTCGTGCGGCTTTCTGGAATTGATCTAAGCGGTTATATGGATGCGGTTTTGGGTGGTTGCCTGATACCTCGGCGAGCTACCTACAAACAATTTTTCGACGCTCAAGGCGAGTGTTTGGACACCGGTATTGCGGTGTTCTTTCCGGCGCCAGAATCCTTTACCGGCGAATCGGTACTCGAACTGCAAGGGCATGGGGGCAGCGTGGTATTGGCCCAATTGGTGCAGCGTTGCGTTGATTTGGGCGCCCGTCAAGCGCGGCCGGGTGAGTTTAGTGAACGGGCCTTTTTAAACGGTAAATTGGATTTAGCTCAGGCGGAAGCGGTCGCCGATTTAATCCAGGCGTCTTCGGTGCAAGCGGCCAAATCTGCGGTCCGGTCCATGCAGGGCGAATTTTCCCGAGCGGTAGAGAGCTTGGTGGAGAAGGTTATCGAAGTTCGGGTATTTGTTGAGGCCTCGATCGATTTTCCCGAGGAAGAAATAGACTTTCTATCCGATCCAAAACTTCTTGGTGCGATTCAACAGTTGGTTGTGCAGCTCGGCGGAATACTCGACAAAGCGCGGCAAGGGGCCTTGTTGAGAGAGGGCATGACAGTGGTGTTGGTGGGCAAACCGAACGTTGGGAAATCTAGTTTGCTCAATTGCTTAGTCGGCGATGATGTGGCGATTGTCACCGATGAGGCTGGAACCACGCGTGATGTTTTAAGGCATATGGTGTCATTGAACGGTGTGCCGGTACAATTTATTGACACTGCTGGTCTAAGGGCTACGAACAGCGTGATAGAAAAAGAGGGGATTCGCCGGGCATGGGCAGAAGTGGAGGCCGCTGATCAAGTGATTTTTATGGTCGATGCGATGGACGGCGAAGGCACAGATATTCGTGCGCTATGGCCGGAGTATTTTACTCGTTGCGGCGATTCTAATCAGCGGGTAACCATGGTGTTGAATAAAATTGATTGCTCTGGACACGAGCCTGGGCGTATTGATAATAACCTACCTACGTTGGGGATTTCAGCCAAGTATGGGTTGGGTATAGGTGAGTTAACAGCTTATTTGCTTGAGAGAATGGGCTATGTCGCTACGGGCGAGAGTGTCTTTGCTGCGCGGCGTAGGCACGTTATTGCGCTGTCTAATGCGCTAACTCAGATAGAGGCCGGCCAGTCACAGTTACAGAAGTTTGGCTCTGGGGAGTTACTCGCGGAGGATTTACGCGTGGCGCAACAGAGTCTTTCAGAGATTACCGGACGTTTTAGTTCGGACGATTTATTGGGACATATATTTTCGTCATTTTGCATCGGAAAGTGACCGACAAGAAAGCTTCAGTCATTTGCTTAAACGACCCCCAAGCGGCTATTTTTGACTGTATTACCACTGGCTATCACACTGGTTATGTACAGGTTGTCCACAAAATTGTCTAAAAAATAAGCAGGTTTTTTCCATATTGTGTTAATTAAAAAAATCTAATTTGTTTTTATATATCTGATTTTACTTGTTTTTTAATTTTTAGTTTAATTTCCTTAATTATTTTTCATGTGGATAAAATTTTTTCTCTGGGATATCATACTAAGCATTAGTTGACCTGCGCGGTAGGTGCTAAAAAAGACGCCAAGGACACGAGCGACAACCTGCTTAAACGTTTATTTAACCGCGTATTTGAGTCAGTGTTACTGATCGATTATTTACAGCTCATTTGAAGGATAATAAGAATGGCATCTGAAATGCCTGACGTTATTTGGCACCAGTGTCAAAGTCAATTGCGGAGCGAACTTCCGGAACAGCAATACAATACTTGGATACGCCCGTTAACAATCGGTCAGAGTCAGGTTACGACAGAAGGTGAACTCTGCCTTTTAGCGCCGAACAGATTTATTCAAGACTGGGTGAAAAATAAGTTTACCCAACGCATCGAAGAGCTTTGCTCGCAATTTGGCGGTCGGGCGGTTTCGCTGAATGTTAGCAATGGCTTGTCGGACCGTAAATTGTTTAATACAACTTCTATAGTAACGCCTAAACCTGAACCAATCCGTGCGATCGAAGTTATTAATGACCACCGTCCGTTGGGGAGCGTTGCGACGCATCCTAGGGTGAATGGGGCTGGCATGCCCATCACATCTGCTGCCGAAAAAAGTTTGCAGAGCAACCTTAATGCAAATTTCACTTTTGAAAATTTTGTCGAGGGTAAATCCAATCAATTAGCGTTTGCTGCGGCACAACAGGTCGCGGAGAACCCCGGGGGGTCTTACAACCCACTGTTTATTTATGGCGGCGTGGGTCTTGGTAAGACCCACCTGATGCATGCTGTCGGCAATGCAATGCGGGTAGAGAACCCCAGTGCAAAGATTGTTTACCTGCACTCCGAACGTTTTGTTGCCGATATGGTCAAGGCACTACAGCTGAAGGCGATTGACGAATTCAAACGATTTTATCGTTCGGTGGACGCCCTATTAATCGATGATATACAATTTTTTTCGGGCAAAGAGCGTTCCCAAGAAGAATTTTTTCATACCTACAATGCGTTGCTGGAAGGTGGCCAGCAAATGATCCTCACTTGTGACCGCTATCCAAAGGAGATGGACGGTGTTGAAGAGCGTCTTAAATCTCGCTTCGGTTGGGGGCTTACCGTGGCAGTGGAGCCACCCGAGTTGGAAACGCGGGTAGCTATTTTGATTAATAAAGCTCAGCAAGTCGGAGTGACTTTGAGCCGTGACGCCGCATTTTTTATCGCCCAAAGAATTCGGTCTAATGTGCGAGAATTAGAGGGTGCTTTAAAGCGCGTAATCGCCCATGCCCAGTTCTCTGGTAGGGACATCGATATTGATTTAATTCGAGAATCTCTGAAAGATTTATTGGCACTGCAAGACAAGCTCGTTACCATAGACAATATTCAAAGAGTGGTGGCAGATCAGTATAAGCTTAAGATGTCCGATTTGCTGTCTAAGCGTCGGAGTCGCTCTATTGC
>DDJS01000011.1:0-3374 GCA_002339165.1 Cellvibrionales bacterium UBA2618 | reverse complement strand
GTGGCTATGTTCATTGCCAAGGAACTGACCAACCATAGCCTGCCGGAGATTGGTGAAGCCTTCGGCGGCCGCGATCACACGACGGTGTTACATGCCTGTCGGAAGGTGAGAGAATTGGAAATTGTTGACACAGAATTGAAGCGTGATTTGAAGAGCTTGTTTAGAGCGCTATCAACTTAACCAAATGATGACTTAGTCAGGCATAGGGAATTCTTATGAAATTTAGCCTTTCACGTGAAGCGTTACTCAAGCCCCTTCAGCTAGCTGTCGGAGTGGTTGAGCGGCGACAAACGCTGCCGATACTATCTAATGTGCTTCTGAGTATAGATGGTCATCGTCTGTCAGTGACCGGAACCGACCTCGAGGTAGAAATTGTTGGCTATACCGAAGTCGCCGAGTGTACCGAAGGCGGTGAAATTACTGTTTCAGCACGGAAGATATCTGATATCTGTCGCTCTCTTCCAGAGGGCGCCATGGTCAATTTTAACAGTGGTGATGGCAAAGCTCAGGTGACCAGTGGGCGTAGTCGTTTTACTCTGGCGACGCTTCCCGCCAGTGAATTTCCGTCCGTTGAAGAAAGTGAGAACAGTGTTGCGCTGAATATGAAGGCGAGCGTTATTAAGCATTTGATCGACGCAACCTCGTTTGCGATGGCGCAGCAGGATGTCCGTTATTACTTGAATGGCATGTTGTGGGAGGTCGCTGCAAACAATTTACGCGCGGTGGCGACTGACGGTCACCGAATGGCTCTGTGTGATGTTGAATGCGAGGCGGATGTTGAGGATATTTTAACTGCTATTTTGCCTCGCAAAGGGATTATGGAACTGTCGCGGTTGCTCGGTGACGATGAAATTGATATTTCGCTGGGCTCGAATCACGTACGGGTTAATTCTGAGGATTTTTGTTTTACATCTAAGTTGGTCGATGGGGCTTACCCTGATTATGAAAGGGTGCTACCGAAGGGCGGTGAGAAGTTGGTGGTGGGTGATAGATCTGAGTTGCGACAAGCGTTTAACCGTACAGCGATTTTATCCAACGAAAAATACCGCGGGGTGCGGGTGCTACTGTCAGACGGCTCGTTGAAGATGCTCGCGAACAACCCAGAACAAGAGGAGGCGGAGGAGGAAGTGTCCGTTGATTATGCTGGCGACGATTTGGAAATCGGGTTTAATGTCAGTTACTTGCTCGATGTGCTCAATGTATTAAAGGGCACGCAGGTACGCTTAACGCTGTCTGATTCTAATAGTAGTGCATTGGTCGAGGACGCTGCTGATAGCAAGGCGGTCTATGTAGTCATGCCGATGCGGCTATAGATTTGTTGTTGGCGTGTTGGTGTTCGACGACAAGACTTATCTAGTCTGGCGCTGGGCAATAAATGCTGCTATCAAAACTGAATATCTTACACCTTCGGAACATACACGACCTAAGTGTGTGCTGTCACCCTGGTGCTAATGTGCTTGTCGGTGATAATGGGAGTGGTAAGACTACCTTCCTTGAATCTATTTATATCCTCGGTAGGGGCCGCTCATTTAAACATAGAGATTTACGTTTGGTGGTAGAGTCCGGGCAGGACGAGTTGGTAGTATCAGCACAGATACTGATTGATCCGTCGAGTGACTACCGCCAGTTAGGCGTCAAACGTAGCATTGATGGCCGGTTTGAGGCTCGTTATGACGGAGTGGCGATAGATACTGCGAGTGAATTGGCAGCCCAGTTACCCTTACAGTTAATCGACGCACACAGCTTCTTACTGCTTGAAGGCGGTGCAATGCAGCGTCGCCAGTTTGTCGATTGGGGGGTGTTCCACGTGGAACCTGCGTACGCAGGTTTATGGCGGCGATTTCAAAAAGCGCTAAAACAACGCAATCAGTTGTTGCGACATGATAGAATAGACTTCGAACAACTGGCTGTATGGACCCGAGAGTTTATCGCTCTTTCCGATGCGATCGCTGTCCACCGAGATAATTATTTAGCCGAACTGCAAATTGAAGTCGTGACTATTGCACATTTCTTTGACGGCTTGGGGGCGCTCCATTTTGAGCATGATAGAGGCTGGTCTCGTGAGCAGACACTGGATGTGGTGATGGAGGCTGATAATAGCCGGGATTGTAAGTTTGGTAAGACCCATCATGGTGCGCATCGCGGCGATCTAAGTGTCAGGATGGACGGCGTTCTTGCCGGTGAGAGGTTGTCTCGGGGCCAGTTAAAGTTGTTGGTTTATGCCTTGAAGTTAGCGCAGGCGGCGCTCTATCGTAGAAAGGCGGGCCAATCATGCGTGTTTTTATTGGACGATCTTCCGGCGGAGCTTGATTACCATCATCGTGGACAGGTGGTCGAGTGCTTGAACGAGCTAGGATGCCAGTATTTTATGACTGGCGTAGATAAAAGAGACTTTGTGAGTCTGGTCGAAAATACGGCTCACCAAATGTTCCACGTAGAACACGGCGTTGTTACTGCCCAATCAATCACAGGAAGCTGACTGCTTATGAGCGACGAACATAATTACGACTCCTCAAGTATTACCGTTCTCAAGGGGCTGGATGCAGTTCGCAAGCGTCCCGGTATGTATATCGGTGATACTGATGATGGGACGGGTTTGCATCATATGGTGTTTGAGGTTGTCGACAATTCGATCGATGAAGCCCTTGCGGGCTTTTGCTCAGATATTCGGATCGTTATTCATCCGGATGAATCGATCTCTGTGTCAGACAATGGTCGAGGTATCCCTACAGAGATGCACGAAGAGGGCGTTTCGGCAGCGGAAGTCATTATGACGGTACTGCATGCGGGGGGTAAATTTAATGATGATAGTTACAAAATCTCCGGCGGATTGCATGGTGTGGGCGTTTCGGTGGTCAATGCGCTATCTCGCGAACTACGGTTGACGATACGCCGCAACGGCAACGTCTACGAGCAACATTACCAACACGGTGTGCCTCAAGGGCCCTTAGAAATGGTCGGTGACACCGAAGCCACGGGGACGGAAATTCACTTCGTCCCATCAGGCGATACTTTTTCGAATATTCGTTTTCACTTTGAAATTTTAGCTAAACGGCTGCGTGAACTGTCATTCTTAAATTCAGGTGTGGGTATTACCTTGCATGACGAACGCTCGGGAAAAGAAGAAAAGTACGCTTATGCGGGTGGATTGATGGCGTTCGTAGATTTTCTAAACCTCAATAAATCAACGATAAATAATGCGCTACATTTTAACGTTGAGCGTGAAGACGGCATTAGTGTCGAGGTTGCGATGCAATGGAACGATGGGTTCCAGGAAAATTTGCTCTGTTATACCAATAATATACCGCAACGCGATGGCGGCACCCACCTTGCGGGTTTCCGTGCCGCCCTAACCCGAGGTTTGAACAGTTATA
>DDJS01000067.1:4180-10467 GCA_002339165.1 Cellvibrionales bacterium UBA2618 | reverse complement strand
GAATTCTTGCATTTTTCGCCCAGTTCGGTCTCTCTATTGAGCGCATCTTGGCGGCTTGATGAGAGCCCATACTCTACCGCATCGACCGCCAATCTCGGCGCCATTTGGCCACCCGAACGTCGCTCCATCGAGGTTCGCCAGGTGGCAAAAAAATCCGCGTTAACAATCGGTAGAGCGGTGTTTTCAAGGGTCGCCTCACTCGCAGATAGCGTTGCGCTGCGCGCCACATGGTGCCTTGCCTCGGTAACTACATCCGCCGCCACTAGCGCATCGATCAGCCCGCAATGCAGCGCCTCAGCGGCACCGATCGACCTTCCCGAGGTGATCATCTTGAGCGCTCGGTCAGCCCCGATCAGTTGCGGCAGACGCCGGGTACCACCCGCGCTCGGCAGCAATCCCAAGGCCACATCGGGCAAACCCAGTTCGGTACCGCCAACAGCCACCCGAGCGGAACAGGCCATCGCTAACTCCAATCCGCCGCCGTGGACTTTGCCGTGCAGCGCAGCCACCGTGGTCTTCGGGTAATTCTCGAGCATCGCCACCAGAGCTCTCAACGATGCATGTTGAGTGGGGTCTGCCAGTTCATCGAGCTCGCTGCCGGCGCAGAAATCCGCACCGGTGCCGCATAGCACCAGGGCGGTCACCGTAGGATCGGAGGCTACCTGCTCAAGGATTGAGTACAGCGCGGCGAGCACTCGATTGGACAGTGTCTGGTACGGAGGGTTATCAATCGTCACCTCGGCGACACCTTGAATGACGTGCAGTTCTACAACAGAGGGCATCAACAACTCCCGCGCAATAGTTTTAAGGCAGACATTAGTCTATCCTGAAAGTCTCGATTGTGCACCTGAAGGTTATTCTGCCGACTCTTGTGTCACTAGGCTCTGAGGTCAATTCTTGCTCGCCAAGTGCTCGGCGGTTCGATAGGCCAGCGCGCTGACGGTAAAAGTCGGATTGACCGCGCCACTGGTAGGGAAGGTGCTCGGCCCAACCACATAGAGATTATCCGTATGGTGTACCTTGCCAAGGTCGTTGGTGACCGACAGCTCAGGATCACTACCCATAACAGCACCCCCCATGATATGGATCGGCGCGCGCGGCCCAGTCCATACCTCGGTGGCTCCGGCGGCGCGAAAAATCTGTTTGCCCTCATCCATTGCAAAGGCCAGTTGGGCGTCTTGTTCGGGGCCGGCATTGTGGATCGTGCGGGCTATCGGCAGGCCAAATTTATCCCGACGATCACTCAACAAAATACGGTTTTCAGCCGACGAGCTATCCTCCCCAACGTACAGCATGTTGCCAATATGCTTGGCCGCGCGTTGCATAAAGGGTTTTAGTTCAGCGCCAAAAATGTCCGGCCGGCTGTTGGCATATCCCAGTAGGCCGTTGGGTTTAACCGCATTGGCGATCAACCACTGGTAAGACCCAAAACTGTCTTTAATCGCGGTTTTGTCATCATAATGATCGTGGCAAATCAATTGTCCGCCAGTTGGCCCTAAGTGAGGATCGGTAGGATCATTAAACAGACCGAATACCGTGCAACCGGGGTGAGTCATTAAATAGCGACCGAGTTTGGCTCCGCGATCGCCGACCGCCACGCCGTCGGCATACTGTGAATTTAATAGTATGCGCACCGATTGCACGGCAAACGCGGCGATCACCACGGTACCTGCGTTAACCGTCTGTTTAACGCCATGGCTATCGAAATACTCGACACCTTTCGCTACCCGTTGAGCATCACTGGACATCACCACTCGGCTGACCTGTGCGCCATAGCAAATTTCCACGCCGAGTTTTTGAGCCCTAGCTAGGTGGGTTACCAGAGGGTTTTTAAGCGCGCCTATCGGGCACCCCGCATCGCACCAACCATCGTAGGTGCAACCCGGCGCGCCGTTGTTTGGAATACTGTTGATCGCCATCGGAATCGGCGCTGTGCTCAGTCCCATAGCCCGAAAGCCTCGGTCTATGACCTTGCCCTGCCGAAAAACCGGCAGTGGCGGCAGCGGATAGGGAGCTCCCTGTGGGCGCCATATCTCAGCTTCGGCATCGCCACTCAGACCGACGTCTGACTGCACGGCATCGTAATAGGGTCTCAAATCCTCGTAGCCGATCGGCCAGTCGAGATTTTTTCCGTGTTTGCTGAGCACGTCAAAGTCGTTGCTGTGCAAGCGCGGCCAAACACCGTAGTGATGCAGTGCAGAACCCCCAGCGCCAAAACCGGCGTTAAAACCGTGGCCGATGGTGTGATTGCCCTCTTCTTCGACCGGCGCGCCGGACCACTTTAAACCCCGCGCAAACAGTTGCGAACTGGTTAGCTGGGCAAGCTCGCGACGCGGACCGGCCTCCAATATCAATACCGACTGGCCAGCAGCCGCCAACGCGGCAGCAACAATACTCCCCGAGGCACCCGAGCCGACGATAATAGAATCGTACGCGGGCTTGCTGACCGCGCCATTGCTGCCCCCTACCATGGCTGTGTCGGCTCAATGTGCGCCATGAACGGGGCCCCGATGTCCTCGGTACCCTGGCGCGAACCAAATACCACATCGCAGGCGTCGGCGCGCACCACAAAGAAGAAAAAACCGGCCGGCGGGCCACGCCAATCTGAATCCGCACCCCCGGCGATACTGCCTGCCCAACGATGGGCTTGAACGGCTGTCAGCTTCAGCGGTGTGGTTTGGAACAGGTTTTGACAATGCCCATAAGCACTGTCCAGCGCAGATCGATAAAAGCCCGGCATATCGGCAGTACCGATCCCCAAGTACTTCAATATCAGCAGCGTATTATCGACGCCCAATTGGTTGTCGACGTATTGCACCAAACCGGCATTGCGCGCGCCGGGAACCAACGCATTACCCAGAGCACCGAGGGTGGTGGCCTGGGTATCGGTTAACGTCTCTAACGGTATAGCGGCGGCCTGCGCCTGTTGCGGCGACAACAACACACCGACGCCCGAGACCCAGCAGGTCAGACCGATACCCGTTGAGGCGATAAAGTCGCGCCGCGATAACTTGTTCACGATTGATCCTCCGTCTATGCGCTCGCCGATCCGACGATCGGCGAGCCGTTGTCAATCGATTAAAACTCGCGCTTTACCGACACCGAGTAATAACGCGGAGCACGGTACGACACTTCGTTACAGCCGCAGAGCGTGGCCAGATCAAAACCCTGAATGCCAGCGCGCTCATCGGTAAGGTTTCTGATTGCCAGAGAAGCCGACAGTTTTTCATCTGTGGATTGCCAAGACAGCATGGCGTTAACCATTACATAGCTGTCAAATTTGTCCGCGTCAAAGTTGCGAAGATTGTAATAATAGTCATCCGAATAGCTGATATCGCCCTGCACTGCCAGAGTGCCGCCCATTGCCGACCATGCATAACGGGCTAGCGCCGTGGCCTGCATTTCCGGGGTATAAGTTGGTACCACGTCGCGTGGCGGCAACGGCGAACCAACGCGCAACGGTAGATCTTTGACCTTGGCATCGATGTAGGAAACGCTCGCCAAGAGGTCTAGACCGGCGCTCGGTGTGGATTGAATTTCGAGTTCCATACCGACCGTTTCGGCATCGCGGTTGATGACGTTACCGCCGACGTCGACGAATAAGAACGCCTGATAATCTTTGTAGTCATAGTAATAGAACGAACCATTGATGCGCGTCGAATCGCCAACCGAGCGTTTGAAGCCGGCCTCGTAAGCGGTTAATACCTCTTCGTCATACGGCACACCGGCGCCAGCACCGCCGCCGAGATATGACCCGAGTAGCGCCATGTTATAACTCCCAGCTTTGACGCCGCGCTTGATTCCAGCGTAGATCATCATGTCCTCGCTCTGCTGCCACTGTACTTGCAAATTACCGGCCCAGAGGTTGTCCGAGGTATCGTTTTGATAGTTGAACGGCGATCCAGCACCAAAGATGTTGGGGATAAAATTGCCTTGATTCACTGAAAAGGAATTAAACGATGGATAAACGCCAATATTGACCTCGTAGTCTTTCTTCTCTTTGATTGCGCGGATGCCGGCGATCCAGGTAACGGTGTCGCTCACATCGTATTCGTACTGGCCAAACAGGCTAAACGAATCGGTTTGCAGATCGCCCTTGGTACCAATATCAATGGCCGCCAAGCCGCCGCCCACGCCACCGGTAAAGGCACCGTCAATAATACTATCGGCCGGCGCTTTTAAACCATTGTCAGCTTTGTTGTCGATATTTAAGTAGTAGGCACCGATTATCCAACGGGCGCGATCACTGTCGCCGCTAAGGCGAATTTCCTGACTAAAGGTGCTGGCATCGACGCCGGCATAATTGGCCAACTGATTGATCGGCGCCGAATCAACGTCGATAAACAACAGTTTTTCATATTCTTTGACGTCGCTAATGGCGGTGAATTCAAGTCCATTAGCGAAGGTATATTCAACCCGTAGGTTGAAACCGCTGGTTTCAGTAAAGCCCTGATCCTCAAACGCGAAATCACTGGAAAAGGTAAAATCATCGCCATCCCGATCGAGATAGCCAAAGAAATCGCCGCCAGGTACCGGGCGGCTCTGAATACCAATAGCTCCGCCGGGTGCTAGAGGATAGGATCCATCGATCGCATTGGCGCCGCCGTCCGAGCCGTCTGCGGCTATCGAGAGTCGCGTTTCTGACGCCGGGGTGTCGATCACATTGACAAGTTCATTCTGCGCATCGAGCACACCAATGGTCGACTTGGATTGATAGGGACCGGTCGACACGTCGGATTTGGCATAGTTAAACGACGCAGCTAGCGACAACTGATCGCTCGGTTGAAAGGCCAGACTTAGGCGCACAGCCTTGGTGTCATCATCACCAAGATCCGCGCCCGCGCCCTTGCCCGAAGCACCCGCGCCCAGACCGCTGGCGGCACCTTGAGGGTAGAGGTTCTTTAGATAGCCATCTTGCTTGTTCATGCGCACCGCAATACGGCCCGCCAGTGTCTCGCTCAGCGGGCCACCAACCGCAGCCTCCAGCGTGGTGCGCATGGCATCTGCATCGCTGTCAAATTGACCCACTTCAACATCGACGTAGCCGCTAGTCGCATCGAAATTCGGCTTGTTCGATTGAAAGTGAATTAAACCACCAGTGGCGTTGCGTCCAAACAGCGTTCCCTGAGGACCTTTTAGAATTTCCACCCGCTCGATATCGAAGATTCCAAAGGTTTGCCCTTGAGCGACCGCGATATAGCCTTCATCGAGGTAAACCGCGTTAGGAGCTTCGATGATATCGGCAAAATCATTTTGGGTAACGCCGCGAATCGAGAACTGGGTATTTTGGCCTGCGAGATTACCACTGATGTGCACGCCGGGGCTAAAGGCGGCAATGTCAAAACTCTCGGTCACACCGAGAGCCGCCATTTGAGCACCGGTAAAGGCGGTAATCGCAATCGGCACTTCCTGAATATTCTGCTCGCGCTTTTGCGCCGTAACTATCACTTCCTCGAGCACGCCCTGAGCAAAACTAGGAACGCTCAAGGATGCGATTAACAGCCCACTGGCGTATCTGATTTTAGGCTCTTTTGCTGTATATTTTTTCATCTTGCTGTCTCCGCGAATATTATGTTTAGTTTTAGTTATGTTTTATTTTTTCGCTTGCCCCGAACGCAATTTCACTGACTGTTGCGCAACCCCCTCGCTTCCAGCAATGGCAATACCTGCGCGGCAAAATAGGGGAATTCTGCCGCGTAATCGACAAACGCCAGCGTGACCCCAGCAATCCCGGTAGCGCTTAATTGTTCCAATTGATCGGCAATGTGCTCGGGCGTACCCACTAGAGGGAAGCCACCATGGCCGGCGGCAAACCGATCTCTGAACATTCCCAGAGCCTCGGGGGTAAACGACTGCGCGTGCATGCCCTGTAATTTCATCAAATAGTCTACCGCCTCCCAGTCGGCGTTTTTGTTAGCGTAGTGATCCAGATACTCTTCGGCCTCGCGCATCGTCGGTCGGCACACGACGGTACAAAAGGTGAACACACCGACCTCTCGGTTATTTTTCGCTGCCGCCTTGCTAATTTCATCCGCGGTCGCTCGTGCCTGATCAAAATCGAACACTGGCGTAAACAGAAAATCGGCGTTGCGCATTGCAAATTCGCGGCCTTCCTTGGAGGCCGCAGCATTTAAAATCGGCACCCTGGACTGCACCGGCTTGGGGTTTCCATACACGCCTTTACCTTGAAAATAGGTGCCATCCCAATCAAATGCTGTGTCTGCCGTCCAAATTTTTTGCACGTAGTCAAACCATTCTTGGGCGCGGGCGTAACGCTCGCTATGCTC
>DDJS01000067.1:0-3827 GCA_002339165.1 Cellvibrionales bacterium UBA2618 | reverse complement strand
TTCCAACCTGCGACTACGTTTAAACCGAGTCGACCGGCGCTCAACTGATCGATCGTCGCCAGTTGCTTGGCGGACACAATGGGGTGATTAAACGCGGTATGAACGGTGGCGAATATCTGAATATTTTTCGAAGCTGTCATCAGTCCCGCAGCCCAAGTCACGGTTTCGAGTACGCCGCCGTGAAAATCAGTTTCGCCGCCGTAGCCGATCCAGCGTGCAATCGGCAGCATAAATTCAATACCGGCAGCGTCGCACATGCGCACCAACTTGAGGTTGTTGTGCCAAGAATTTTGCCACCGCTCTTCGACCTTGGTGACCGCCATACCACTCGAGCAATTGGCCGAAAAAATACCCAGTTTTAGGCGATTATTGTTTTTTAAACTATTAGCTGGCATCATAATTTGTCCTTAAATTTCGATACGAGTTACGCCACTCACGCGCTTCATAATCGCCATAAACCTATCGACGGCGTTGCTTAATGGTGGCAGATACTTTAACTTTAAAATATTATTGCTTTAACTCTAAAATATTGTCAAGTGCTGTTTTATAAAATTGATAACCAGTCTAGCCTGAAGCACAGCTACTGGATTCACAAGCTGGACAATTTTCAGCCGACAAAATACCTCTAGGCAGGAGATAACCACCATATGAAACAAGACTTTATGACATTTGAAGATTTTATTCCCGGAATGGCGATTGATTTAGGGTCTTACCCAGTAGAGATATCAGAGATGATCGGCTTTGCCAAAAAATACGATCCGCAACCGTTTCATACCGATCCGGAGGCTGCCTCCACGACCCATATTGGCGAGTTGATTGCCAGCGGTTGGTTCACCCTATCGGTATTTATGCGCCTGCAGTGCGACGGCCTTCTGAATCGGTCTTCGATTATCGTCTCGCCCGGCGTGGACAACATACGCTGGCTAAAACCGGTAATCGCCGGCGACTTATTGAGCGCGACCACCCGCGTGGTCAGCACACGCCGTTCGCGAAGCAAGCCCGACAGGGGGATCGTGACGTGCGATGTGACGATCGACAACCAACAGGCGCAGACCGTCGCCACACTGACCACCATCGCGCTATTTAAGCGACGGGAATTATAATTAGCCGCTACACCCCGTTGCACAAACATTGACGCAACAGCTCCCACGCGGTTTTTTACTACGCGTGGGAGCTAGTCGAGTTGCACCGTAATCCATTTCCATCGGGTCATGATATCTAGATCTGCGTCGGTGCCCTCGCGGCCAAAACCGCTCAGGCCGTTGCCCCCAAAGGGCACGTGAGGTTCGTCTTGAATGGACATCGCGTTAATATGCACCATTCCCGCATTGGCCCTCTGGGCCACTTTTAGAGCAGTGGTGATATCGCTGGTGAAAATTGAGAAACTCAGACCATAGTCGGTATCGTTGGCCACACCAATAGCCTCCTCAACGGTGTCCACTTGATAAATTGATGTGACTGGACCAAAGGTTTCTTCTCGACAGACGGTCATCTGCTGGTTGACGCCGGACAAAATCGTCGGCGGACAGCAAGCCCCCTGCCAGGCTCTATCACCACTCAGTAATTCGGCGCCCTTGGCGAGCGCATCGCTAATATGCTCCCTGACGCGCTGCTCTTGGCGATGACTAATAAGCGGCCCAATCGCCGTCTCCGGATCGCTCAGATCACCCATCTTGATGCCCGCGGCAATCTGCTTAAAAGCGGCGATAAATTTTTCCGCAATACCGCGTTGTAAAATAATTCGACTCGACGCCATACACGCCTGACCCTGAAAGAAAAATATGCCAATCGTTGCCGCCTCCAGCGCCTTGTCTAAGTCAGCATCATCGAGCACCACCAGTGGGCTCTTGCCACCCAACTCCAGGGTCACCGGTTTGAGGTCCTTAGCCGCTAGCTCAGCCACGTGTTTGCCGATCCGCGGCGAACCACAAAAATTGATCGCAGCCACATCGGAATGACCGGTTAGGGCATCGCCAATTTCAAATGGATCGCCCGTGACATAGTTAAATACCCCGACTGGCGTCCCGGCTTCAGCAAGGGTCTCAGCGAATTTTACCGTCACCTGAGTAGCATACTCTGAGGGTAACAAGACCGCAGTATTGCCGGTCGCAATGACCATCGCGATCTGTTTCACATTTTTTAATAATGGCACGTTAAACGGCGTAATGCAGGCAATCACGCCGACCGGTTCGCGCACCGACATGCCAAAGGCACCCGGCCTATCGAGGGGCATGGTCTGACCGGTCAAACGCCGGGGCACTCCAGCGGCGGCACGAAAGGCATTGATACAGTAATCAACCTCGAACTGCGCCTTCATCATGGGCGAGCCGACCTCGTCTATCAGTAGTTGTAAATACTCATCGCGGTCGCGCTCAACCAAGGCTGCAGCGCGGCTAAGAATAGCCTCTCGCTCTTTTGCTTGGGTCTGGCTAAAGGTCAAAAAAGCGCTGCGTGCCGCGGCGACCGCGCGATCAATATCGGCGATCGTGCCTTTGGCGACTCTGGCGATCAGCGTTTGGTCAGATGGGTTCAAGTCGTCAAAATACTCGCCGCTGCTGGGCTCCAACAGCTCCCCCCCAATCCATAGCTTTGATGTTTCCATGTATATAGTCTCCGTCAACTGCTCGTGCAGCGATCGATGTTATTCGCTTGGCTTCTTCCAGATATCTGCGTCTTGTAAAAGCTTGACCTGCTTTTTAATCACCTCGCGCTCGTATTCAGCATGTTTCATAGGCTCACGGTTCAAATACAAATTTTTCGGGTAGATAGGATCTTTATAAACAATCTGATAGAGCTCTGTTCGCAGGTCCTTCATCCAGTTGGTCCACAGCGAGTTCTGCCTGTGGCTGCGCATCGCCTCTATATTGATCGGCCCGCAAACACTGGTCGAAACACCGCCATAGTCCTGCCTACCGACAATTTGCCCGCGGTAATCGACGATCATCGAATGTCCTCCAAAGGTATCCATGGGCGTCTCTTCGTCCTGTGTCAGATAGTAGGTACCCATATTCGGCGCCATAATATAAAGATTATTGTCCAACGCCCGCGCACGGTTGGTAATTTCAAAATAATCATTCGAAGCCGCCGGATGTGGAATAGAGGCGCGATAGATAATTTCCGCTCCGTTCATTGCTAAGGCCCGCGCATTTTCGGGATAGGAGCCCTCATTTGCCATCATGATGCCCATTCTGCCAATCGGGGTGTCGACTACCGGCCAAAAACTATCCAGCGTGTTGCCATAGCGCTCGATCCACCAATCGTATATGTCGTGTGGACAGACCGAATGCTCTACCGGATACAGCGGCGCAACTTTATAGTGTTTTAAGATAATGTCGCCCTCCGGACTGATAATAAAACCGATATTAAAAAATCGATCTTTAATCTCCGGATGACGCGCTTTAGCCTGCGCCATCACATAAACGCCATGCGCCTTTGCAATTTTTTCGGCGATCATATCGGTCTCGGGGCCGGGAATATCAATCGCACACTCGCGAGCAAACGTGACATGATCGGCATCCATCACCTCATCGTTGAAGCCCTGCAGCGCGCCCTCGGGCAAGGCGATCAATTTCACTGGCGTATCCAGTGAAGACAGCCACAGCGCAGCATTCGCCATCGAGGTTAAGTGTTCAATGTTTTTAACAATTTCTGAACGGCGCCTGATACCCCAAACGGTGGGTACCAAGCCAACGGCATTGTAGGGTTGAATCATCATTGTTCCTCTAAGCCCAGTATCGGACTGGTTTAATGGCTAAGTTAACTCAGTGTCTGTCGCGCTCGAACGCACACCTGATCACAACAACGTCGACTCTAAAACGCATATCCTA
>DDJS01000076.1:23081-23535 GCA_002339165.1 Cellvibrionales bacterium UBA2618 | reverse complement strand
AAGCGGGCCAATCGGCAATAGGCTGCGTATCTCAGTCGTTCATACAGCACAGCCTATGGTTGAGATTTTGAGGTCAATGATATGGAATTTAAACATCTGCTCGAAACGCTAACGCCGGCGATCTATGAGGCCTTCAAGCGCGGCATTGAGATTGGCAAATGGCCGGATGGAAGGCGCCTGAGCGACGAGCAGCGGGAGCTGTGTATGCAGGCGGTGATCGCCTACGAAATGCGTCAACCCGAAACACAAAGAACGGGCTATGTACCGCCAAAAAATAACGCCTGTGAGCTGCTCGATGACGATGAGAAACCACTGGTGTGGCACTCTTAAATGGTCGGTAAATTCCGCTATACTGCTCGCCATGGCAATCAAAAATTTAGTCCTTTTAAACAGCCTGCGGGTAATCATTAAGTAGCCTATTGTGGGCACAGGAGAATACCGTGAAAGATGCAAT
>DDJS01000076.1:15784-22747 GCA_002339165.1 Cellvibrionales bacterium UBA2618 | reverse complement strand
GCCAAGTCCATTTATCTGAGCGACTACCAAGTTTCGAATTTCTTGATCGATCGAACAGATTTGTCTTTTGAATTGGGTGACGAGGTCACAGTGGTGCGCGCAAAAATGGCCATCAGACGCAATCCACAGTGCCAACGAAACGCCGATCGGACGCTACTGCTCGATGGTGGCATCGACCTGCAGTTGCAGAGCTTTAGTATCGATGGGCGACCACTTGGAGATGACGACTATCGTCGCGATGGCGAGACACTGACTATTTTTGATTTCCCGGAGCAGGCGCTGTTGGAGAGCGTGGTGCACATTCAACCGCAACTTAATACTGCGCTTAACGGACTCTATCAATCCCGTGAAATGTATTGCAGTCAGTGCGAAGCTCAAGGGTTTAGGCAGATCACTTTTTATCTCGATCGGCCGGATATCATGTCAGAATTCACCACCGAGATTGTCGCCGATGCGCAACGTTACCCGGTGCTCTTGTCGAATGGAAATCCAACCACGCGTGAGATTTTGAGCGATGGGCGGCACCGAGTGATATGGCATGACCCTTTTGTAAAGCCGGCCTATTTGTTTGCGCTTGTGGCCGGCTCGCTGAGCGTGATCGAGGACAGTTTTGTGACGAGCAGCGGGCGCACCGTGGCGTTGCAAATATTCGTCGAGGACAAGGACACCGACAAATGCGCGCACGCGATGACATCGCTTAAGAAGTCGATGCGTTGGGACGAAGAAGTCTATGGGCGCGAGTACGACTTGGATATTTTCATGATCGTTGCGGTCGATGACTTTAATATGGGGGCGATGGAGAATAAGGGCCTCAATATTTTTAATACCTCCGCGGTACTTGCCAACCCGGCGACCACCACCGATACGTCTTTTCAAAACGTCGAGGCGATCGTCGCCCACGAATATTTTCACAACTGGTCTGGCAACCGAGTCACCTGCCGTGATTGGTTTCAACTGAGCCTTAAAGAGGGTTTTACGGTCTTTCGCGACGCCCAGTTTTCAGCCGATATGAACTCGCCGACGGTCAAGCGAATTCAGGACGTCGCATTTTTACGCACCCATCAGTTTGCCGAGGATGGCGGGCCGATGTCGCACCCGGTTCAGCCGGACTCCTATATGGAGATAAACAATTTTTATACGGTTACCATCTATGAGAAGGGTGCCGAAATTGTCGGGATGCTACACAGTATGCTCGGCAGTCAGATGTTTCGGCAGGCTACCGACCTGTATTTTCAGCGCCATGATGGACAGGCGGTGACCATTGAAGAATTTGTCGTCACTATGGAGGAGACCAGTGGTCGAGATCTGAGCCAGTTCAGACTCTGGTACAAGCAATCTGGAACGCCGCGTCTGGATGTGACTTCGAGTTATTCTGAGGAGCGCCGAGAACTGACGCTCAAGTTTCAGCAGCACTGTCCAGACACCCCGGGACAGACCGATAAAGCGCCTTTCCTGATTCCCGTCGTGCTCGGTCTGTTGTCAGCCGATGGCTCCGATGCGCCGCTGAATGCCGCCGGTGATCAGCAATTGGTGATTGATGTGACCGAGGCAGAGCAGCAGGTGGTCATCGAAAATGTGGCTGGCGAGGTCGTGCCATCGCTGCTGAGAGGGTTTTCCGCGCCGGTCAAACTGCACTACCCATATACCAGCGCGCAACTCGCGCACCTGATGACTCACGACAGCGACGGCTTTAATCGCTGGGATGCGGGTCAACAGCTGGCCCTCAATATTCTTCAGCAGCAAGCGTTTAACAGCCAGCACGATTTGCCGTTAGAACTCGATGGCACGCTGGTAGATGCCTACCAAGGCCTACTGGACGACGGCGAGCTCGACGCGGCGATGGTGGCCTTGATGCTGCAACTACCGGGCGAGGCCCTGCTGCATGAGGCGGGCGCCGAGGTCAATCCTATCGCTGTGCACGACGGTCGTCAGTTCGTTAGGGCGGCGTTGGCGGGGATGTTGCAAGCCCCTCTGGAAAGGCTCTATGAGCGGCACAATCAGCAGCAAAATTACAGCCCTGAGGCGCAGCAAATTGGCAGTCGTAGCCTAAAAAATGCGGCGCTGGATTATTTGATGTTGACCGATGTCGGCGTTCAGTTGGCATGGCAGCAATTTCAAACGGCCGACAATATGACCGATCAATCGGCGGCGCTCAGAGCGCTGGTCAATTGCCCAACCGCCGGCGACTTCGCCAGTCGCGCGCTGGAATCATTTGAAAAGCAGTGGCGAGACGAGGCCTTGGTGATTAATCTCTGGTTGCAGATACAGGCAACAAATCCACAGGCTGGCGGCTTGATACGGATTAAGCCCTTGCTCGAGCACGCACATTTCAGTATTAAAAACCCGAACAAGGTGCGCAGTCTGATCGGCGCCTTTTGCCAGGCTAATCTGGTGAATTTTCACGCCCCGGACGGCAGTGGTTATGCATTTCTAGCGCGATATATCACCGAATTAAACGCTATTAACCCGCAAGTTGCGGCGCGCTTGGTAACACCACTGACGCGCTGGAGAAAGTATGCAAAGCCGCATGGCGAGGCAATGCGCCATGCGCTGCAACAGATTGCGGGCCACGGCGGTTTGGCTAAGGATATTCAGGAGATTGTTACCAAATCACTTTAGGTGCAATGGCCGCCTCGGGCTTGATTCACTTGCTCGCTGGGATGCGAATGTTCTCGATTAACTCTTGGACATCGTTGGGCGGTGGCGCACTGAAGTGACTTACCAGTATCGCAATGGCGAAGTTTAATAGCATGCCAAGCGCGCCGATGCCCTCGGGCGAAATGCCCCATAGCCAATGTTCGGCGCTATTTAGTTGCGGCATGGCGAACTTGAAGTAGACGATATAGGCAAAGGTAAAGGTCAGCCCCGATAGCATGCCAGCGATCGCGCCCTCGCGGTTTACCGAGGTGGAAAAAATGCCCAGTAAAAGCGCTGGAAATAACGAAGCGGCGGCCAGACCAAAGGCGAAAGCGACTACTTGGGCTACGAATGCCGGTGGGTAGATACCAAACAGCCCAGCGATGCAGACGGCGACTGCCGCGGCAAGTCGAGCCGCCAGTAGTTCTTGTTGTTCACTTATTTGCGGCATCAGCGTCTGTTTTAAAAGGTCGTGGGATATGGCACTGGAGATAACCAGCAGCAGGCCTGCTGCGGTTGACAGCGCAGCAGCTACGCCACCCGCGGCGACCAATGCAATGACCCAGCCGGGCAACCCGGCAATTTCCGGGTTGGCGAGGACGATAATGTCGCGATCGATATAGACCTCGTTGGCACTGTCGGTGGGAGCATTGCTCAATAGGCGTTCGCCAAGTTCGCCTCGGGCTCCAGTAAATGCCGGTTTGGTTGGTGATAGGGCGCTCCCGGCGCGGTATTGCATGCGACCATCGGCGTTTTTGTCCTGCCACGCAACCAGTCCGGTGTCCTCCCACTGTCTAAACCATGCAGGCGCTTCAGCGTAGGGTGTGTTGTCCACCGTATCGATCAGATTGAGCCGCGCAAAGGCCGCGACGGCGGGTGCAGTAGTGTAAAGAATGGCGATAAAAACTAGCGCATAGCCAGCCGATAGTCGCGCGTCGGATACTTTTGGCACGGTGAAAAACCGTACCAATACATGCGGTAATCCGGCAGTTCCAAACATCAGTGCCGCGGTAATCGCAAATACATCGATAGTCGATTTACTGCCCTCGGTGTAGCGATCAAATCCGAGCTCTGTCAGTACGCCGTCGAGTTTTTGCAACACCGATTGTTGCGATCCATCGTTCACTTCCGCGCCAAACCCGAGTTGAGGTATGGGGTTGTCGGTGATCATTAGTGATATGAAAATTGCCGGCACCATATAGGCGAAAATCAGTACGCAGTACTGCGCGACTTGGGTGTAGGTGATGCCTTTCATGCCGCCAAGCACCGCGTACATAAAGACCACCGCCATACCGATGATCACGCCAGTCTCGACCTCAACCTCGAGAAAGCGCGAGAATACAATGCCAACACCGCGCATTTGACCCGCGACATAGGTGAACGAAACAAAGATCAGACAGAGCACCGCGACCATTCGCGCAGTCTGAGAATAGTAGCGCTCGCCGATGAAATCGGGAATAGTAAAACGGCCGAATTTCCGTAGGTAGGGGGCGAGCAATAACGCCAGTAACACATAGCCCCCGGTCCAGCCCAATAGATACACCGATCCATCGCGGCCAATAAAGGAAATAATCCCGGCCATGGAAATAAAAGACGCCGCGCTCATCCAGTCGGCCGCGGTGGCCATGCCATTGGCGACTGGGTGAATTCCGCCCCCGGCAATGTAGAAGTCTTTGGTGGAAGACGCCCGCGACCAAATTGCGATGCCGATATACAGCGCGAAGGACAATCCGACCAGCAGGTAGGTCAGTGCTTGGGTGCTCACGATATTTTCTCAGGATGGTCGTCTGAATCGGCTACGTCAAACTGGCTGTCAAGCGCCTTCATTCGCCATGTATAGATAAATATGAGTACCACAAAAACTAAAATAGCGCCTTGATGAGCGAACCAAAAGCCCAGTTTAAAACCATAAAATGAAAATTGATCGAGCCAGTCGACCCAAAGAATACTGCAGCCGAACGATACCATAAACCAAATAGATAATAGTTTGGCAAGCAAGCTAAGATTGGCCCGCCAGTAGTCGTGGTGTTGTTTTTTTTGAGAAGGATTACTCATAGGAAGTCCCATTGTTAAGGTTATTTTTTCCCATTGCCACCGATCTCGGGTTTACCCAACTTGGTTGGGAGTAAAATCTTACCATTAGTAACTGCCGTTATCGACTCCCGTCGTTTGGATAGAGAGGTTGCAGGGGCCGCTCGCCGCTTCGGTGGGCTGTGGTTGGCTGTACCGTCTGTCGCCCGAGTTGATCGAAAAGGCGATCCAAATCGATAGTTTCAGAACTCTTCTGATCGTACAAGTGGCCGTCGAGCGCAGCAAACTCGGTGTGTAAAACGCTGTCCTGTAACTGCTTAGCGAGCGCTTGCAGTGTTTTTGGCGGCGTCTCCGGCAATAGCATTTGCCCCCACTCTAGAATGCTTTGACGCATACTGAGTAAATTATTTTCAGTTGCTTCGCGACGTATCGTTTTAAGTTGTTGCTTGAGACTTGTGCGATTGTGATCGAGCCTGTCGAGGTTCTTTTTGGGGGGCTGTATCGCGCTTTTTGTGCGCAGTAACAACAGGCCGGCAATTGCACTTAACAGCAGCGCATTGGCCGATAGAGAGAACATTAATAGGCGCGAGGGTTGCGCCGCATTTGCCGGCGCAGCGGATGCCTCGGGTGGCGTTTCGGCGCTCGGCATCGCCGCTGTGTTCAAACTCGCTTGGCGTTCTGCAGCGGCGGCAGCAATTTGCAGTACGCGCCCCGTGAGAACGGTGCGTTCGGGTTGACCGGTGCGAGTGTTCCACCAGGCGACCTCGAGCGCGGGGAGCTGAATCTGTCCTTCGCGGTTGGGTACCAACGCCATGGATTCTATGCGCACACCGAGCGCACCATCGTCAGTATTGCGGGTTTCCAACTGCGCCTTGTCTGGATAGACGCGGTGGTCATCAGCGGCGGCGAAGTTTAACGGGTGAATTTGTGCGCCGGTGAGCCCCTCAGCGGTAATGGTAATGCTGCGGGTGACGGGCTCGCCGACGCGGAGCTCGCCGAGGTCGCTGCTCCAGGTTTCGGTCAGTTCAACCTGCGCGCTCGGCATCCACTGATCTCCAGCGATTTGTTCTGGCCGCTGCAATACCTCGATTCGTTTGTTGTCGGTATTGCGCAAGACCTGATTACCGCGCTGTCTAAAGCCGCCAAATTGGCGTTGGCGAGGGGCTTCAAACGCACCAAAGCGTTGCGCTGGGATGGTCAATTCGCCGCTGGTTTGCGGAAAGACGGCATAGCGTACTTCGATGACCAGATAGTCGCGCCCATCGACGCGCTTTTGATATTGATTTTCAGCCACCTGTTGCACAGTGGCTCCGTCGACCGTGAGCGGCGTTAGGTTGTAGTCGGTCAATGAAACCGAGGTATAAAGCCGCAGCGTCAACAAGATCTGTTCCTGCACATAAACGCTGTCTTTGTCGACCACCGCCTCGGCAAAGATCGGCCGCACATTGGCACTGGTGGATGATCGACCAGCGCTCGGTTGAACCTTTAATTCCAGAGCATTGCTAACTTCGCCGCGCAAGTTGAGTGACGGAATCACTAGGTTGCCGGTACGACGCGGGATAAGCACCAAATTCCACTCGGTGGATGATTTCGCACTACCATTACTGACGGTGTACTGCTGTTGCCGGTTGTTGGAGATAATTTCGAAGTCGCTATTGAGAGCGCTGACATCCAGTTGTACGTTGCCAACTTGCGCATCTACGCGGAGCGTTAATTGCACGCTCTCGTTATCATAGACCGAGCTGCGATCGAGAGACGCGGTCAAGGCAGCGTGACTGTTCGATGCCAGTGCAAGGAGCGCTAAAGAACCGACCATGCAGCGCATGACGATGATAGCTAATGGCGTAATGTTACCGGTAGATCGTTTCATTGGGCGTCTGGTTCTGCGGTTGGCACGGGGTTGTGGGTCGACATTTAATAGCGCTCCGATGCTTCATTGTTGGGGGGGCTGGGCCGCCGCGGTTGGTTGGCTCGTTGGCGTGCCTGGTATTCAAATTTTGCCCGCAACAATCCCCCTGGGTCATCCGGCACACTGCGGAGTAACTGCTCGAGTTCCTGTTGCGCTTGACGCTCTTCTGGGCTTTCGGTGGCCGGCTCTGCTGGGCTCGGTTGCCCGCGTTCTTTAGGTAGCGTTTCGGTCTGTTGTTGCTCGGGCGTGTTTGGCGAATCTTGGCTTTCCGAATCGGCGGGTTGTTGCTGCTCATCGGAGTTATCGTTGGGTGTTGGATCATCATCTGCTCGGTCGTTTTGTCGATCCTCGTCACGCTTCGATTGTTGCTCCTGCTCCTGCTCCTG
>DDJS01000076.1:2108-15438 GCA_002339165.1 Cellvibrionales bacterium UBA2618 | reverse complement strand
TCCTCGCCCTGCTGTTGCTCGAGCAGCTTCTCCACCAATTGCTTGTTGTGCAGGCTGTCCTCGGATTCGGGTGCTAGTTCAAGCGCCCGTCGATAGGCATCGACGGCAGCCTCGAAATCGCCGGCTTTGGCGAGACTGTTACCTCGATTATAGTGCGCGTCGGCATTGCTAGGATCGTCCGAGTGGCTGAAATCCTCGGCGGCGCTGGCATAGTCGCCGGCGCGGTAAGCGGCACTCGCGCGCCATTGGCGGTCTTTAAAAAGCGCTTGCGCGGTCTGCGCATCACCATTGTTGAGCGCCTCGACAGCTTGTTGGTCACGGCGTTGCCAGAGGTCGAGCCATTCGAGTGCGACGCTTTTTGATGGGTACAGCAGCGGCACCAGCGCTAGACATACCACCACCACCGTACCGCGCCGAAAGGCACTGATAATAAATGGTAGTAAAAAAAAGATAAGCCAGTGACCGCGGTCGTCCCAGAGGTCAAATTCTCGTTCTAGCTGGCGTGTTTTATAGGGTATAACTTCTTCGGACATGGCCATTAACGCGTCGATATCGCTGTCATTATTGCCCAGAGAACGGTAGATGCCGCGATTATTCGTGGCTAACTCGCGAAGCATTGATGGGTCCAATTTGGGCACCAGTATGTTGCCTTTGTCGTTTTTCAAAAAGCCACCATATGCTAGCGGTATAGGGGCTCCCTCGGCAGTACCAACGCCCAGTATTGAAAGTTTATAAGACGTCGCATCGCGCATCGCTCGATTGATCATGCGCATAGCTTCGCGGGTTACGCCATCGGTGATAAGGATCAGGTCGCCGCGTTCGAAACCGGCATTCTCTGCGAGTTTTAGCGCACTTTCGATGGCTTCTTCGACTTGACTGCCGTAGCTGGGCATCAATGCCGGCGTCAGAGTAGGTACTATACTGATAATAGTGTTGGCGTCCTCGGTGAGTGGCGAGACCACGTGAGCACTGCCCGAGTACACCACTAAACCGGTGTATCCCTCGCTGCGCTTGGCGAGGATATCGATGGTCTTATAGCGAGCGCGCACTAGGCGACTTGGAGCGATGTCCTCTGCCAACATCGAAGGGGACAGATCTAAAATCAGTATTAGTGCCGATTCTTGCTTGTGCACTGGTTGCGGTAGTTGTTGCCAAGTCGGTCCTGCCATCGCCGTGCACGCCAGCAGCCAGGCGACGCACCAGACTAGGGTTTTGCTCACACCGCTGGGTTTTAAGGTCGCTTGATCGCCTTGGATCAAGTAGGGCAATAGCGCCGGATTAATGAGTTTTTGCCAGTTGCCGACGCTTTTCGCCCGCCATTGACGGTGGAGCGCAATAGCCAGCACAGGCAACAATCCGAGAAACCAAAGGGGGCGCAAAAAATGTAAGTTGGCGAGTATTTCAGACATTCGTTCTCCGGCGACTGCTAATCAATGCTAGGCCCAGGGCGAGCAGAAATGCCGCGCCCAACGGCCAATAAAATAATGCCGCAATTGGTCGAATGGTCTCAGATGACTGCTCGATCGGTTCGAGTTCGTTTAGTCTTTGGTAGATAGCGGTAAGTTCGGCTGGGTTGCGGGCGCGAAAATAGTTGCCGCCGGTGGCTGAGGCGATCTCGATGAGTGTTTCCTCATCCAAATCGGCCGCGGGATTGCTGATTTGTCGGCCGAATAGTCCCCACACTTCCTGACTCTCAGCGCCGATACCTATGGTATAGATTTTAACCCCCGCACGGGCCGCCAAACTCGCCGCTTTGAGCGGGTCCAACTGCCCCGCATTGTTGGCGCCATCGGTGAGTAAAATCAGCACGCGATGGTTTTCCGGTCGCTCCTGCAAACGTTTGATCGCCACGCCAATTGCATCGCCAATTGCTGTTCCCTGTCCGGCAAAGCCAATTTGCGCTTCGTTGAGAAGTGTTTGCATGGTCTGCCGATCGAAGGTCAGTGGGGTTTGTAGGTAGGCTTTTTCGCCAAACAATATTAACCCGAGGCGATCGCCGTCGCGCTTTATGACGAAGTCACCGACCACCGACTTAACCGCGACGAGTCGGTTTACCTGACGACCACCGATCTGCATGTCGTCGCGCTCCATGCTGCCTGAAATATCTACCGCCAGTAAAATATCTCGTCCACTGGTTGGCAGGGCAACCGGTTCGCCGACCCATACCGGGCGACCGAGGGCCGCCAGTGTGCTCAACCAGCAGAGCCAAAGGAGCAAGAATATGAGTAGGTTACGCCATTGACTGCGGGCAATTGTCGGCTGGCTTTCGGCTGCAGCGACCAGCATTGGGGCTCTTAGGGCGGCGACCTGAAGTGGTTTTGCGGTGCGTATCCAACGATAGACGATGGGCAGGGGAACGAGTGCTAAAACCCATGGCCAAAGAAAGCTCAGCATGCATTGCCCCCACGATGATCGGTGCGATGCTGACTAATCCAACGCTGCGTATCGCGGACTAGGACGGTGCATAGTTGTTGGTAATTATCAGCGGTTGCGTCTTTGTCCGAAGCATACAGGGCCCTTTGAAGGGCCTCTGGGTCACAGTCAAACAACTGGAGACGACTGGTTGCCTTGAGGAAGTCGATGAAATCTACAACCCCGAGGCTGCTGAAACGCTGCTCATCATAGACGGTGTTTGCGGTTTGCCGCAACAGCGCAAAAAGGCGTTGTAGCTGCTGTGGGGAATGACCTTCATCGATGATGTGCTGCAGTTGTTGCAGCGCTTGACGCCGGTAGAGGCGCGAGCGATGGCGGCGATTTAATCGCCAGGCTAGCCAGGCGATTACTGCGAGGCACCCGGCGATAACAACAAACCACCCCGGCGCTAGCGGCCAGATCGAAATGGCCTCGGGTAGATGGATATCTCGCAAGTCGGCGAGTGGATCTGGATTATTCATCAGCGATGACTCACTTATCGCCTCGCTCGACTCGAACGTTTACCGTAAGCGCGAGCGAGAACGGGTAGAATACTTTTACATGTGTTAAAGCTGAGAAGTCCGGCAGCTAATCGTTCGGAAGTCGCGCGCAGATCGTTACAACGCTCTTGGTAGGCCTCGGCGTAGTGGCGCCGCAGTTCGCCGCTGCGGCTGTCGAGCAGCGTCTGGCTCTCGCCATCGCCAACCGCATAGATCGAGGGTGGCGGCAGTTCGACCTCCAGGGGATCGAAAACATGGCATAGATTGACATTGCCATGGCGCGCCAATTCAAATAAGTGGCGGTGGCAGGACGCGTCAAAATCGTGGAAATCGCTGACGATAAAGAGCGTCGAACCCGGCAGTACAAAACGTCTCGACTCCTCGAGGATGTCGGCCAAACAATAGCGCTCGGGGCGAGACTCCAAGAGTTCACTACTAAAATCTTGTAGCGCATGAATATACTGCAGCACCGCATGATGGCTGCGTCGAGATTTGATGTCTACCTGTTTTTGTTGACCAAATACCACGCCTCCGACCCGGTCATTGGCGGCTATTCCTGCCCAAGCGAGAGCCGCTGAAATTTCACATGCGACCACCGATTTCAGGCGTTGGCTACCGAAAAACATAGCGCCGCGCAGGTCACAGATCACCAAAATAGGTCTTTCTCGCTCCTCGCTAAATATTTTTGTATGCGCCGTTTGGGTGCGCGCGGTAACTCGCCAGTCGATCGATCTAATATCGTCGCCGGGTTGATAGATGCGCACCTGATCAAAATCCATGCCGCGACCTCGAAAGCGCGAGCGATGACCGCCGGCGGTTGCTTGGCGGGCCATCAAATTGGGGAAGTTGGTCAGTTCTCGTGCTGCATAGCGAAGACGCACCATGTCTTTAACGCTTGCGGTCGCGGGATTTTGACTTGTTTCGAGAGTGTCCGACATAACAATACTCTAAGCTGACGGCACGGTTTGCAACAGCAAGTCGATGACACGATTCGCAGAAACGCCGGCCGCTTCGGCTTCAAAACTTAGTATGAGGCGATGTCTGAGGATGTCGTGGGCGACGCTGCGAACATCGTCCGGCGTCACGTAGTCGCGGTTGTCGAGCCAAGCCAGCGCGCGACTGCATCTATCCAACGCTATCGTCGCCCGTGGGCTGGCTCCGTAATCGAGCCAGTCTGCAAGGTCGCCGCCGCAGTCATTACTGTTGCGCGTAGCGAGAATAATCTGCACGAGGTAAGCCTCGACGGGCGCGGACATATGCACTTGTAGTACTTGCTGGCGCGCGGTAAATAGCGTTGCCTGGTCAATTTTGGCAATTGTGTCCGACGCGGTCTTTAGGGTTTCTTGGCGGGATAACTCGAGAATTAACTGCTCGGTATGTGGTGCGGGATAGTCGACCATCACATGCATTAAAAATCGATCCATCTGGGCCTCGGGCAAGGGATAGGTACCCTCTTGTTCAATGGGGTTTTGCGTCGCCATAACGAGGAACAGATCAGGCAGGTTGTAGGTTTTTTTGCCGACCGTAATCTGCCGTTCTGCCATGGCCTCGAGGAGCGCCGATTGTACTTTTGCCGGGGCCCGATTTATTTCGTCGGCGAGTACCAAGTTATGAAACAGCGGGCCCGCTTGAAATTCGAAAGTGCCTTCTTGGGGGCGGTAGATATCGCTGCCGGTGATGTCGGCAGGCAGCAGGTCGGGGGTGAACTGGACGCGGTGAAAGTCGGCTTCGAGTCCCTCTGAAAGCGTTTTGATGGCCTTGGTCTTGGCGAGTCCAGGAGCCCCTTCAACCAGTAGATGGCCGTCGGCTAAAAGCGCTATCATCAGTCGTTCAATCAGCGCCTCTTGGCCAACAATTTTACTACCCAGCCAAGTTTGTAATTGATTGATTCGTGGTTGCAATGCATTACTCCTGTATCGTTTTTTTAAGCCCCGTTAAACTTGCCGGTCGGTGGCCGCAGCTCCAGCTTAGCTCTTGTTCGGGTCCAGCGACCTATATCACCGCTAAAATGCGCTTTTCCTGTGCATTGCACTCTATTATAGTTATATAGTGATGGACGGCGAGTAAAATGCACAGAGAGCGTTATTTCGGGATTCTTAACAATCTCCGAAGCGGTCTGATGGCACTGACAAAACTGTGAATCTTCATTCGTTACCAAAGAAATACCAACTGGCTCAGGGTTGCAGATATTAGCTATGGATATGCAAAAAAACAACAATAATAAACAACATTTACTTCAGGCCTTGCGGGCACTTTCACTGCAGCATGTGGAGGCTGCTGAACAGCGATTATTCGAAGATTTTATCGCCCATGCGGTGCAGGATCATTTGGATATTGATTATTTGAATCGACCGTTGGAGATGATTTTTTGGAATCTTTACGGACTCTATCGCTGCATGCGCGCGCCCGGTGCAGACTGCTTTTCCGACGGCAAGTACACCGGAAAAATAGAGATATATAACCCCAGCCAAGATACCCATGGCTGGGAGAGCGACCACACGCTGATTTACATCAATGGGCCGGATAGGCCTTTTCTAGTCGATTCATTGCGCATTGCGCTAAATTCCCAAGGACCGACAATTTACAATCTTCGCAGTACGCCACTTTGGATTGGGCGCGACGACAATGGAATGGCCACATCCATCGCAGCCGAGGAGACGTCTGGGACCCGACTCGAGGCGATTATCACGGTTGAGATTGAACCCCGAGAGATTGAAGAAATCGCACCGATCCAGCAACAATTAGTGGATGTTTTGCACGATATAGACTTAGTCGTGGGCGATTTTAGTCGCATGCGTAACGAATTGGCCAACGTGATTGACGAATTGGAACGACTGATGCCAGAGTGTCACGAGCGCGATGAGAGCCTGGCATTTTTGCGTTGGATGCACGATGGGGCGTTCGTATTTCTGGGATTTATCGCCTTTGCCTTAGAGCAGCGAGCGGGTCAGCAGATGCTATGCGAAGTGGAAAATAGCCGCCTAGGACTTTTTTTTGGCGACCAGGACCAACCATTGTCGCGTCCGCTCGATCAACTCAGCGTTGGCGTCAAAGCGCTCTATGGCGACGACCAAGTTCTCAGTTTTGCGACATCCTCGCATCGCTCGCATATTCACCGCAGCGGCTATGCGCACTACGTGGTGGTGAAACGACTCGACGAGAGTGGCCATGCGATTGGTGAGTTGCGCTTTATGGGATTGCACAGTTCGCGGTTTTACTCGTCGAACAGTGCGCGCATACCGATATTACGCAGTCGCGTTGAGTGGCTCCTTGAAAACGCAGGATTTGCCGTCGACAGCCATGATCATAAATCGTTGCGGACTATCGCTGATGGCTACCCGCGCGACGAGTTATTGCAAATGCCGGCCGATGAGTTGCTTAAAACGCTGATTGGAATTTGGCAAATCTATGAGCGCAACGCAATTAGGGTATTTGCCCACCGCGATCAATTTGAAAAGTTTGTCAGTTGTTTGGTATTTATTCCGCGAGAATTGTTTAGTACCCGCGTACGCGAGAAAATTCAGCGCGAGTTCGAGGAGTACCTCGAGGCTGGTGAGAGTACCTTTGCGAGCTTTTTTCTGCCTGAATCGATGTTGGTGCGGATTTATTTGCTGTTCCCAGTCTCTCCGGGTGCGTCGGTAGAAATGAGTATTAGCGAGCTTGAGGCCTTGGTCGCCCGAATCGCTTCCAATTGGAATGACGACTTTGCCGAGGTTGCCAATCATGAATTTGGTCCGCACCGAGGTTCGGCGCTGGTGCGGGGGTTTTCGCAGGCATTTTCAGAGGCTTATAAAGAGCATTACACCCCGCAGCAAGCGTTACAAGATGTCTATTTATTGGAAAACCTCTCGGCTGATTCGGCGTTGGGTATTGGCTTGCGCGCGTCGGAGAAAGGCGACGATCTTCACTTGAAATTATTTCATCGAAGCGAACCGGTGGCGCTCTCGGATATGATTCCAGTGCTGGAAAATATGGGTTTTCGAGTTTTGATGGAGCGTCCCTATGAAATATCACTGCGTGATCAGGACGCTATTTGGGTGCAGGATTTTGCGCTTCAAACAACCCTTGAGGTCGCTGTTGAGATCGACGAAATCAGCTCAAATTTCACCGCCGCACTGCGCTCAATATGGTCTGGAGATGCTGAGGACGACCGTTTTAATCGATTGCTCATTGCCGTCGGTTTAGACTGGCGTAGCGTGGCTTTGTTCCGGTTGTATGCGCGATATTTAAAGCAGTTGGGAGTGTCTTATAGTCAAGATTTTATTGCCAATACGCTCGCTGAGCATCACCGGATATGCGCTGACCTTATGCGCTTTTTTAACGCCTTGTTCGACCCTAAAAACAGGCCTGAAACGGATGATGGCGCGCGTCCAAAAGAGATTAAGGCAGGTCTGATGAGTCAGTTAGATAAGGTCGAAAATATTAGCCAAGACAATGTATTGCGCGCGTATATTGAGTTGATGGAGGCGACGCAGCGGTGTAATTTCTATCAGCGGTGCGCCTCTGGCGAGGCCAAGCCATACTTATCGGTGAAGTTTGCTACCGAACAGATTGCGCGCGCGCCCAAACCGCGGCCGGTGCGGGAAATATTCGTCTACTCGCCGCGCTTTGAAGGCGTTCATTTACGCGGCGGTAAGGTGTCCCGGGGTGGTTTGCGTTGGTCGGACCGGCTGGAAGATTATCGTACCGAAGTGCTCGGTTTGGTGAAGGCGCAACAAGTTAAAAATGCAGTGATTGTTCCAACTGGCGCAAAGGGCGGATTTGTTGCTAAGCAAGCGATAATAGCCGCTGGTCGTGACGCCTGGCTAGCGGAGGGCACCGCCAGTTACAAGCTGTATATTCAGGCATTACTGGACATTACCGATAACTATCTCGCTGGCGAAATCGTTCCGCCGCCCGATGTAGTCAGGCGCGATGGCGACGATCCCTATCTCGTAGTGGCTGCCGACAAGGGTACGGCAACTTTTTCCGATGTCGCCAACCAACTCTCCGAGCAACACAATTTTTGGCTGGGCGACGCCTTTGCCTCAGGCGGCAGTCATGGCTACGATCACAAGGCCATGGGTATTACCGCGCGGGGAGCCTGGGTAGCTGTGCGTCGGCACTTTCGCGAACTCGGTATCGATATTCAAAATAAAAATTTTAGCGTTATTGGCATCGGCGATATGGGCGGTGATGTGTTTGGTAATGGCATGCTGTTGTCGGAGCACATTCAGTTGGTCGGTGCGTTTAATCATCTACATATTTTTGTCGACCCAAATGCCGACGCGTCGCGCACCTATGCTGAGCGTCGGAGACTGTTCGAGACCGCCGGTAGCAGTTGGCAAGATTTTGACCCATCTCTGCTTTCGCCCGGAGCGCGGATTTATTCTCGAAGCGCTAAAATGGTCGAGCTCAGCGCGGAAATTAAACAGCGTTTTGCCATCGATGCCGATCACATGACCCCCAATGAATTGATCAGTGCGCTGCTGATAGCCCCGGTCGATCTACTTTGGAATGGCGGCATTGGTACCTACATAAAAGCCAGTACCGAGAGTCACGATGCGGTTGGCGATAAGGCCAATGATAGCCTCAGGGTTAACGGCGACGAATTGCGTGCTCGGGTATTAGGCGAGGGCGGTAATCTCGGAATAACCCAACTCGGCCGTATCGAATTTAGTCGCTTGGGTGGCATGTGCAATACCGACTTTATAGACAACGCCGCCGGAGTCGACTGTTCTGACCATGAAGTCAATATCAAGATCCTCTTAAATGCCAAGGTGATGGATGGCGATCTCAGCGTGCAACAGCGCAATGAATTGCTTGCATCCATGACCGAGGCGTTGGGTGATAAGGTGTTGCGTAATAATGCTCGCCAGACTCAAGCTATCAGTCTGGCTCTGCATCGGGGTGAGCAGCAAAACGCCGAGTACCAGCGCTTTGTAGTTTGGCTCGAAGACCTTGGACAGTTGGATCGGAAATTCGAGTTTTTGCCGAGCGATGATCAACTGAGCGAGCGAGTTGCGCGTAAGCAACCACCCTGGACACGTCCTGAATTATCGGTGCTGGTATGTTATTCCAAGGTCATGTTAAAGGAAGCGTTACTGGACGCTGATCTGTTGGGCGATGCTTGGTTGGCCGATGCGGTTGAAAAAGCCTTTCCACGAATGCTGACGGAGTATTGTGGAGGTGCCATTAGCAGTCATCAACTGGCCGCAGAAATCGCCGCCACGCAACTGGCTAATGATCTAGTGGATCGCTTTGGGTTCAGTTTTTTCTATCGCCAAATGGAGGCTACTGGCGCCAGCGCAGGTGAGGTTGTGAGGGCATTGACGGTGGTTGTTAATGTGCTTGGGATCGATGAGTTGTGGTTGTCGATCGAATCTGATGAAAGCGGTGTGTCGGCGACGCGACAACTCGATCTGTTACACATTTTAATCAAGTTAGTGCGGCGCGCGACGCGTTGGTTCTTGCGCAATAAAGTCAAAGGTCTGGATTGTGCTGTGGGGATTGAGCAATTTGCCAAGCCGATGCACCAATTATTGCAACATTGGGATGGACTGCGGCCGCAGAGCTGGCAGTCGGTAGACGCCGACACCGATCAAACAGTCGTCGGAGGCCCGATTGCCGCTATGCAGACACTTTCTGAAAATTTGTTTTTGAGTTTGGGGATCATCGAGATTTCGTTGCACTCAAAGCAACCGGTGGAACGAGTCGCCGAAATTTACGCGGCGATTGGTACCGAACTCCTGCTCGAGGAACTGATGGTGAGAATCGTTGAGTTTGCGCCGCAGTCTCGCTGGCAGGATCTAGCGCGCGAGTCATTTTTCGATCAGTTGGAACAGTATCGACGACAATTGACCTCTGCATTGTTAGCACGCGGTAGCGGTGATGCAGTCAGCATAATCGAGCAATGGCGTCAGCGCCAACTTCCGAGCATTGAGCGATGGCGCCGTTTGATGGACGATCAACGCCGTCACAATGACACCGATCTAGCATTGGTAACCGTGGCGCTGAGCGACCTTTTGCATGTGATCGAAGACCTACAGCGAATGCCGCAGTTCGATTGAATAAGCACCCTTCCCGACACAGCGCGGAACATAAAGGATATTGCTCAAGAAATTAGATACATTGCGCTGAATATTGAGAGGGTGCTCGATTCGAGCACCCGCCAATATTCCCTTGAATGTTATTAGTCAGGATTGTTCAAGGTGTGCGCCGCCTATGCGGTGGCGCACTGGGTGAGGTTAGGGGAGATTGCTAACCTTTTGTTGAAATGCCTGCTGGTTAAATCCAGACCAAAAATCTTCGCGACCCTCGCGCCAACCGCGCGACCAGTGATAGGCCATGATAGAATCGACGGTGTAGGGGCAAGTGCTCAGCGAGCGCCCCTGAACAGATGCTTGATATCCTTTAGAATACGAACGATTGGCTAAGTCTCTTTTGTGTTTTTTCATCGACTACTCCTGCAAAGTACTGGCGTACTATGGTGAATAATACAAACCGAAAGGCACCGCATTCAGTGTTTCTGCGGTTTTTTCACAACGTTTTGTCTAAAATATCTCACTGTATTTTTATTCATAGTTTTAAAAAAGTTTTAACAAAAGTTTTATTATGTGATGCGGTGTTCTGCACTCCCCTAGTAAAACCAATTACCGAAAGTTTGTCGAATATCTTCTTTGTATATAGACGTTCGGCTTTATTCCAGAGAGTAATGAAGGATTCATAATGGTGTCTTACCGCGATCGTCAAAGCCAATGGTTAGCGACTTGTCCGAAGGGTCTGGAGTCACTTTTGGCGAGTGAATTAGAGTCGCTGGGTGCTCTCGATGTCAAACAAACAGTCGCAGCTGTTTACTTTGCCGGGACCCAGCAGATGGCCTACCGCGTGTGCCTTTGGTCGCGCCTTGCCAATCGGATACTGTTGTCGCTCGACAATTTCTCTCTGGACAGTGTCGAGCAACTCTATGATCGCTGCGGAGAAATTCCTTGGGAACAACACTTTGGCGCGGATAAAACCATCGCTGTGGAATTTTCTGGTACGTCGCAGCTGATCGACAATAGCATTTTTGGCGCACAGCGCATCAAGGATGCGATTGTCGATCGGTTGCGACGCATTGTTGGCGAGAGACCCTCGGTGGATTTGAAAAATCCGCAAATGCGGATTCAGGCGAGATTGCATCGGGGTCGTGTCAGTGTCTCGCTCGATATGTCTGGGGCCAGCTTGCATCGGCGCGGTTACCGCTCGGGGCAGGGCAGTGCGCCGCTCAAAGAAAACCTCGCGGCAGCACTATTGATGCGCGCTGGTTGGACGGATATTGCCGCTGCTGGGGGCGCCTTGATCGACCCTATGTGCGGCAGTGGTACGCTGCTGATCGAGGCTGCGATGATGGCCGCGGACGTGGCGCCGGGATTGTTGCGACCGGTCTTTGGTTTTCACTCATGGGCGTATCATGACGACGCGTTGTGGAGCGAACTTGTGACCGATGCCGAGGCGCGCCGGGATCGAGGTGTCGGCCAGTTCAATCTGGACATTAGAGGTTATGATGCCAACCCAAGGGTGCTCGAGGCGGCGCGACTCAATATTGAAGCGAGCGGCTTCGACGATCACCTGCGGGTCGCATTGAAACCGCTCGATCAGTTTGGCAAGGCCAGTGGCGATAGCGGGTTGTTGATTACAAACCCGCCCTATGGCGCAAGGCTCGGTGACGCTGAGCAATTGGAGCCGCTGTATCAAAAATTGGGGGCTGTGCTGCAAAAGAATTTTCATGGCTGGCGCGCAGCAATGTTTACCGGCAACCTAGACCTTGCCCGACAGACCGATTTAAGCCCCAGTCGTCAATACCAATTTTATAATGGCACCATTCCCTGCAAGTTACTACTGTTCGATGATATGCGCTCTAAATCGGCGCAAATTCGCGCGCGGTTAGCCACTCCAGCGCCAGTCAAAGTGCTTTCTGAGGGCGCGCAAATGCTCGC
Source organism: Cellvibrionales bacterium UBA2618 (assembly GCA_002339165.1). GTDB lineage: Bacteria > Pseudomonadota > Gammaproteobacteria > Pseudomonadales > Porticoccaceae > TMED48. The sequence goes on along the minus strand of DDJS01000076.1, from coordinate 3,569 downwards.
CAATCGGCTGGTTAAAAACCGTCGAAGGCTGGCCAAGTGGTTGGCTAGTTCGGGTAGTGATTGTTACCGTTTGTATGATGCTGATCTTCCCGAGTATGCGGTGGCTATCGATGTCTACGGTGGCGCCTTTCATGTGCAGGAATACGTCGCGCCTGCGAGCATTGACGAGCGCGATGCTCGGCAACGGTTTGCCGAGGTTAAAGATGCGCTAGCGAATTACGCACCACAGGCCAAGCAGGCGACCTATTATAAAGAACGTCGCCGCCAGCGGGGTGATGACCAATATCAGAGGATCGATGATAAACCCAGCCAACCATTAATCGTCACAGAAGGCGATGCAAGATTTGAAGTGAATCTAGGTAATTATTTAGATACCGGTTTGTTTCTGGATCATCGGCCGCTGCGAGCTCGGCTTGCCGATGAAGCGCGGGGCAAACGCTTCCTCAATCTCTTTTGCTACACCGCTAGTGCTTCGGTGCAGGTTGCTCTGGCTGGTGCTGCGAGTTCGCTGAGTTGTGATATGTCGAATACTTATCTCGACTGGGCGGCGCGTAACTATGACTTAAATCAGTTGTCGCCCGACAGGCATCGACTACTGCGTGTCGATTGTTTGGAGTGGTTGCAACCTCAGGACGACGGGGAGTCGGAACTCTATGACCTCATACTATTGGATCCGCCAACTTTTTCTAATTCGAAAAAAATGCAGTCTGCATTGGACGTTCAGCGTGATCACGGTCACCTTATCAGGGATAGTATGGCTAAATTGGCCCCTGGGGGCAGCCTGTATTTTTCCAATAATTTTAGGAAATTTAAGCTTGATGAGCTGATTAGTCGGCAGTTCGCGGTAGAAAATATTACCGCTGGTACCTTGGACGTGGACTTTCAGCGCAATCCGAGGATTCACAACGTGTGGCATATTCAACGCAGAGCTGGGTTTCAGGGTTAGGCGGCGGGTCGGTTGCGCATAATTTTGATGTCTGGTTACCGCCAATCGCGATTATATTTAGACGCGCATTGTACCATCACCAACGCGGTATAAAGTTCCAGCATGGGTGGCGTGCCAGTGCGGGTAAACTAACGGTATTTATCCTTTTTAGGCTGCAGCCCTTAATGCCCCTTATACGCTGACTCTAAAAGCTATAGCCTACTGTACAAACCTACCGTACAAAGGCGTTGATATGGAAATCAAAATCAAACATGGAGCTAGAATATATCACAAGTGGCACTGGGTTCGTCGTGTGCCTACACGCCTGCAACACAAATATGGTAAGCGTATAGACAAGTCTACAGGGCTTAGTGACCCTTACGCAGCCGAACGTCAAATGCAGGCTTGGGATGCTGAGCTAGAGAGGTCAGGACTAACCACCTCCACTGCAGAGGACTATCAAGCAGAGCTAAAACGCATAGCAGCACTTGAAGTTGATGAGATGGGTTATAATAATGTGGATGACCTAGTGGATG
>DDJS01000076.1:553-1792 GCA_002339165.1 Cellvibrionales bacterium UBA2618 | reverse complement strand
GTGGATGACCTAGTGGATGGCTACTGGGCTGATATTGGCTCGCATAATACTGTCCAAGAAAACACGCGACTGTTTGATCAGATACCATCAGAAGTACTCATGGCTCACGCTGCCAACAGTGAACTCCAAGGAAGTCCCAGAAAGCCTGCCTTCGCCTTTAAGCTGCAGGATGCATTGGTTATCTTTAAAAGAGATAAGGCTGAGGAGAAAGAAGACTATTACCTAAAAATGTACAGCACAGCGGTGCGCCTTTTTACAGCCAGTCTCCCCGAGATGCCACCACTGACCGAGGTTAAGCGCGCGCATGTTAGAGAATGGCTAAAGAACATCAAACCAACAACAGCCAGAAGCACTAGACTAATGCACCTCTCGCGGCTAGGTCAGGTTTTTGAATATGCTCAAGAGAATGAAAATATATCAGATGAATTAGCTAACCCATTTAGAGGGCATAAACTAGGGAAGAGCGACGAGAAGCCACGCCCACCAATGGCAGACGATCAGCTACTTGTATTACTAAAGGCAACAGACGGCCTATGGGATAGACTACCGCCTATCTTTGCGCGTCATACGGGAATGAGGCACAAGGAGATTTTCTATAGCAGTTTGGTTGAGATCGACAGTGTTTGGTGTCTTGATATTAGTGCGACTGATGACGGCAAATTTAAACCTAAAGCTGCGAATAGTAAAAAAATCGTTCCCCTGCATAGCTCGATTGTCGATTTAGTAAGGCGTTGCCACCCCCAATTAAAGAAACGTAACCAGAGAACTCACGTTACTAACTTTAGTAAATTAAAACGAAAACATTTTCCTGACCAAGAAGACCTTTGCTTTCATTCCCTCCGCCATAGCTTTATAACTTACGCAATGCGCGAGGAAGTGAACCCAACGATACTGTCGCAAGTGGTCGGACATAAAACACTAAAAGGCCGCAGTGAAACTGAAAACCGATATCTACATGGTTTCACAGTGAGCCAAGAGAAAGCACTGGTTGAACAGGTTACACCCTTAGACCTAACCGGCATAGAATTGCCCTAGTCAGTGTCCCTTTTAGGTATAAGTTGGAGACACTATCCGTTGCGACCGCAAGTGGACTAAGCTTGCCCGAAAGGATCCTTGGTCAGATTTTCATCTTTATCTCCTAACCATGACGCGATGAACCATAAATCCATTTAAAGCACCTTCCTGCTCAACTAATCTTCACGGTGTTGCCCTTGACGGACAGTTTTTCTAAGCTAGTGC
>DDJS01000076.1:0-151 GCA_002339165.1 Cellvibrionales bacterium UBA2618 | reverse complement strand
GGTGGTTTATTTTACATGGAGTGGAATTGGTGTTTTGTTGGTTGCTGTGATGTCCTATGCCATTTTTGGTGACGCACTAAAGTGGCCAGCCATAATGGGATTATTCTTCATAGTGGGCGGTGTAATACTTGTGAATATGTACACGACCTCT
>DDJS01000079.1 GCA_002339165.1 Cellvibrionales bacterium UBA2618 | reverse complement strand
GGCGCCAGCGTCGCGTGCGTGGACATCGACCTTGACGCTGCGACTGAAACAGCGGCTATTATCGATTCAATGGGCGGTGCAGCAGAGCCACTATGGGCTGACATAGCGTCGCCAGAAGCTAACGAGAGCATGGTCGCGAAAACGCTAGAGCGCTTCCAGCGCGTGGACATCTTGTTTGCCAACGCGGGTATACCCCACGCTGGTTCCGTTACTTCAACCACGATCGAGGACTGGAATCGAGTCATAGCCGTCAATCTCACCGGCGTATGGCTGTCCAACAAGGCAGTTCTGCCCACCATGATCGCTCAGGGAAGTGGATCAATTATCAACCAATCATCGATCTCGGCTCTCGCCGGTTTTAGCGGGGTAGCTGCCTACACAGCCGCCAAAGGCGGCGTTATATCTCTCACTCGGCAAGCGGCAGTCGAATACGCCGGGCAGAACATCCGCATCAATGCAATTTGTCCTGGCACGGTGCATACGCCACTGGTGACCGCCACTTATCAACAGCGCGGCGGCGCAGAAATGGGCAAACCGCTGCCGCTCGACGAGGCGCTCGCCGTAACAGCGGCAAAGTACCCACTAAAACGAATAGGTTCCGTCGACGACATCGCGCAGATGGCCGTCTTTCTCGGGTCGGACGAATCTTGCTGGATTACTGGAGCGATTTTCCCAGTCGACGGTGGCTATACCGCAGCATAAAACATAGCTCGGCGAAGTCCCTGACCCGCGCGGGGGGTAGCCGGGCTTCAGCAGCTCTCGAAGCACCGGTGTGAATTCGCATCGACCTAGCACCGGTTGCCGATGACAAAACACAGGCCAAATCATCAGATAGGCTAGGCAAACGCGCTGCTCACTGAGGAGTCAAACCTCACTATTGCCAAAGGGTAAAGCACTGTACAATCGGCATTTGTGGGATTGCGCAAGACGGCGCAAAAAATATCCTGACATAGATTAGAACTAGCACTTGGAAGCTACCCGTTGACGATTGATAGAAAATTCTGCGTTGCCCCGATGATGGACTGGACCGACAGGTTTTGTCGTTATTTTTTCCGGCTCATCAGTCAGCATGCTGTGCTCTACACAGAAATGGTTACCAGCGGCGCAATCATCTATGGCGACGCTCACCGCCACCTCGAAAAGCATCTCCAGGAGCACCCGGTAGCGCTGCAACTGGGCGGCAGTGACCCCCACGATCTGGCTCACGCTTGCAAAATAGCCAGCGATTATGACTACGCTGAAATCAACCTCAACTGCGGTTGCCCCAGTAATCGCGTACAAAATGGCCGTTTTGGTGCGGTCATGATGAAGGATGCGACGACGACTGCCGACTGCGTCGCCGCCATGCGTGATGCGGTCGACCTACCCATCACCGTCAAGCACCGAATAGGCGTCGACGAGTGCGATTCTTACGATTTTCTCTGCGATTTTGTCGGAACCGTTGCCAACGCGGGTTGTAACGTATTTTTGGTGCACGCACGAAAGGCGTGGCTAAAAGGCCTGAGTCCCAAGCAAAACCGTCAAGTCCCGACGCTCGATTACCAGCGCGTTTATCGTTTAAAAGAAGATTTTCCGCAACTGGATATCATCATTAATGGCGGCGTTAACACGCTCGAGCAGGCATCTGAGCACTTGCAATTCATCGACGGTGTGATGCTCGGCCGCGAAGTCTACAGCAACCCCTATCTTCTCGCAGATGTCGATCGGGCGTTCTACGGTGCCACCGAAACACCCAAATCACGGCATCAAATCGCCACAGAATTCCTAGTCTTTGTTGAACAGGAACTCTCCCGTGGAGTAAAATTGCAGTCCATAACTCGGCATATGCTAGGACTGTTTCACGGCATGCCGCGAGCCCGACAATTCCGCCGGCACCTTAGTGAAAATGCCTACAAACCCAACGCCACGATCGATGTACTGATCGACGCCCTTAGCCTCACCACAGGAACTTCAGCAGTATGCAAAGTCAACTCGATCAGCTAAAAAAAATGACCACAGTGGTTGCCGACACCGGCGATTTTGAAACCATCGCCCAGTATCAACCGGAGGACGCCACCACCAATCCCTCGCTGCTTCTGAAAGCGGCGCAAATGGACGCCTATCGCGCTCTGGTGAGCGACGTACTGACGGAGGTGACCGCTTTATCATTGTCGTCTGACGAGCAGTGCGCCCGAGCAATGGACCTACTCGGAGTACGCTTCGGTGAAAAAATTCTTGCCCTGATACCAGGACGAGTGTCGACCGAAGTAGACGCGCGCTTGTCGTTCGACAAAACCGCATCGATCGCCAAGGCCCGCGAACTAATAACACACTACGAAACCGCAGGCATAGATCGCGGTCGAATATTGATTAAAATGGCCTCTACCTGGGAGGGAATCTGTGCCGCCCGCGAGCTTGAAAGAGAGGGCATCAACTGTAATTTAACCTTACTGTTTAATTTTTCTCAGGCCGCCGCCGCCGCTGACGCCGGGGCGTTTTTAATCTCGCCGTTTGTCGGTAGAATTCTCGATTGGTACAGCGCGAACACCGGCAAAACCGACTATACCTCCGCCGAGGATCCCGGCGTGAAATCGGTCACCTCGATCTATAACTACTATAAACAACGTGGCTACCAAACCATCGTCATGGGTGCCAGCTTTCGCAATACCGGTCAAATCACCGAACTTGCCGGCTGTGATAGACTCACAATTAGCCCACAGTTACTCGGCGATTTGGCCAGCAACCACACACCTTTAACGCGCAAGCTGGATCCAAAAATGGCCTCTGATACTGTGGCATTTGAACTCGGTGGCGAGAGCCAGTTTCGCTATCGACTGAACCATGATGCCATGGCCTCGGAAAAGCTCGCTCAAGGTATCCGCAGCTTTGTCGCCGACCAGGTAAAACTTGAAGCCTGGCTAAGGGAGTTTTAGAACATGTTGACGCGTATCAAAGAATTTTTTACTCAGCGCATTTTGGAAGCCGAAGAGGCCGATCAAAGCCCAGAAAAATTGGCCGTTGCAGCTCTCCTGATAGAAGTTATGGTGATCGATGAAGATCTCGCCGAGAGCGAACTGGCGAGCATCACCCAATCACTCAGTAACCTGTTGGCATTGTCTGCCGACGATATTGACGAATTGATCACTCTGTCGCGCAGCGAAGTGGAAAATGCCACCTCGCTCTACGAATTCACTCGCCAGATCAATCAGCATTACGATCTGGAGAAAAAGAAACAATTGATGGTTTCCCTATGGCGGGTGGCCTACGCCGATGGGGTTCTAGATAAATATGAAGAGAGTATTATTCGCAAAATTGCCGACCTCATCCACCTGCGCCACGCCGAGTATATCCAATGCAAAATCGCCGCTCGCGAGCCCGTTTAGCAGCCCGATTCTAATGCTTGAATAAGGTCGGTAAACTGATCACTGTTTTTCGGTGACAACTGAACCAAGGTTTTGTGTGCCTCGAGCACTTGGCGGCGTGTTTCATCCACCTCAGGCGTGATGGTGGCTAAATCACTGGCTGTGCCGCAGGGTGCCAACACATCCTGATGAATATCAAAAATGTCCTCGAAACCCATGCAATCCAAAGTACGCAGAATACTCGGGTGATGGCAGAACACCTGCACATTGATACCGTACTCTCGTTGACAATGAAGGCCTAATTTAGCCAATACCCCGAGCGTGGTGCTGTCGAGACACTCGGCCTCAAGCATGTCTACCACCACACCATTGACTGCCTTACTACCAAAGATAGTCTCCATATGACGGTTGAGCGTTCCACAAAGCGTGACGCGCACGTCGCCGGTTAATTTGAGCAGATAATTGCCCGACTCGTCGTAAACTAAAATCTTTCCGGCGCTCACGTCACCTTCCCCTAGTCAGCAGCAGCAATGAAATATCGTCCTGCGGCTCTTCAATATAATCGATTTGTAGGGCCTCTTTAAGATCTTCCAGCGTTCCCGACCGAGTCCCGAGGAGTTTGAGGATGGCCGTTTCTTTATCGGAAATCTGGGCTTCTGGAAACAGGTCAAAGACACCATCTGACAGCAGCACTAGGGAGCTGCGCTCGGGCATTTCTAATTCTTCAACGTGCCATGTCGCGTCCTCGAAAATCCCCACTGGCTTGCCTTTTCCCGGCAAAAAAACCGCCTCACCATCGACCACTAAAATCGGTGGCGGTAACTGCGCCCCCACAACATAACGCATAACATTGTTGGCCATGTCAACAGACCCGGCGAACAGCGTCATGTGCTTGCCCAATCCGGTAGCCAGCATTTGACTATTGATGTGTTCTACCAACCCCTGAGGGGCCATTGCCAATGCCGCGTAATCCTCTTGTAATTGGTGACGGCGAATAACACGCCCGACCATAAATCGCAGCAACACAGTAACAAACGCCGACGATGCCCCATGCCCTGAAACATCGGCAAAATAAAACAATAAATAACGCCCCAGCACCACGTTATAGCCGACAAAATCGCCACTCAGATAAAGCGATGGCACAATCGAGTGAGATATTTGGTATTCCCCAGCAGACAAGGGGCTTTCGGGCATTAAACTTTTCTGAACCTCAAGACCCGCGATTTGGTCCTGTTTGAGCAGCCGCAGACTTTCTTGTAACTCGTCGTTGGTAGACTCCAATTTGGCGCGATCGATAACTTGTTGTTGACGAATTGTTGCAACCTGCGCCAGTCGCGTCATGGTCTGCTCCAGCATATCACTGGTATCGCCCGCCAACAGCACATCTACAGCCCCCAGGCGAAAGAACTTCGCTACCTGATTTTGACTCTCAGGCAATAGCGATATCAGCACTAAGTAGGTCTCGCAGAGCTGTCTAAATTGATTAATCTGGTGTTGAGAGCCCAGTTTCACGTGCTCCGCAGCCAGCACGATGGTTTGCATGTCAGAGCTCTGAGAGACAGGCAGCGTCTCTTTATCTCGCAGAGTTTGAATAACTCTGCCAATGGCGAGGAATTGCTCCTCGATAACACCCGCCCTAACCCTGTCCTCGATTACTAGAAGCACAGCGTCTTTATTTTTACCCATCGATCTTCCAGCACCGGTTTTATTTCATTGCAGCGGTCAATCACCGTCGCTCCTAACGCTCTAGTCAATAATCGTCATCGTCGCCAAAATCGTCTTCAATGACACCATCATTCACTAAAAAACTCTGTCTCTGGCGATAGACATCGCGGACAAACACGTAGCGATCCCCAGAAACCATATCGCCAACGCCGAGCAGCTCCGCCCGAGCAGACACCAACCCAGCAGCCCGCAATACGTTGCGCGGGCGCACCTCCGAGTAGTATTGCAAAGGATTAGTAAAGCTATCAATGATCCTACCTGGCACATCGCGTACGCTCGAAGGACCCAACAGTGGCAGCATCAGGTAAGGGCCTTCAGCCACACCCCAGACCGCAAGCGTCTGGCCAAAATCTTCGCGCTCCTGTGAGGGCAAATCAAACACCGTCTCGGCAACATCAAACAAGCCACCTATACCCAACGTAGTATTAATCAAAAAACGTCCGGTACTTAAGCTCATGCCATCCAACTTACCTTGCAACCCACTGTTCGCGGCATTAGTTAATTCATTTAAATTATCAAAGACATTGGCAATACCGCGCTCAAGTGGGTCGGGCACGACCATCACATAGGCGCGCGCGACCGGCTTGGCAATCGCTCGATCTAAAGCATCATTGGCGGCAAACATTACTCGATTTACCGCTTCAAAAGAATCTCTCTCGGCGCTCTCTTCGGCCCAACATCCGACGGCCAACACACACCCAAGAAGCCCACTAAAAAGGCTTTTCATACCCATCTCCGCTATACCTATCGTGTCTTTTGCCAATGGTACTCCGCTTAACTTAATTCGCCAACATCAAATAATCACTTAATACAGGTTTTCGTACTCAAGCCATCTTCAGTCAAGCGTGTATAAATACCCAGAGATTGAAATTATTGTCGTGCAATGGCTAATTGACTGGCCAGTTGAAACCAATTTTTGGTGAGTCGTTTTGACGATACCGGGAGCGCCGTTTTTAATTGCTGGGCGAACAGCGAGACTCGGTATTCTTCAATAAACCACATAAACTCGCGCAGCGCATCGGCTGTTTCAATCGTGAGGTTATCGGTGCTTTGTAACGCCTCGAGGCAGGGGGTTAAAAACTCGGCTATTTTATCGCTACACTCGCGATCGCGAGCCAATTGCATCGACCACTTATCTACGCGATATTCGACCGCTTTGATATACCGAGCATACTGTTGCGCCCTCGATGAGCGCAGGCAATACAACGCCGCCGGTCCGAGCAGATAATCGAGCTGCGTCTCGACATCGCGCACAAGATAATCGGCGGGTCCGTTCAACGCCCGCAATCTCTGCTGTAACTGGTACAGACTGGGCAATAATAATTCGATTTTATCTGCGTGATACTGGGCAATTTCCACCACCCGGCCAATACCTTGGGCGTAACAGGCATCAAACTCGGATCGGTTACGCACCACGGTCACCGCGGCGAACAATGCCTCGTTCACCGCTGCGCTGATGAGCGCCGCAACGATTTTTTCACGCCCCGCCAATCCCGCAGCCGACAACGCCAAATCGCTGTTGCGCAACAGATGTTTGGACAGATAGCGCACCGCATCGCGAGCTTTTATCAGCGCCAATCGCAACTGGCCTGCACGACTTACGGATTCGGCTCTGGCGAGGCTATCCAACAATTCAATCGACACCGTATCGCCGCAGTCGCGCAGCGCTGGCCAAGCCATCACTCTCAGCTTACCGTCGGTCAACGTTACTTCGGTTGGCAGGTCGTCAAAATCCCATGCGGTCAGTCCCTGCCGGGTATGTCGCTCGTCTGGCGTGCGCACCAGAGAACCGCTGATCTGCTGCCGGTAATCTCGCTGAAGTTGCTGCGCATCCCTGCCCATAGCGATCCTTTCGCCATTGTTATCGACCAACATATAGTTCATTTGATACCAGCGATCGAGTTTAACCAACTGCCAATCGGTGGCTTTTACAGCGATACCAAAATGTCGTTGCAACTGCTCGGCCAGTACTTCGACCAACGGCCGATTTTGCGCAGTGATCTCGCGCAATAGCTTGTCGACAGTATCGGGCACCGGTACCAGTTGGCGCCGCCACTGTTTGGGCAAACCCTTTATTAGCGCGATGCATTTGTCGCGCAGCATCCCCGGCACCAACCAATCAAAATAATAGCGCGGCAATTGATGCAATAACGGCTGCGGCACAATAACGCTAACGCCGTCCTCTGGGTGGTTTGGCTCAAAGTGATAGCGCAGCTGGTACTGATTATCGTCGCACTCAACAGACTCGGGGAACTGTGCCAATTCGTCCGAGCTTAACTCTCGCAGCAATAAATGTTGGTTGCCCATATACAGCACACGCACACCGTCACTTTCCACCGAATGACGCCATTTTTCAAAGTCGGCGAGATTGCAAATGCTTTCCGGCACCCGCTCGCGGTAGAACGATTGCAGCGCTCGCTCATCAACCACCAAATCCCGACGGCGGGTGCGATCTTCAAAGCCCTGTAACTCGTCGAACAGTCGTTGATTAGCTGCGTGAAAATCCCCTTTGCCACGATAGCCACCCTCGACTAGCGCCTGTTGCACAAACACTTCGTGGGCCTCCAGCGGCGCAATGTGTCCATATTGCACCTTTTTATCCTCGACCACGGTCAGGCCAAAGAGCGTCTGCCGTTGTTTTGCCATCACCTGGCCTGAACGGACATGGTAAAACGGCTCGCTATAACTGCTTTTAACTAAATGCGTTGCCAGCGGCTCTATCCAGGCGGGATCAATTTTAGCAACGTTCAACGCATACTGTTTATTGGTCTCCATCAACGATCCAGCGGCAACCCACTTAGGTGGCGTCTTTGCCAATCCCGACGCGGGGAAAATAAAAAAGCGCCGATTGCGAGTGCCGATAAATTCTCGGCGGCCATCGCGAATACCCACCTGACTGAGCAGTCCACTCAATAGGGCTCGATGGATACCGGCATAATTAGCCGGTTGGCGGTTCTCTTTAAAACCCAGTTGCCGGCATGCCGAGTGCACTTGGTGATGCAGATCTCGCCACTCTCGAACCCGCAAAAAAGATAAATAATGACTGCGACAATGCTTGGCGAATTGATTGCTTGAAAGGCTTTGTCTGCGCTCCTCGAGATGACGCCAAAGGTTGTGCAGCGTAGCAAAATCAGAGTCTGCATCGCGCCACTGTGCGTGCACAAGATCCGCCGCCTGTTGGCGATCGACTGGGCGTTCCCGGGGATCTTGAATACTCAGGGCGCTAGTAATCACCATGGTCTCGGTCAGTGCTCCAGTGCTCGACGCCTCGATCAGCATCCGTGCCAGTCGTGGATCTAAGGGGATCGCGACCATTTTCTTGCCAACCGGCGTCAACTGACCCGTGGCGGTCACCGCTTGTAACTCCTCGAGTAATTTGTAGCCGTCACTGAGCATGCGTGAATCCGGCGAATCGATGAATGGAAACTCGCGGATATCGCCGATATTCAATTCCAACATGCGTAAAATTACCGCAGCAAGGCTGGTTCGCAGTACCTCTGGGTCGGTAAACTCCGGTCGGCGCTCGAAGTCGTCTTCGGTATACAGCCGATAACAGACGCCAGCGCGCACCCGCCCACAGCGTCCCGCGCGTTGATTGGCACTGGCGCGGGAAATGGCTTCAATTTGTAACCGTTGCACTTTGGTGCGGTAGCTGTAGCGCGACACTCGAGCGCGTCCGGTGTCAATCACATAGCCGATACCCGGCACCGTCAGCGAGGTCTCCGCAACATTGGTCGCCAGCACCACGCGGCGACCTCGGTGGGGTGAAAATATTTTGCTTTGTTCGCTAAGGCTCAACCTCGCGTAAAGCGGCACGACTTCGAGGTCGCGCATCGCCGCACGGCGAATGGCCACACTGGTCTCGCGAATTTCACGCTCACCGCTGAGAAAGACCAATATATCGCCGTCATTGCCGGTGCGCTGAATTTCGGCAATACACTCGACGATTATCTGCTCGCGAGAGCTGTCGAGTTGTGACTCCTGACTGTAGACAATATCCACTGGATAATTTCTACCGGACACCTGCAGTACCGGCGCATCGCTAAAGTGTGCAGAAAACTTTTCTAGATCGATGGTCGCGGAGGTAATAATGAGTTTTAAATCCGGACGTTTGGGCAGCAGTTTTTTTAGATAGCCGAGTAAAAAATCAATGTTTAAGCTGCGCTCGTGCGCCTCGTCGATAATCAGTGTGTCGTAGCGGCTCAAAAACTTATCGCGTTGAATTTCAGCCAGTAGAATGCCGTCAGTCATGACTTTAATGTAGCCATCGGCGGAACTTTGATCGGCAAACCGCACCTGGTAGCCCACCGCGTCGCCGAGTGGCGATTTTAACTCATCGGCAAGACGCTGGGCGACGCTGCGAGCCGCCACGCGTCTCGGTTGGGTATGACCTATGGTGCCAAACATGCCACGCCCGGCCAACAGACACATTTTTGGTAATTGTGTGGTCTTGCCCGACCCTGTCTCCCCGGCAATGACCACTACTTGATGGCGCTGAATCAACGCGCAAATTTCCTCTGCTCGATGACTAACCGGAAGATCGGGGAGGCTTATCGAGGGGCAATGGTTGCGACGGCGCTCGACCGCCTGTTGCGCGCACGTGTAACGCTGGTGCCAATCCTGCCAATCGCTGTCGACCTCGCGCTGGCGTTTGAAATCGCGTTGCAGGCGTCTAAGCCCACGAATCAAGGGCCAGCGCTCGGCGCACAGTGCACTGGCGGTAATGTTGCGTTCCAACTGGGTGAATTGCCGAGTTGTCGCTGGCATCACTGGGGTATTGCTCTCGTTCAAATGTCAGTCGCCGCTCTCAAGCCAAAGGCATCGACCACTAGCCGCATGAATACTGGCCAATTTTTCGCGATGGCTATGCTCTTCCTCAGCGCTCGCCTTAATAATCCGTAAAGGCGGCCTGGCGCCCGAAAGACGCCTCGCCAATACCGCTCCCGCGCCACTGTCACCGCTTCCGCCCGCCTGCTCGTTAATATTTAAATTGACCTGCCCTCCGGACATTAGCAGGTAAACGTCGGCAAGAATTTCAGCGTCCAACAGCGCACCGTGCAGTTCGCGTTGTGAATTATCGACGCCGTAGCGTTTACACAGAGCGTCGAGGTTATTTTTTTGTCCGGGATGTTTGCTGCGCGCCATCACCAGCGTGTCTACCACTCGGCAGCACTCGTCGACAGGTACATAGGCACTGCCCAATTTGGCAATTTCATGGTTGATAAAACCTACGTCAAATGGCGCGTTGTGAATCACTAGATCGGCAGCGTCGATAAAACTCAAAAATTCGTCAGCAACGCTTGCAAACACGGGTTTATCGGCCAAAAATTTCTCACTGATACCATGCACGGCCATGGCGCCCTCGTCGATCGGTCGCTGGGGGTTGATATACTGGTGGTAGTGGCGTCCAGTGAGCTTACGGTTGATCATTTCAACCCCGCCAATCTCAATAATACGATGATCCTGAGAGGTTTCTAACCCGGTCGTCTCGGTATCTAAAATAATTTGTCTCATGGGCTCGCGTCTCGATGTCGACGATCATTGAGCACCTCGTCGGTGCCGCGATTGGCCAGTTGGTCGGCTAATTCATTCTCGCGATGTCCACTGTGCCCCTTAACCCACTGCCAATTTATTTGATGCTGCTGCATACTCGCATCCAGTTGCTGCCAGAGGTCGACGTTTTTTACCGGTTTCTTTGCCGCAGTCTTCCAGTTGCGTTTTTTCCAATTCGGCAGCCATTCTTGTATGCCTTTCAGCACATAAGTAGAATCAGAACATAGGGTGATCCGGCAGGGCCGTTTTAAAGCCTTTAAAGCTTCGATAACGGCGGTCAACTCCATACGATTATTGGTGGTTTCTAACTCACCGCCGAACAGTGATTTTTCGACTCCTCCATGTCGCATCAAAACCCCCCAGCCACCCGGACCGGGATTGCCGCGACAGGCGCCATCGGTAAATATTTCAACTTGTTGCATTGCTGTCCTCATCAAATTTATGCTTTCGGCTCCGTGCGCTACCGCGCTGTTGCTCGCTCTGCATGCGCCGCTGACCGTAACCATGAACTGGCTTTGGCCAGCGGGTCGAGCGCCGCCCGATACCCTGGATCTCGCGTTTGACTGCGTGCATTATATAGACATTCCCAAACGGTAGATTAGCGCGCTCGCAAAGGGCTTCCCACGGTGCGAGTTCGGACTGCTTGGGAGCCGACTTTGCGATCGGGCTGAACGCACCATAATGGACATCTAGCACCTGAAAACTGAGCAGTGAAAGCCAGTCGGCAAGGCGATTAGCGCGCAAATTGTGAAATCGATATTGCGGCCGGTTGGTCAACAATTGCATCAGCCATTTGATCCCACCATGGACCCCGAACGGATTGAATACGCACAGCACCAGATGCCCCCCGGGCATGATCACCCGACAGACCTCCGACAGAACCGCTTTCGGTGACGCCGAAAATTCCAACCCGTGCTGCATCAATGCCACATCCACGACACCCGACGGAATGGGTAATTGGTGATAATTAGCCTGCGCCGCATGCCGTCGTCCAGCGTCTGAGGGATGCAGGCTAAAACGGTGTAATTGAGCAAAATTATGACTCGCTTGAAGATCTCCTGTAGCACCTAAACTGAGTAGACGATAACCCGGCAATTGCGCGTATTCGGCGCGCATAATACGCTCTTCAGAGGCACCGATATACGCACCAAAATCAGACTCAAACCAGTTCTTTAACGAACCAGAAGAGTGCCCCAGATCGGCGATTTCTAAGTGCTTTAACAGCGCGCTTCGTAAGCTTTTAATACGGTCGGACAACATAGCGAGTGACTAAACAACGTTTGCCTCTTATTATGTTCTCTCGATTCTCTAAACACCAGCGCGAGATGACTGACCGATGATTAGCACCGATACAACCATTGATATTGTTGCAATACCCGCTTTACACGACAACTACATCTGGGTCATCCGCTGCGCCGACCAGCGCAGCGTTTTTGTCGTCGATCCAGGCGATGCCGAACCAGTGCTTAAATGGTTGCAAGCAAACCGTTGTGCCCTCGCGGGGATTTTAATCACCCACCACCACGCCGATCATGTCGGCGGTGTACCCAAATTACTCGAGCATGCCAGCGTGCCGGTCTACGGGCCCAGTCAATCGTCGGCCGAGTGTATTAACCATCCCTTAGATGAAGGCCAAAAAGTCACCTGTTTCGGCATAGATTTCGATATTTTTCGGGTGCCTGGCCATACGCTCGATCATATTGCCTACTATGCCGGTGGCGAAAGTCTGTGCAAACCGATACTTTTTTCTGGTGATACTCTATTTGCCGGTGGCTGCGGTCGATTATTTGAAGGCTCTGCCACGCAAATGTATCGGTCACTGCAAAAACTTAGCGCGCTTCCCGACGATACCGAGGTATATTGTGCGCACGAATATACCCTTGCAAATCTTCGATTTGCCTTGGCTGTGGAACCTCACAATCCAGATTTGAAACGGCGTTGGGGCGACGATTCGGCAGCACGCGCAAGCGACACCCCAACGGTGCCGAGCAGCCTCGCACTGGAGAAACGCACCAACCCATTTATTAGAACCGCAATCCCCTCAGTTGCCAGTATAGCAACAGCGCGTATCGACCTCACGAATCCGCCAGAAGAGGCTATTTTTGCGGCGCTTCGAAAATGGAAAGATCAATTTTAAATGACTCGCCAAGCCAATAATTTACCGTCGTATAAGCCCCAATAAGCCGATGCACTTATAAAAAGAAGACATGTGATTCAATTTAATACTGAATATTCAACCCGACAAACGCGCCCAGTAATCTCAAGTACAGTACTGTTAATGCTAGTACTGGCGCTTGGTGGTTGTAAATCGATAGCAACACTGCAAGCACTTCTCCCATCGAGCCTAATCAGCGATGCTACGACTCAGCCTTTGCCCGACGCCGAAGCGCCCTTCACCGGTAGTGAAGGCAATCCAACCAAGACTCTGCAACTCGCCGCCGTAACGACCCCTCCTGGGCAACTGCGAATGCAGCAAAAACCGGCAATCTGGCAGACCATTCGCAATGGTTATCAGCTCTCGCCGAAGCATCTACCGCAGCGGGTCGCGCGGTTTCGACAGCAGTATTTAAGGCAACCAGAATACCTAGCCGCCGTGTTCGAGCGAGCGCGTCCCTTTATTCACTACATCACGCATGAATTGAACCGCGCCGGCATGCCCTTAGAAATC
Source organism: Cellvibrionales bacterium UBA2618 (assembly GCA_002339165.1). Taxonomy (GTDB): domain Bacteria; phylum Pseudomonadota; class Gammaproteobacteria; order Pseudomonadales; family Porticoccaceae; genus TMED48. The sequence continues at coordinate 690 of DDJS01000079.1, read as the reverse complement.
GCCCTTCTGCCAATTATAGAAAGCGCCTATGACCCGCTGGCATACTCGGCTAGTCATGCCGTCGGGCTGTGGCAATTTATCCCAACAACTGGCGAGTACTATGGTCTTGCGCGTAATCGTTGGTACGATGGACGGCGCGATGTACTGGCATCGACCGCAGCGGCAATGACCTACTTGCAATATCTACATAACCTGTTTGACGACGACTGGTTATTGGCGCTAGCAGCCTACAACGCCGGAGAGGGATTTTTAGCGAAGAGAATTGCTCAGAGCCGAGCAGCCGGAAAATCAGGTGATTTTTGGTCGCTCAAACTGAGGGAAGAAACCTACAACTACGTCCCTAAACTTTTAGCCTTAGCCGACCTTGTCAAGAACCCGCAACATTACGGCATCAACCTACCTTACATAGCCAACCGTCCGTACTTCGAAAAGATCCTCCTCGATGCGCCAATAGAACTCTCGGTATTGGCGCAAGCGGCTGATCTCACGACCACCGAACTGGGGCATTTAAATCCCGCTTTTCGACGCTCGGTTACACCGCCCAATGGCCCCTTCACAGTGCTTATACCCGTAGATCGTAGCGTCGATTTGCGGCGCTTTTTATCCTCCAAAGATCGATCTATATGGCGGGCACAAAGTGAGTATGCTGTGGTTGCCGGAGATACCCTTAGCGGCATAGCGCAACGCCAT